>DYZK01000084.1 GCA_020741275.1 Corynebacterium urealyticum
CCGAGGTCGTACTCGGTGCCGTCGTGCATGGTCAGCTTGGTGGTGCCGAAGACCTCCTCGGCGACCTCCTGGATGACCTCGCGGGTCATCGTCGCAGCGGTGTTGTAGTCCCCGTACGCCTGGTAGGTCTCCAGCATCGCAAACTCCGGGCTGTGGGAGCGGTCGATGCCCTCATTGCGGAAGTTGCGGTTGATTTCGAAGACGCGGTCCAGACCACCGACGACGGCGCGCTTGAGGTACAGCTCCGGCGCGATGCGCAGGTAGAGGTCGATATCCAGCGCGTTGGAGTGGGTTACGAACGGACGAGCCGCGGCACCGCCGTGCAGGGTTTGCAGCATCGGGGTTTCGAGCTCGTTGAAGCCGCGACGCTCCAGGGCGTGGCGCAGGGCGCGCATCACCTTGATGCGGGTCATGGCGTTCTTGCGGGCTTCCTCGCGCATGATCAGGTCGGTGTAACGGTGACGCACGCGGGCGTCCTCGCTCATCTCCTTGTGCGCGACCGGCAGCGGACGCAGCGCCTTGGCGGCCATGGTCCACTCCTGGGCCATGACAGAAAGCTCGCCGCGGCGGGAGGAGATCACGCGCCCCTTGGCGAAGACGATGTCGCCCAGGTCGACCTCCGCCTTCCAGCGGTCCAGCGCTTCCGCGCCGATCTCTGCTTGGGAGAGCATGACCTGCAGCTGGGTGCCGTCGCCGTCCTGGAGGGTGGCGAAGGCCAGCTTGCCGGTATTGCGGACGAACATCACGCGGCCAGCCACGCCGATGACGCTGTCCGTTTCCTCACCGACGTCGAGGAGGGTTGCCCCCTCCGGAAGAGCGGCGAGCTTTTCCGCAGCCTCCGGATCGTCCTCCTTGGGCTTCACTGCCCACTGCTGACGAACCTCCGCCAGCGAGTGAGTCCTGGGAACTTCTACTGGATAAGCCTGACGGCCCTCGTCAAGGATGCGCTCGCGCTTCTCGCGGCGAACGCGCATCTGCTCGGGAATTTCATCATTGCTGGTGGATGGATTCTTTGAAGTCACCCCACCAGACTACTGCATCGCCGGTACACGCCCGTGAGCGGTTCACCGACGCAGATTAACCCATCCATGGCACGGCAAACGGGACCCGGCCCACCACTGGCCGAACCCCGCTATGCCCCTGCCGGATGAGGCCAGTTTTAGCTGATCAGCCAGTCGTTCGGACTGAAGAGCTCAAAGGCGACCTTTTCCGGAGCCAGCGCCTGCTCGCCATCGGCGATCTGCTCGCGAATGTCCTGCAGGAAGGACGTTCCGCCGCACAGGTACCAGTGCGCACCAGTTGGCAGTACGCCCTCATTCATCAGTTCCCCCAGATTCATGCGCTGGCCGCTCTCCCGGTAGAAGAGGTTATAGGTGGCACCGATCTGCGCGCTCAAGCTCTCCTGAAGATCGCGCTGCGCGTGGTCCTGGGCAGAGGAGTCCGCGTGGAGCACCACGACCGTGCGCTCAGACTTGGCGGCGGCGAGGGCGGACAGCATTCCCACCATCGGGGTGGAGCCGATGCCCTGCGAGACGAGCACCACCGGGGTGTTTGAATCGTCGAGCACCAGATCACCGGCCGGCAAGGTAGCGTCCACACGATCCCCATCAGAGAGGGAGTCCATCAGGAAGGAGGACACCTCACCGTCGCGCTGGACCGCGATGCGGATGCAGCCCGTCTCCTTGTCGACATCGACGAGGGAGTACTGACGCAGCTGGCGAGCCCCGTCGGGCAGTCGAACACCGATGGAGGTGTACTGGCCAGGGAGGGCATCCATAAACTTCTCCGTCATCTCGTCCGGACGGATAGTGAATTCCATCGCCTCGGCGGGCAGCTGCTTGCGGGAGATGATCTCGGCCGTGGTGAAGACCTCACCGTCGGCGACTCCCGCGGAGCGGTAGAGCTCGCGCTCGTAATCGATGAGAACCTTGGCCATAAGCCAGTAGACCTCGTCCCAGGCCGCGGCGACCTCGGGGGTGACGACGTCCTCGCCGAGCACCTCGACGATGGCGGCGAAGAGGTTGTCGTGAACGATGGGGTACTGATCTTCCACGATCCCCAGAGATACGTGCTTATGGCCGATGCGGGAGAGCATGTCCACCGGATCCGGTGCGTTATCGTCCACGAGCATTGCAGCAAAGGTTGCGATGGAGGCAGCCAGTGCCTTCTGCTGCTCCCCGGACTTCTGGTTGCCACGATTGAAGGTATCGGCGATCAGCTCAGGGTGGGCGGCGAACATCTTCTCATAGAAGATGGGGGTGATCTTGGTGATGTTCGCACCAACGAGCGGGAGGGTCTGCTTGATGATCTCAGCATTACCTGGGGTTAAGCGGCCACGGGCATTGACTGGGGTCTCGGTGATGAACATTGCGAATCATTCCTCCTCAAAACTCCCCGCAGGGATGTTAAATCGTGGGCCTTGCCTTGAGCGTTGGAGCGCCGAGTGGCACGGGCCCGCCGGAGGCTCCGGCTGCGAGACCCTTCGTCGCGGACACAAGATCGCCGACGGTATCCCCGTCGAGAGTGGCGAAGAACGCCTCCTGTGCGGCGGCAAGCCGGTGACGCAGCGCGCAGTCGTGGCGAGCGAGGGGGCATTGCAGCGCCCCCTCGCAGTCGACGACTTCCCTGTTGCCTTCGAGTTGGCGCAGGAGTGCGCCGACGCTCGCGTGCATGCCCTGTTCAGTGATATGCACCCCGCCGTTACGCCCGCGAATGGATTCGAGAAGCCCGTCGCTGGCCAGCATGTTCACGACCTTCGCGACGTGGTTTCGCGAGGCGTTGAGCTGGTCCGCAAGGTCCTGAATCCGTACCGGCGAACGCTCGGCAGCACCCACAGCCTGGGTGGCGCCGAGCACCATCAGTACGCGAAGCCCCAGGTCAGCGAATGTTGTGAGTTGCATAATTCCAACCTATCCAAAAAGCTCTTAAAGATGTATCTGTAATGCATCTTTTATGGTGTGCTGTTAATCACAGCCATACATAGTGGCAAAGCCCGCCACGCACCGATGGCGCAGGCGGGCCGAAAATCCCCTCAGGGGCTACTCCCCCTCCGGGTGACGTGGGTCCTTCAGGCCGCTGCCAGCCGGGGCGTGGGCCGGGTCCTCCCCCAGCTCAACCTGCTTGTTGTTCTCATCGACGAAGATCACCCGCGGGTGGTAATCCCCCAGCTCGGCATTATCGAAAATGCCGTAACCGATGATGATCACCAGGTCGCCGGGGCTGATCAGCCGGGCGGCCGCGCCGTTGATGCCGATGACCCCGCTGCCCCGCTCGCCGGTGATGGCGTAGGTGGTCAGCCGGTTGCCGTTATCGATATCGACGATGTCGATCTGCTCGCCCTCGAGGAGGTCTGCGGCGTCCATCAGGTCTGCGTCGATGGTGCAGGAGCCCACGTAGTGCAGGTCGGCCTGGGTGACCGTCGCGCGGTGGATCTTTGACTTCAGCATGGTGCGGAACAACGGGAAAACCTAACTTTCCTAGCTCTCGGTTGCGGCGCCGGGCATGGCCGTGGCGGGGCCGCCTACGCCCCGCTCGGGGTCCAAGTTCTTGAACCCTACACCAATCGGCACGCCAACATTATCGATCAGCCGAGTGCTGCCCACGCGCGCGGCGACCAGCAGCCGGGCGTCCCCGGTCTCCGGGGCCTCGCCGAGATCGGTGCCACGAAGGGCGAGATAGTCCACCTCGACGCCCTCGGCGTCGTCGAGAATGGCCCGGGCGGTGGACAGCACCGCATCCGCGCCGTCCTCGGCGACGAAGGAACCGGCCGTGAGCGCTGCGGAGAGGGTGAGGGCCAGCTCGCGCTCCTCGTCGGAGAGGTAGACGTTGCGGCTGGACAACGCCAACCCGCCGCCCTCGCGGACGATCGGCACGCCGTGGACGCGCAGCTCCAGGTTGAGGTCGTTGACCATCTGCTGGACCAGGACGAGCTGCTGATAGTCCTTCTCGCCGAAGAAGGCGTGGTCGCAGTGGGAAATCTGGAAGAGCTTGTTGACCACCGTGAGCATGCCCGCGAAGTGGGTCGGGCGGTGCTCACCCTCCAGGATCGCGCCGGCTGGACCGGGGTGAATCGTGGTGCGGGGGCCGTTGGGGTACATCTCCCGGGCAGAGGGCGCGAAGACGGCGTCTACGCCCGCGGCCTTGAGTTTTTCGACGTCGGCGTCGAGGGTGCGGGGGTAGGCGTCCAGGTCCTCGCCCTCCGCGAACTGCAGCGGGTTGACGAAGATGCTGACCGCGACGAAGGCGCCCGGGACCGTCTTTGCTGCCTTGACCAGGGAAAGGTGGCCTTCGTGGAGCGCGCCCATCGTGGGCACGAGGCACACTGGTTTGCCGGCCTTGCGCATCGCGCGGGTGACCTGGCTGAACTCGTCGATGGTGGTCATCAGGGTGGCCTCGCCGCGGCGGAAGGGCTGGGGGCTTGCCTGAGAGTCGGCCTGGGGGCTGGGCTGGTTCTTGGTCATGCGTTTTAGGTTAGTCCACCGGGTAGCCCGTGTTCGCTGCGGTAGGCCATGAGGGCTCGCTCGACTTCCGGGGAGCCTGCCGCCTGGGCGGTGCGCTCGGCCATCGGTAGGTAGCGCAGGTGCAGGTCGTGGGAGTTCGGGTCGGCGGAGTTTTCGGAGAGCTGGCGCAGCGCTTCGAGGTGTGCGAGGACGGCGGGGGCGTCGTCGCGGGAGGCGGGGCCGGTCAGGGCGCCCAGGTGCTCGCACAAGGTGGCGTCCGCTCCGGCTCGAACGATGGAGTTGAGCAGCAGCCGGGCCTCGCTAGACTCCCCCTCCCCCTCGATGACGGCCGGATCGTTCGGCTTATCGAGCACCGCATTGAGCATGGAGTGGGCGTCCGAAATGACGGTGACCAGGTGGTTCGCGGCGTGGGCCATGGCGGCGTGATAGGCCGGGCGGCGGTCCTCCGCGATGTGGACGGCCACGCCGCCGAGGGACTGGACGAGCAGTTCGCCGACCGCCTGGCCGACCTCGGAGTCGGTGGTGACCCCCCAGCCGCAACCCAGCAGGTTCTCGGTGTCCTGCGGGGTGCCGACGAAGCCCATCGCGGGGTGCAGGGCCAACGGGAGCGCGCCCTCGTCGGTGATGGGCTGGAGCACCTGGCAGCCATTACGGCCGGAGGTGTGCATGACCATCTGGCCGTCCCGGACGGTGCGGGCGACTTCGGCGGCGACTTCTGGCAGCACCGGGTCCGGCACGGCGAGGACAACCAGCTGAGCCATCGCGGCCTCGGCCAGCGAAACGATGGGGATGTCCGGAACGCGCCGGGTAGCCCGCGCCTGGGAGCGCTCGGAGTGGGCGTGGATGCCGTGGACGTGGTGCCCGGCCCGGGTGAAAGCCGCGGCCAGGGCGAGCCCGACGGCGCCGGCAGAAATAATCCCCACGCTCAGGCGTGGGGGTTGGCGATCAATCATGCTGAGTCTTTGGGTCGCGGTGCTAGCTCTTTGAGGTCGCGGTTCGAGCTAGTTTTTGTCGTTCTGCTGGAAGCGCTTCATGAGCTCTGCGACCGTCAGGCCCTCGGCGTTTTCGTCCGCGCGGCGGCGGCCGGCGCGGTACTCGTGCGCACCGCCCTTCTCCGGGGCAGCGTCCTCGCGCTGCTTCTCCGCCTGGGGCGCAGCCTGCTTCTTTGCCGATTCGCTGGCCTGCTCGGTCGCAGCCGGGCTCGGCTCGTAGGCGCGGAACGCCGGCTCGGTGCGCGGTGCGGACTGGGCTGCGCGCTTCTGCGGCTCAGCCTGCGCGGCCTCACGCTGCTCGTGGTGGCCCCGGCCCGTGGCCTTGGGCTCGGCGGCCTCGGAGCCACGGTTCGCCGCGGCCTGCGCGCCGGAAGCTCCCGACTGGGCAGTGTTCTGGGCGCTGCTGGAGGAGTTGGAATCCACGACGATCGGGATCTGCGTGGTCTCATCGGTATTATCCCCGGTCCACTTCACGGCGGCGAAGCTGCCGGTGGAGAAGGCCGAGGCGCGGCGGTCGGAACTCGGCTCGCTGTTGTGGCCGAGGGTCGGGGACCCCGCGGAGGAGGCAGCACGGGCGGACGCGCCCGGCTGGCTGCCGCGTGCTGCGCGCTGCTCAGCCTGCGCGGACTGCGGCTGCCCAGCCGTTCCGGTCCGGTAACGGCGGTCCGCCGGCTGCTGGCCGCCCCGATCCAGCTCGATGATGCGCTCGGCGCGGGCGCGCACGGCGGTCTGCTCGTCGTCCAGCTCCTCGCCGGACATCTCCGCAAGCTGGGCCCGCAGGGAGATCAGCTCGTGGCGCAGCTGCTCCAGGTGCTCGTCGCGCTGGTTGCGCAGCTGGCGGGTGTAGTTTTCCTTCAGCGCCGCCTCGCGCTGCTGGTAGCCCGCGACCTCGCGCTCCATCTCCGCGCGGTGGGCTCGCTCCAGGGTATTCACGCGCTTCTGCTCCGCGCGCAGCGCGCTGGAGTACTTGGACACCAGCACGATGCCCAGGAAGGCGGCCCAGAGTGCGGCGATGACCGCGATCTTCAGCCACAGGTCGGAATCCAGGAACAGCATCAGGATGCTGGCGATCAGCGCCAGCACCACGAGCAGCACCATCAGTACGCGTGGCCCGCTGTTCTGCCCGTCCGTCTGCCCGGCACCGCCCGCAGCGGCTTTCTGGCTCCAGTTCTCCCGATTGCTCATGCTGGTCACCTTACCTGTTGTCGCTGTTATTCACCGGCTACCCCGCCATCTTCCGGTGGGGTGAGGCAGTTCTGTTCCAGCCACTTGCCCG
>DYZK01000085.1 GCA_020741275.1 Corynebacterium urealyticum
GTGATCGTCGACGTGGCCGACCACGATAGCGCTGACGCCGTGGCCATGGCTGTCGCGGCGACCGGGCGGGAACAGCTGCGCCAGGACGAGGCGGAGTCTAAGTTTCCGAATGGTCAACACCTCAGGCTGCGACGCATCGACGATGCCCTGCTCGGAGCCTTGAGCGAGCCCGTTACCGCTGGTGGGGCGCTGGAGCTTGCCGAGGAGCTGGGGGTGATCGACACGCCCCGCATCCACGTCCACGGCGTCCAAGGTGGGGCGGGCACCAGCAGCCTCGCGGTGCATCTCGCGCTGGCTCTGGCGCACTGCCTTTCCCAGGACGCCACCC
Source organism: Corynebacterium urealyticum (assembly GCA_020741275.1). Lineage (GTDB taxonomy): Bacteria > Actinomycetota > Actinomycetes > Mycobacteriales > Mycobacteriaceae > Corynebacterium > Corynebacterium urealyticum_A. The sequence goes on from DYZK01000085.1 coordinate 329, forward strand.
CGGTGAGCCTCGTGGACGACGACCCGGATTCGGTGGGGCTCGATCTGCTGTGTGGCTGGGAAGGCGTGCCGGGGCGGCGTATGGGTGAGCGAGGCCCCGGCGAGCGCGGCGGCGAGGGCGTTCCAGTAGAGGGATGGCCGGTTGCGCCGGGCGGGACGGGGCTGAGGTTCCGCTCCCGGCGGCTCGATGCTGCGGGCGGTCGTCCGGAACCCAATACGGACCTTGTGGTGGATCGCCCCACAGCGGGAACCGCAGAGTATCCCCGAGCAGGGGTCGTGGTGGTGGACCGCGGGCGCGTGAACCCGATGGCGGATGCGCGGGAGGAGGCTTCAGCGCCAGAGGACCAAGGAGTAAGCGCGACCAACGGGGCAGCTGACCTCGTGGTGTGCGTGACGCGCCCGACCGTCGCGGGGGTGCATGCGCTGGGTCGCTGCCTGGCGGAACTGGACGCAGCAGATGTGCCGGCGATGGGCGTCCTACGGGAGGAAGCGGGGTTGGAGACTCCGATCGCGCTGCGGCAGATGTTGGGCAGGCGACCGGTGGAACTGTGGCCGTGGGACGGGACGATCGCCGCGGAGCCGCTGGACGGGTGCGCGGGCGAGGCGAGCGTCAAAGACCTACAGCTCGGCGTGCGCCTCCTGGGACACCTGCCGGGAGCGAACGCGTGGGGGAGGGGACGCGATGTGGATTGCTGACGGACTCAACAAGCTGCGTCTGATCCCGGGCGGGGCTGCGCCAGATGCGGCGGGGGATCAGGGTGCTGACACGGCGGTGGCTGCCGATAACTCTCTGCTGGATAAGGTGCGCCACCAGCTCGCAGTGCAGGGTGCCAGGCAGGCCAGCGAGGCCGAGATTCTGAGCGCGATGGAGGCGGTGACCGGGGCGGCATCGTATGAAAACATCCCGGATACCGTGCGGCAACTGCAGGATATCCAGCGGGAGCTGTCCGGCTTAGGTGTGTTGACCGAAGTGCTTGCAGAGCCAGGCGTGACCGACGTGGTGGTCAATCCCGACGGCGCGGTGTGGGCCGATCGGGGGCACGGCGTCGAGCGCACCCCGGTGCACCTTGCGCCGCCCGAGGTGCGGGAACTCGCGGTTCGCCTCGCCGCAGTGTGTGGGGTGCGGCTGGACGACGCGCGGCCATTCGCCGACGGCATCATCGACGACCTGCCGCCCGGGATCCCCGCGGCGGCCCTGCGGGTGCATGCGATGCTTTCGCCGCCAGCGCGAGGTGGGGCGTGTGTGAGCCTGCGGACGCTAACGAGGGGTCGCCTGGGGCTGGAGGATCTCTGCGAGGCGGGAATGATGCCCGTCGAGGTGCGCGACAAGCTGCGCAGGCTCGTGCTCGCACGCAAGAATCTACTGGTCACCGGCGGTACGGGCACGGGGAAGACGACCCTACTTGCCGCCCTGCTGGGGGAGGTCCCTGAGCATGAGCGCATCGTGGTGGTGGAGGACACCCCGGAACTCATGCCGACTCATCCGCACGTCGTGGCTCTGGCTGCGCGCGAAGGAAATGCTGATGGTGCCGGCGAGATCGGGATGCGGCTGTTGTTGCGGCAGTGCCTGCGCATGAGGCCGGACCGGATTGTCGTGGGCGAGGTCCGTGGCGCGGAAGTCGCGGACTTATTGGTTGCTCTGAATACGGGGCACGCCGGGTCGGCCGGCACGATGCACGCCAACTCGGTGGCTGCGGTGCCGGGGCGGCTGGCCGCGCTCGGGGCGATGGCGGGGTTGAACTCGCAAGCTTTGCACGCGCAGGCTGCCGACGGGATTGACGTGGTCGTTCACCTGGAACGCACTGGTGGTCGGCGGCGTGTGGCCACGATCGCGGTGACGGACAGAGCGTCGTCGAAAGCGAAGGGTGGGCTAGCGGCGGGAGCGTTGGGAACGGCGCCGGAAGGAAGCTCGGGAGGAAGCTCGGCCCGTGATCTGCGGCTCCGGCCGGTGTGGGACGGGTGTCCCCTCGACGGTTGGGAGGGGCTGCCATGACCTTGTTGATCGTGTTGACGCTGACCGCTGTCGCCTCGATGGGGGCGTTCACTGGCTACCGGGTGGGCGTACGGATCCGCGACGGGAGGGCCCAGCGCCGGCAGCTAGAGCTGTTCCGGGATCTCGCAGACAGCTGCGCCCGGGAAGTCGCCGCCGGGGCCAGGGTGGCGGACGCGGTGGAGTCCGCGGCTGCGGATTGCGAGGAGGAAGAGGCCGACGCGGAGGGAGATGCCGGGGCGCGGCTCGGCGGGCAGCTGGCGCTCATTGCCGCACAGGTCCGCCTCGGCGCAAGCCCCACGGAGGCGCTGCGGGACCGGGGAGAGGTCCGCTGCGAGGGCGACAGTGTTGGGTCAAAAACGGGGAAGGGCTCTGCTGAGCTGGTGGCCCAGGACGTTGCGGAGTTCTGCGAGCTCTGGGAGCTCGCCGAGCGCACGGGCATGAGCTTCGCGCCGCTGGCGGACAGCATCGTCGCGGATCTGGAAGCGCACTCTGCCCAGCAAGAGAAAACCGCAGCGGCGATGGCCGGGGCCCGGCTCACGGAGGTACTGCTGCTCGCGATGCCCGTGGGGGCGGTGGGCATCGGCCAGAGCATGGGACTGGACCCCGGCGGCACGCTTTTCGGCAGGGTGATCGGGCTTGGCCTTCTGCTTATTGGGGCGATGCTCGCCTGCGCCGGTGTGCTGTGGACCGAGGCGCTGACCGCCCAGGTACTGGGTGGGGTGGGTCGGCGCGCCGGGCCCACCGGGCAGGCTCTGGCCGTCGCCCGGCACCTGGACATCTTTGCGCTGGCCCTGGCTGCAGGGCTACCGGTGGCCACAGCATGGGGCGTAGCGGTCGGGCCGGGCAAGGGGCCGGCCCACGATGTTGAGCCGTTGCTCCAGCTGGGAGCAGGCCCGGCGGCCTGGGTGCCACTCAAAAGCCACGAGCACTACGGCCCCGTGGCACGCCAGGCGGTTCAGCAGACCAGGGCCGGGACCAGGCTGGCCGACGGCGCGAAGGCCCAGGCTCGGCGCATCCGTCAACACAGCCTGAACCAGGTTGAGGCGGGTGCGGAACGCGTGCTTATCGCTGTCGCCGCACCGCTGACCCTGTGTTTCCTGCCGGCATTCGTGCTCATCGGCTTGGTGCCACTGGTCATCGGGCTGGCGGGGATCTAAGGCCGGCGGGGGCGACGTCGAAAAGGAATAAGGAGGGGATCAAATCGAAGGCAAAGAATGAAGGCGTGAGGGAAATAGGCATACGTCAAAGGCGACACAAAAACACCGAAGAAAAGACACCGAAAGGGAAAGAACAATGACCATGAACACCAAGAACACTGCCGCGCAGCCGGAGATCGTGGTTGCGGAGACATCCGGCGGGCTGAGCTTGTTTCAGCGCGCTGAGCTGTGGATTCGGGGTGCTGCGAGGGCGCAGTACGAGGATGAATCTGGGATGAGCACGATTGAGTATGCGCTCGGGTGCGTGGCTGCCGCGGCGCTCGGGGCGCTGCTGTACACGGTGGTGACGTCGGATGCAGTGGAGAGCGCGCTCAGCGGCATCTTCGAGCGGGCCCTAAGCGAAGGCAAGTAGATGAACACGGTGGAGGGGGCATCCGTACTGACCGCCATCGCCGTGACCGTCGGACTGCTGGTCGCGGGGCTCAGCACTCTGGCGACCAGCATGGCGGCGCATTCGAGCGCCCGGGATGTCGCGCGCATGGCGGCCCTCGGGGTGGGCGATGGCGAACTCACCGGCCGCGAGGGGGAGACGGTGGAGATCACGCGCAAGCCCGTGGGGGAGACGCCGTGGTCCATGGTGACGGTGCGGCTGACGAAACAGGCCCCGCTGTTCGACGTCACCGTCGAGGAATCGATCCTGGAGGAGCCGAATGCCGACAGCAGCGGGAGTTAGCTCCATCTTGGGGCTCATCACCCTGTGCGGGGTGATCGTGCTGGGGTTCGGGCAGGTGGACGCGCACCAGCGGGCGGTGGTGGCCGCCGACTTGGTGGCACTGTCTGCTGCGCAGGCGCACGTGGCCGGGGACGCGGATGCCTGCGGGATCGCCGGGATCTTCGCGCGGGCCAACGCCGCTGAACTGGTGGGCTGTGAGGTGGGGCCGGAAGGGCCGGACACAGTGGGCGTGGAAGTTTCGGTGAAGGGTCGGCACGCTACGGCGGTGGCCGGCCCGATGTGAGCCGTCGGGGGGCGGCCCGATGTGAGCCGACGTTGGAGCCCCGCGGGAACACCCCACGGGACCGCGCGGCCCCCTTACAGCTTCCCCCCGCTCGCGCGCGACTCCCCACGGCTTCCTGCAGCTTCCCTACAGCTTTCCCCGGCTCGCGCGCGGCTCCCCGCGGACTCTCCTAAGGGTGTTTTGCAGAGCTCCTAGGGTGTTTTGCAGAGTTTGATGCCGGAAATCGGCTGAAAAGCGGCATTAAACTCTGCAAAACGTGTCGATGTGGTGCGGGGCGCCGGAACTACGGACTAGGACTTCGCGGGGGCGCCCGACGGATCGGCGGAACCGAGCGAGCCGACGGGACCCGGAGCGGCGTCGTCGTCGAAAATGGACTTCAGGAACGGGGTGGAGTGAACCTGGGACGCCGGCACCGTGCCACCGTGGTCGGTCGGGTACCAGCGGACCTCCACGCGCGCGTTTCGGGGGCTGCCGGAGAACTGCTTGAGCCACATCTCTGTGTTCAGGGAGAGCCCGATCGGGGTCGGGACGTCCATGTCGGCCAGTCCATGGCCGAGGAAGACCGGACGGTCATAGCCGGTGGTCGGGGTCGCCATGTAGTTGCGCAGCGCCTCCGGTAGGCCAGGGACGTCCCGCAACGGCTTCTTGAACGCGCGTGCAAGGTTGGTGCCGCGGACGGCGTCGGCGGTCTCGGAGAGGCAGCTCTTCAGGGAAGCATCGACCATCTTGCGGCCCTCCTTGGTTAGCGCGGAGTCCACGTCGATATCGGGGTTGGCCTCGCGGAACCCGGCGAGAATGTACAGCGCGTAGCTGTTCAGGCCCGCTGGCAGTGGGATAGCCGGGAAGGTGGGGCCGCCCGCGAGCACGATCTCCTCAATATAAGCGGGTGCACCGGTGGCGACGGTGCCCCGGAAGTCCAGGCCCGCTGGCTGGGAGCGGGACGTCGCACCGTGCGCCACGTTCAATGCCGCGCCGCCGCCCTGCGACTGGCCAATCACGGCCCACTTCTTGGAGAGGACGGGCTGGCCCTTGCTCTCTGCAGGCAGTGCTTCAGAAAGATCAGCCTTGTGGGCGGCGATCACGGAGTCTACGACGGAATCCGCGGTGGCCTGGGAGTTGAGGTAGCTCATGAGGCCCGGGGTCCCGAGACCCGCGTAGTCCGTGGCGACGATGGCATAGCCCTGGGAAAGCCAGTGATTGAGGTACGCGCTATCGCGCTCGCCGCGGTCGTTGATGCTGGGTGCGCAAATGTCGTCCATTCCCACCGTGCCGTGGGCCCAGGCGAGGACCGGCCAGCCGCCTTCGGGCGGGGTGCCCTTGGGGAGGAAGATCGCCCCCGTGGAAGCCACGACCTTTCCGTGCTGGTCAGAGGTGGAGTGCGCGACGCGGTACTGGGCGCCCGCGTTGGCCAGGCGCAGGGACTCGTCAAGCGGGACCTGCGCGATGTGCTCGCCCGGGGATGCCGGGACCGAGCTCCACGTGAGGCCGGAATCCGCAGTGGGCTTGGTGTACGGGGCTGGGTCGCGCATCGGATCGCCGAGGTTGACTAGCGGGCGCGGGGTGGTATCTGCGATGGAGCCGAAGACCTGGGAGGAGCCCGCGTTCGGGTTTCCGGTTCCGCCAGTGGAGGAACCAGGGGCAGCGGTGGCGGCGCCGCTACCAGCGGCAAGAACCCCAAATGCCAGGGTGGCGGCGCTCAGCGCGGCGGTGGTTCGGCGGGTGCGAGTGCTCAGTGAGCGAGGAAAGGCGGGCATCGGCGTTCCTTCCAGATCATTAGGTTCGGGAGCAAAAATACTTGGTGTTCCTCAGAGTAGCTGCCCCGCTGTGCTTGTTTCGCCCTTCTCACTGAAAGCTCCGCGTTGCCCGGTGTTCTCGCGCTGTGCCATTGCATTGCGTCCTCGCTGGAACCCCGGCTCCCACGGCTACCCTCTGGGCATCCCTCCCGCGGCCCTCGCTTCCCCCGCGGCTCCTCCCCGGCTTCTCCTCGCTTCCCTCAGGGTGTTTTGCAGAGTTTGATGCCGGAAATCGGGTGGAAAACGGCATCAAACTCTGCAAAACGCATCGATGGAGCATTCAGCGGGCCGGCTAGTCCTGCGCCGTCGCGGCGGCCAGGAAACGCAGCAGCTCCAGCGCGCCCGTCTTGAACAGCGGGTCATTGCCATTCCCGCACTTCGGGGACTGCACGCACGACGGGCACCCAGCCTCGCACTCGCACGCCCCCACGGCCTCCGCAGTCGCGGCCATCCATCGGCCGAAATCCGCGAAGCCCTTCTCTGCGAACCCCGCCCCGCCGGTATAGCCGTCGTAGACGAACACCGTGGGCAGTCCCGTATCCGGGTGCTGCACGATCGATACCCCACCGATATCCCACCGGTCGCACGTCGCGATCAGTGGCAACAATCCGATCGCTGCGTGCTCCGCCGCATGCAAAGTTCCCGGCCACGTCGGCTCCGGAAGGCCCAGGTCAAGCAACACATCTGGCGCGATCGTGTACGCCACCGCCCGGGTGCGCAGCCGCTCCGGCGGGTAATCCAGCGGCACGTTATCGATGATCTCCCCACCCGGCAGCCGCTTGGTAAAGCCAGTCACGGTGTGCGAGACCTCCACATTCAGGTCCGCCAACCACACACCCTCCGCGAGCTGGCGGGTACCCCGGGTGCGCAGGATCTGGATATCTGTATCCCGCTTCAC
>DYZK01000086.1 GCA_020741275.1 Corynebacterium urealyticum
TTGTCATCGCAACGGAGGGCGTCGTCGTTCATGGCTAAGAGGATAGTGCAGCTCAGCGTCAGCAGTGTTGGGCAGACCGATACGTGGTCGATAACACAACCGGGCGAGACCACAACCGGCACAGCGAGACAGGAAAGAGATCCCCTCTCCTTACCCGCTAGACTCTGAGCCCATGGGAATCTTTTTTCGTGAGTCCAAGAAGGTCGGCCGCAACGGCCGCATCAACGTCTCCAGCGGCGGGGTGGGCGGCTCCTACAAGCTAGGGCCGGCCCGCATCACCCAGAAGGCCAATGGGCAGCAGATGATCCGCATTCAGACCGGCATCCCGGGCCTGAATATCACCAAGACCTTCGGCAAGAAGCGCCGCTAAAAACCCGCCGCACGTCGCTCACCTGTCCGTGACGGGAAGGCGAGCTGGGGGTTAACTGAACATGGCCCGAAAGCCCCCCTCTTCGGCTCCAATGTTGTCCGCCTGTGGTGCTAATCTCACGTGGTGGCAATTCGAGCCGGAGGGAGTAGAAGTGCACGTCCGAATTCGTCAGATCGCGGGTCTCGACGGGCTGCGAGGGGTCGCGGTGGCAGCCGTGGTGCTGTACCACTTTTTCGGCGACCTCCTGCCTGGTGGATTCATGGGCGTGGACGTCTTCTTCGTGCTTTCCGGCTTCCTCATCACGTCGATTCTGCTGCGGGAAGTCGCCCTTACCCAGGGCGTGAGCTTCCGGGTTTTCTGGAAGAGGCGTCTGCGGCGTATCGCCCCGTTGGCCCTGTTCGTCCTCATTATGACGACGGCGGTGGTGGGGACGATCGGCGGCGATCTTGCGGTGAAGCTGCGCACCCAGTTCTTCGGTACCGCGTTCTTCGTCAATAACTGGGTGCAGATCGCGAACTCCGAATCCTATTTCGCGAAGTCGGATATCCAGGTCACGGCACACTATTGGTCGCTGGCGATCGAGGAGCAGTACTACCTGATCTGGCCGATCCTGGTGTGGCTGGTGCTGCTGGCCGTTCGGCGCAACGCAGCCCGCTTCCGCCCGCGCATGGCGGTGCTGACGGCGGTGATGGCGGCCGCCTCGATGGTGGCGATGGCGCTGATCTTCGACCCGCAGCAGGATCCATCGAGGGTGTACTACGGCACGGATACCCACGCCTTTGGTCTGCTTCTGGGCTCACTGGTTGCGCTTTTGCTGACCTCCCCGGTGCGGTCGCGGGTGGCGGATTCCCACCCCCGCCGCCTCAACTGGTTCAAGCATCAGCTGCTCGCGGACTGGATCCCCGCGCTAGCTTTTGTGGGGCTCGTGGCGATGATGATGACCGTGCATGCGGAAAGCGCATTCACTTACCGCGGTGGGTTGGTTATTGCCAGCCTGCTGACATCCCTGGTGGTTATGGGCTTGGCGCGTGGCGATAACGCCATCGACGAATGGATGAACATCCGTGTGCTCCGTTGGCTGGGGCATCGCTCCTTCTCTATCTACCTGTGGCATTGGCCGATCGTGATGACCCTTCCAGTTCTGGCACCTAGGGCGCCCGAGTGGCTGGTCGGCATCGTGGCTGTGGTGCTTACTGCCGTGATCTCGGAGTGGACGTTTAACCACATCGAAACGCCGTTCCGCCGTCACGGTTACCGCAAGACGATCAGGGGCTGGTTTAGTGGTGGCGTGATGCGCAAACTCAGTGCCGGATTCGCTGTCGTCCTTGTGGGGGCGTTGACTGCCTGCGGGCTGGTCACCGCGCCCACGGAATCGAGCCTGGAATCGGATCTGAAGGAAAAGTCCGAGCGACTGCAGAAGGCTAATGAGGAAGCGGCGAAAGCCTCCCCGCCTGTCCCGAAGGACGGCGGTAAGATCCCGGTCGCGGAGCGCAAGATGCCTAGCGGCAACAAGATCAGCATGGTTGGCGACTCCGTTATGCTGGCGTCCTCCGAAGTGCTGCAGGAGAAGTTCCCAGGAGCGACCGTCGATGCAGCGCAGAGTAGGCACTACATCGCGGCCCTGCCGATCCTGCAGCAGATGGCGGATGCTGGGACGCTGCGAGAGTTCGTAGTGCTCGGCCTTGGCACCAATGGCCCCTCCGACGGGGCGGGGGATCCGGAAATGCTCAAGAAGATCCGAAAGGCCGTGGGCAAGGACCGCGTCATTATCTACGTGCTGCCCTACGGGGACCGCGACTGGATGGCACACGCCAACGAGGAGCTCATCGAGGAGGCGAACAAGGCTCCCAACGTGTACCTCGCGAACTGGTGTGAGGCTGCGAAGGAAAATGACGACTTCGTCGACGGCATCCACCCAGGCGAAAAGGGCGCGAAGCTCTACGCCGGTACGGTGGAAAACGCGCTCAAGCAGTGGAAGAGCGGAAAGAAAGACATTCCACAGAGCTGCAGCAACTAGCTCGCGGTTGGGGGAGGCAAGGCGGCAACGCGGGGGTGAGGCTGCGTACCGGCTGTTAGCGCCAGCCAGGGTCGCCCGCAGCCACCCGCAGCCGCTTGCCGGCACCTGCGCCTGGATTTGCGCCCGGAAGCACCTCCGGGCGCATTTGGTTTCCAGCCACCACTGCGATATTCTGACCGGTGTAGATTGTATTGCTCCGATGGCGTGCACCAAACGGTAAACGGCAGAGGGTGCTCAATACAGGGATCTTCGTGCCGAGTGCGCGGAGTGATACAAAACGGTAGTGGCCCCGGAAAGAGCCCCCATTTTTTGCTGTTCAAGGGTGTTTTGCCTCCCAGGTCAGCAAGTGGGTGCCCCGCCAAGGGGTTTCACGACATACCGAGGCTTCTGCAAGTTTAAAACCCAAAGAAGAAAGTCTATCTATGCCAACTATTCAGCAGCTGATCCGCAAGGGTCGCCACGACAAGCCGGGCAAGGTTGCTACCGCCGGCCTGAAGGGCTCCCCGCAGCGTCGTGGCGTGTGCACCCGCGTGTACACCACCACCCCGAAGAAGCCGAACTCGGCTCTTCGTAAGGTCGCCCGTGTTCGTCTGACCTCCGGCATCGAGGTCTCCGCATACATCCCAGGTGAGGGCCACAACCTCCAGGAGCACTCCATGGTGCTCGTCCGCGGTGGTCGTGTGAAGGACCTCCCGGGTGTTCGCTACAAGATCGTCCGTGGCGCTCTGGATACCCAGGGTGTCAAGGATCGTAAGCAGGCACGTTCCCGCTACGGCGTCAAGAAGGAGAAGTAAGCCATGCCACGTAAAGGTCCAGTAGCACAGCGCCCACTCGTCAAGGACCCGGTGTACGGCGACGTCCTCGTCTCCCAGCTGGTCAACAAGATCCTGATCGACGGCAAGAAGTCCACCGCTGAGCGCATCGTCTACGGTGCCCTCGAGCAGTGCCGCGAGAAGACCGGCACCGACCCGGTCCTGACCCTGAAGAAGGCTCTCGACAACGTCAAGCCGGCCCTCGAGGTTCGCTCCCGCCGCGTCGGTGGTGCGACCTACCAGGTCCCGGTCGACGTCCGTCCGGGCCGTTCCACCACCCTGGCACTGCGTTGGCTCGTCACCTTCAGCCGCCAGCGTCGCGAGAACTCCATGGTTGAGCGTCTCGCCAACGAGATTCTCGATGCCTCCAACGGCCTCGGCGCGTCCGTGAAGCGTCGCGAGGACATCCACAAGATGGCTGAGGCCAACCGCGCCTTCGCTCACTACCGCTGGTAGTCGCTTGACCGGCTGGCCGCGGTCGCTGCGGCCAGTCCAGGCGGGAGTAGTGGGGGAGGGAAAATTCCCCCACTCCAGACGGCCATAAAAATGGCAAAATAGAACCTGAACAGACCAATGCGGCTCGCTAGGCCTTATGCGACCAACAACCTTAAGGTCCGGGCCGCTCGACAACGATTGAGCGGAGTTTTTAACCAGTGGCACTCGAAGCACTGACCGACCTGAAGAAGGTCCGCAACATCGGCATCATGGCCCACATCG
>DYZK01000087.1 GCA_020741275.1 Corynebacterium urealyticum
CGCCTGCACCCAACCTCCATCGCGCAGAAGGTGGAGGTCGTTATCGAACACTTCCGCCGCAACGTCGCCCACCACCTGGGCGGGCAGGCCCGCGCGATGGTCGTGACCTCCTCCCGCAAGGCCGCGGTCCGTTGGTCGGAGGAGATGAACCACTACATCCAGTCCAAGGGCTACGACTTCCGCTCCCTGGTCGCCTTCTCCGACGCGGTACGCGTGGACGAGGGCTCCGAACCGGTCACGGAGGTGCAGCTCAACGGTGTCCCTGATGTGGAGCGCGCCTTCAAGGACGACGAGCAGGATTACCGCGTCATCATCGTCGCGAACAAGTTCCAGACCGGCTTCAACGAACCCCGGCTGTGCGCAATGTACGTCGATAAGCAACTCTCCGGTGTCACCACCGTTCAGACACTCTCGCGGCTCAACCGCATCCACGCGAACAAGCCCACCCCGATGGTGGTGGACTTCGTCAACGACCCGGAGATGATCGTCAAGGACTTCCAGCGCTACTACGCCGGAGCGTCCATCAACACGGACATCGACCCGAACGCGTTGCACACCCTCGGTGAGGAGCTCGACACCTCTGGGTTCTACACTCCCGAGGAGATGGAACAGGTCGCTCAGGCCTATATGGCTGGCTCCGACTCGGAGGCGCTCCGCGGTGCGGCCGCACCGATCATCCGGCGCTGGCAGGTGCGACGCGATTCCGGCAAGGACGGGCGCGACGCGGCACGCGACTTCAAATCCAACGCAGAGAAATACCGCCACGCCTATGAGTTCCTCTCCCAGATCGTCGCTTACGCCGACGCGGAGGTCTCGAAGCGGGCGATGCTCGCCGCCGTGTTGGAGCGCAATCTCCACCTCTCGGAATACGACGACGAGGAGGAGGACTTCATCACCGGGCTTTCACTGGCCGGGGTGGCGATCACCCAGAGCGACATCGAGGTCGACCGTTCGCTGAGCGACGGTGGGACCGAAGCGCTGAAGGTGCCTACCTTCGACGTCACCGTGGGCGGGGAAGGCACCCCTATGCGCGCCGCATTCTACGACGCGGTGGACAAGGTCAACGACATCTTCTCGATGGCCGGTGTGGACGTGAACTCCGATGAAACCTCGCAGATGATCGTCGCGGCCTGGGGCACGCTCTCCGAGCAGCCCGAGGCGGTGAAACTGGGGCGGACGAACTCCAAGGAACAGCTCAAGCGCTCCAAGAAGTTCCAGGGCGCGGCGACGAAGGCGATCTTCGACGGCATCGCGGAGCGTAAGAAGCGCGATACCTTGCTCTCCAGTGACCGGGACGTGCTCAACGGCGTGATCAACGCCCTGGCCGACATCATGGCCGTGGCCAAGGAGATGGGTGAGCTGGACAAGAAGAAGCCCGAGGAAGATAAGACAACGGGTGAAAAGAGCGAAGAAGGATAGGCCACAGTGCCCCTGACCTGTGGAAACGAAAGAAGCCCCGGCCTTGCGGCCAGGGCTTCTTTTACGTGGTCGGACTGACAGGATTTGAACCTGCGACCCCTACACCCCCAGTGTAGTGCGCTACCAAACTGCGCCACAGCCCGTTACGCCCTGTAACAGTACAGCATGGTTCAGGGCGCGTACTAATCAGCCCCGCTGGTGGGCATTACTGCGGGTCAACGGGGGATTCCGTGACGATGATGCCGTCCGAGTCCGCGTACACGTACTCGCCGGGGTTGAATTCCACGCCACCGAAGCGCAGCACAACATCCTTCTCGCCCGCGCCCGTCTTCGTTGACTTGCGCGGGTTGGTGCCCAGCGCCTTGCAGCCGAAGTCCATCTCGCCGATGGCCTTGCTGTCGCGGATCGCGGCGTTGACGATCACACCCGCCCAGCCGTTCTTCTGGCCCAGGCCGGCGATGATGTCGCCCACCAGTGCGGTGTGCAGGGACTCCTGGCCGTCGATGACCAGCACGCCGCCCGGGTTCGGCTCGCTGAGGATGGACTTCAGCAGCGCATTGTCCTGGAAGCAGGACACCGTGGTGATGCGGCCACAGAACTCGACCTTGCCGCCGAGGTCCTGGAACTGCGTATCGCAGGATCGGGACTCCGCTCCGATGATGTCAACCAAGTCTGCCGTGGGGATAAAAGTGATCTCGCTCATAGCCCCTAAGCATAGGTGCTGGGGTGCCCCTGAACAGCAAGGTGCCCCACTTTGGGCGGGCATGTCCGGCCTCCCCGGTAAAGTGGACTGAGCATAAACAAGCGTCGATCCGACACGAGGTTGTAGAAGAGCACATGGCTGCATTTGACTGGTTCTGGCGTGCGATGGGCACGTCGCCGAAGAAGAATCAGAAGAAGTCCCGGGCGGTCGTCGCACAGGCCAACCCCGAGCGCTACACCGGCGCTACTGACGACGAGCTCCGCGCTGCCGCAGCGGAGGCGGTTGTCAAGGCCGGGGAGGGGGTGGATGGCCGCATCAAGGACGTCCCGCAGCTGCTCGCCGTCCTCCGGGAGGTCACCCGCCGCACCCTCGGCATCGCCCCCTTCGACGTCCAGCTCCAGGGCACCCTCGCCCTGCTCAACGGGGACGTCGCCGAAATGGCCACCGGCGAGGGCAAAACCCTGACCGGCGCGATGGCCACCATCGGCTA
>DYZK01000088.1 GCA_020741275.1 Corynebacterium urealyticum
GCTGTCCTCTCATGGGCCTGCGACCATCATCGCCATGTGTAATCAGAAGGGTGGGGTCGGCAAGACCACCTCGACGATCAACATGGGCGCCGCACTTGCGGAGTTCGGCCGTAAGGTCCTCCTCGTCGACCTCGACCCGCAGGGCGCGCTCTCTGCCGGTCTGGGGGTCAGCCACGAGGAGCTGGACATCACCGTCCACAACCTCCTCGTTGACAACTCCTCCTCTATTTTCGACGCCATCCTGTCCAGCGGCGTCGAGAACCTCGACCTCGTGCCCGCGAACATCGACCTCTCCGCCGCAGAGATCCAGCTCGTCAACGAGGTCGGCCGCGAGCAGGCGCTTGCGCGAGCCCTGCGTCCGGTGATGAAGGATTACGACTTCATCATCATCGACTGCCAGCCTTCGCTCGGCCTGCTCACCGTCAACGCGCTCTCCTGCGCAGACTCCGTGATGATCCCGGTGGAGTCCGAGTACTTCTCTTTGCGAGGCCTCGCACTGCTGATGGACACCGTCGAGAAGGTGCGCGACCGCCTCAACTTCAAGCTCGAGGTCCTGGGCATCCTGGTGACCATGTTCGACCGCCGTACCCTGCACGCTCGCGAGGTCATGGAACGGCTCGTCGAGGCATTCGGGGACAAGGTCTTCGACTCGGTTATCACCCGCACCGTCCGCTTCCCGGAGACTTCCGTGGCCGGCGAGCCCATCAGCAGCTGGGCCCCGAAGTCTTCCGGTGCGATTCAGTACCGCAACCTCGCGGCAGAGGTCATTCAGCGCGTCGCCGAGCAGCACTAGGCCACGCCCCGCGCTGGTCAACGTGGTGGCAGAAAAGTAGGTTCGCGTGACAGATCCCCAGCAACCGGAACTCACGGGCTTCCGGGTCGCGCTCGCGAACTTCGACGGCCCCTTCGACCTGCTGCTCCAGCTGATTCATTCGCACAAGCTGGACATCACCGAGATCGCGCTCGCCGAGGTCACCGACGAGTTCATTGCTTATACCCGGGGGCTGTCCCAGTCCGCTGAGGATCTGGACGAGGTCACCGAGTTCCTGCTCGTTGCATCCACGTTGCTGGATCTGAAGGCCGCCCGCCTGGTTCCCCGCGGCGAGGTCGACGACGAGGCCGACCTGGAGCTGCTGGAGTCCCGCGACCTCCTGTTCGCCCGCCTCCTGCAGTACAAGGCCTATAAGCAAGTCGCAGACCTCTTTGCCGAGTGGCAGCGGGGCGCGGCCCGCAGCTACCCCGTGGCACTTTCGTTGGAGGACCGCTACGCTAACCTGCTGCCACCGGTGGAGCTCAAGCACACGAAGGAGAGCTTCGCGGAGCTGGCCGCTCATGTCTTCCGCCCCCGCCCGGATGGGGTGCAGACCGGCCACGTCCACGCGCCGGCGGTCTCGGTGCCGAAGCAGGCCGGCAAGATCCTCAACACGTTGAAGATCGCCGGGGAGAATAAGTGGGTGAACTTCGACTCGCTGATTAGCGACGCGGAGGAGTCCATCGTGGTGGTGGGCCGCTTCCTCGCTCTGCTGGAGCTGTACAAGGCCCGCGCGATCGGGGTAGAGCAGCCCACGCCGCTGGCGGAGATGCTCGTCGCCTGGACCGGACTGGAGGTGGACCCGCAGGTTGTCGCTGCGTCGAACTGGGATTAGCGCCCGCACAGCTGTAAGCGGAAATTATGAGAAGGAGAGCCCTGGACCATGAGTGAAGAACACCTGCACCTGCCCGCGGTGTCCCAGCTGCGCAGCCGGGTGGAGTCCCTGCTGCTGGTCTCCGACGAGCCTGTGGCCGCCGAACAGCTCGCCGAGGCTTGCAGCGTTGATGCCTCCCAGGTGGAGGATGCGCTGCGCCAGATCGCCGACGAGTTCGACGCCCGTGGCTCCGGCTTCGACCTGCGGGAGCGCGAGGGGCTGTGGCGTCTGTACACCAGGCCCGAGAACTCGGATGTGGTGGAGGCGAAGATCCTCCAGGGCGCCCAGCAGCGCCTGTCGCGGGCAGCATTGGAAACCCTGGCTGTGGTGGCCTATCGTCAGCCGGTGACCCGCTCCCAGGTCGCGGCGGTGCGCGGGGTGAACTGCGATGGCGTGATGCGGACTCTGGCCCTGCGCGGCCTGATCCGCCAGGTCGAGGTGGCAGCCGAGGGGGAGGAAGAAACATCCGCCGCCGGGCCAGGCGGCGCCCACCTGTACGAGACCACCGATCTGCTGCTGGAGCAGCTGGGCATCGAGTCGCTGGACGAGCTGCCGGACTTGGCCCCGCTGCTGCCGGATGTGGAATCGATCGAATCCGATTACTGATCTAGACTGGGCTGCGTACCTCAAAGACTTTGAGCAAATAAGGACATAATTTGAATACACCCGCTCGCCGAGATGGCATACCGGAAAAGAACGCTGCGAAGCCCGGCGGCGCCGAGACCTTCGTCCCGAAGGCCAAGCCGGCCCGCCACCAGCACGTCACAAAGTCAGAGCAGAAGGCCGCCCCAGCTGCGGAGGACAAGGTCCGCCTGCAGAAGGTCCTGGCAGCCGCCGGCGTGGCCAGCCGCCGCATGAGCGAGAAACTGATCGCCGCGGGCCGCGTCGAGGTCAATGGCAAGGTCGTGGACCGGATGGGCGTGCGCATCGACCCAAACAAGGACGTCGTCCGCGTCGATGGGGTGCGCGTCCAGGTCAACGACGAGATGCACTACTACATCTTCAACAAGCCACGTGGCGTCCAGTCCACGATGAGCGACGACATGGGTCGCCCGTCGGTGGGCAACTTCATCGACGAGCGCCTCAAGCAGGGGCAGGGCCTGTTCCACGTTGGCCGCCTGGACGCCCAGACCGAGGGCCTGCTGCTGCTCACTAACGACGGTGAGCTCGCCAACCGCCTCATGCACCCCAGCTACGAGGTCTCCAAGACCTACATGGCCACCGTGCTCGGCGAGGCGAAGAAGGGGCTGGTCCACGAGCTGAAGAAGGGCATCGAGCTGGACGACGGCATCGCCAAGGCCGATGACGTCCAGATCGTGGATGTGTGGCAGGGCAAGTCCCTGATCAAGCTGGAGCTGCACGAGGGCCGTAAGCACATTGTGCGTCGCCTGCTGAAGGCCGCGGGCTTCCCGGTTCAGGCGCTGGTGCGCACCAAGATCCACACGGTGCAGCTCGGCGACCAGAAGCCGGGTAGCGTGCGCGCGCTGAACCGTTCGGAACTGACGAGCCTGTACAAGGCCGTGGGCCTGTAAGCCGGGAGGATTTGAAGGATGACTACTGATATGAACTCTGATTTCTCCCAGCTCGCGCTGATTGACAACCTCGAGGAGGGCGGGTTCCTGCTGGCGATCGACGGCCCGTCCGGCACCGGCAAGTCCACCGTCTCCCGCCGCATCGCCCAGTACGCGGGCGCGCGCTACCTGGACACGGGCGCGATGTACCGCGTGGCGACCCTGCACGTGCTGAAGGCCGGCATCGATCCGGCCGACCCGGCGGCCAGCGAGGCCATCATCGAGGCGACCTCTCAGCTGCCGTTGCAGGTCAATGAGGATCCGCAGTCCACCGAGGTTCTGCTGGATGGGGAGGACGTCTCCGCGGACATCCGTGGTCCGGAGGTTACCGCGCACGTCTCCGCCGTCGCCGCGATCCCGGAGGTCCGCACCAATCTTGTGGAGCTGCAGCGCGACCTTGCTGCTGCCGCTGGCCGCTGCGTGGTCGAGGGCCGTGACATCGGTACGGTCGTGCTCCCGGACGCCCCGGTGAAGGTGTACATGACCGCCAGCGCCGAGGTGCGCGCGCAGCGCCGCTTCGACCAGGACACCGCCGCTGGCCGCGAGGTTTCCTACGAGGCTGTGCTGGCCGACGTCCAGCGCCGCGACGAGGCGGACTCCACCCGCGAGACCTCCCCGCTGCGCCCGGCGGAGGATGCCACGATCCTCGACACCGGCGAGATGAGTATCGAGGAGGTCATCGAGGCTATCGCTGGCCTGATCGAGGAATCGGACCTGGACTCCGATATCCCAGATGGTGGCGCGGAGAACACCGGTGGTCTGGTGTTCCGCACGGTTGAGGGGGACGTCGTCGCCGCTGAAGGTGACGCCCCGGTGCAGGAGGACTCCGAGGAGGACCTGGAGAACTGGGACCCCGAGAACTGGGACGGCGAGACCTGGGAGGTCGACCCGGAGCAGCTGGGCGAACACTATCTGCAGGCGGAGGAATTCGACCTGCTGGAATCCGACGAGGAGGACACCGACTGGGAGTCCATCGAGGAAGCCTTCGGCATCGCCGATGAGCTGGAGGCACAGAAGGAAGCGCTGTGCACGGTGGCGATCGTCGGTCGACCAAACGTGGGTAAGTCCACGCTGGTCAACCGCTTCATCGGGCGCCGCGAGGCCGTGGTGGAGGACTTCCCGGGTGTCACCCGCGACCGCATTTCCTACCTCGGCGACTGGGGCGGGCGCCGCTTCTGGGTGCAGGACACCGGCGGCTGGGACCCGGATGCCAAGGGCATCCACGCCGCGATCGCGCGCCAGGCGGAAACCGCGATGGCCACGGCAGACGCGATCGTCTTCGTGGTGGACACGAAGGTCGGCATCACCGAGACCGATGAGGTCATCGCGCGCAAGCTGCAGCGCTCCGACGTTCCGGTGATCGTGGTGGCCAATAAGTTCGAGTCCGATACGCAGTACGCGGACATGGCGGAGTTCTGGGCGCTCGGCCTGGACAACCCGTACCCGGTCTCCGCGCTGCATGGGCGTGGCGCGGCGGACGTGCTGGACAAGCTACTGGAGGTCTTCCCGGAGAAGCCGCGAGAGCTGTCGGTGGTCTCTGGCCCGCGCCGCGTGGCACTGGTGGGCCGGCCAAACGTGGGTAAGTCCTCGCTGCTGAACAAGATCTCCGGCGAGCAGCGCTCGGTGGTGGATAATGTCGCGGGCACCACGGTGGACCCGGTGGACTCCATCGTCGAGCTGGAGGAACGCACCTGGCGCTTCGTGGATACCGCCGGTATCCGCAAGAAGGTGAAGAACGCGGTGGGGCACGAGTACTACGCCTCGCTGCGCACCCGCGCCGCGATTGATGCCAGTGAGGTCGTGGTGTTCCTGGTGGACGCCTCCGAGCCCATCGCGGAGCAGGATCAGCGCGTGCTGCGGATGATCCTGGACGCCGGTAAGGCGCTGGTCGTGGCGTTCAATAAGTGGGACCTGGTGGACGAGGATCGCCGGGAGCTACTGGAACGCGAGATCGATCTGCAGCTGTCGCACGTGCCATGGGCCCGCCGGGTGAACATCTCCGCCAAGACGGGTCGTGCTCTGCAGAAGCTGGAGCCAGCGATGCTAGAGGCTCTGGAGAGCTGGGATCAGCGCATCCCGACCGGCCAGCTGAACACCTGGTTGCGTGCGGTGATCGCGGAGACCCCACCGCCGATGCGTGGTGGTCGCCTGCCACGCGTGCTCTTCGCCACGCAGGCCTCCTCTCGCCCGCCGGTCATCGTGCTGTTCACCACGGGCTTCCTGGAGCACGGCTATCGCCGCTTCCTGGAGCGCAAGCTGCGCGAGACCTTCGGCTTCGAGGGCTCCCCGGTGCGCATCGCGATCCGCATCCGGGAGAAGAAAAAGAAGCGCTAGCGGAAGCGACCTCGCGCGTTAGCGCAGCACGAGCACCCAGATTGCGATGTGGTGCAGAAGCGCTGCCACGATGGTGGCAGCGTGGAAGACCTCGTGGAAGCCGAACCAACGAGGGGAGGGGTTCGGCCACTGCTTGGCGTAGATCACCGCGCCGAGCGAGTAGACCAGCCCGCCGAGCAGCATCAACAGGCTCACAGCGACCCCAAGCTGCTGGTAGTAGCCCACGGCGCCGATAGCTGCCAGCCAACCGAGCGTGAGGTAGGTGGCGGCGTCGAGCCACCGCGGGTGGTCGATCCACACCAGGTTCAACACGACCGCGGCCAGCGCGGCGAGCCAGCACACCGCCAAGATCCACAATCCGCCGGTGTTAAACCAGGCCCAGCCGGTGAACCACCTCGCGCCGAATGCGGCGACCGTTACCGGCCCATAGGTGCCGGCAATGAAGATCGCGATCATGGCGTGGTCGGCCCGCCGCCAGCTGTTGACCGCCGCCGCGGAGCGCCACGGAACCCGGTGATAGAGGGCGCTTACACTCAGCATCCCGGCCAGGCACAGCGCGTAGAGGGCGGTGGTCAGGGGCATCCAGGAGATGCCGAATTTCGCCAGCGCCACGATCGTGAGGGCGGTGCCCATCCCGCCAAAGTACCACGCGGCGGCGGTGTGTAACCGCCCGCGCATGTAGGGCCTGGGGCCGCGGTCGAAGGCCGGGCGGGGACGTTTCTTCGTGAGTACCTGATTCTGCACGAAGATCAGTGTAGTCCCATTTTGCCGCTAAAACAGTCCGGTGATGGTGCCGTCCTCGGCGGCGTCGATCTGCTCGGCAGCTGGCCGCTTCGGCAGTCCCGGCATCGTCATCACCTGTCCGGTCAGCGCCACGACGAAGCCCGCGCCCAGGCGTGGGGCCAGTTCGCGGACGTGCAGCACGTGACCTTCCGGCGCGCCCAGCTCAGCCGGGTCGTCGGAGAAGCTGTACTGGGTCTTGGAGATGCACACTGGCAGTTTGTCCCAGCCGTGCTCGGCGAGGAACTGCAGGTCCTTCTTGGCCTTGGTGGAGAACTCCACGCCACTGGCGCCGTAGATGCGGGTCGCGATGGTCTTGATGGACTCGGCCAGGCCCTCGGCCGGATCGTAGAGCTGCTGGGAGCTGGCCTGCGGGGTCTCGCCGGACTCGATGACCTCGAGTACCTGCTGGGCCAGCTCGGTGGCGCCGGCGCCACCCTCGGCCCAGACGGTGGACTCGGCCAGGCGCACGCCCAGCTTTTCAGCCCACTCGGCGACGTGTTCGCGCTCGACGTCGGTGTCGGAGGTGAAGAGGTTCAGCGCGACGACCGGGGTGGTGCCGAACTTCTCCATGTTCTTCACGTGGCGCTCGAGGTTCTTCAGTCCCTCGTCCAGGGCGGCCAGGTTTTCGCTGTTCAGGTCCTCCTTCGCGACGCCGCCGTTGTACTTCAGGGAGCGGATGGTCGCGACGACGACGGCCGCGTCCACGTCGATGCTGCCCTCGCGGGCTTTGATGTCGAAGAACTTCTCCGCGCCGAGGTCGGAGCCGAAGCCGGCTTCCGTGACGACGATGTCCCCGAGGCGGCGGGCGGTCTGGGTGGCGATGAGGCTGTTGCAGCCGTGCGCGATGTTGGCGAAGGGGCCGCCGTGGATGAGCGCCGGGGTGCCGCCGAGGGTCTGCACGAGGTTGGGGTTTAGCGCGTCGCGCAGCAGGGCGGTGAGCGCGCCCTCGACCTGCAGGTCGCCTACGGTGACCGGCCCGCCACTATAGGTCTGGCCGATCACGATGTTGGCGAGCTTGGCCTTCAGATCAGCCAGGTCCGTGGCGAGGCAGAGGATCGCCATCATCTCGCTGGCGGCGGTGATGTCGAAGCCCGCTTCGCGCGGGGTGCCGTGGGCAGGGCCGCCGAGGCCGGTGACGATGGAACGCAGGCTGCGGTCGTTGACGTCCATGCAGCGGCGCCAGGTGACCCGGCGCGGGTCGATGCCGAGCTCGTTGCCCTGCTGGATGTGGTTGTCGATGAGGGCGGCGAGGGTGTTGTTTGCGGCGGTGAGGGCGTGCATGTCGCCGGTGAGGTGGAGGTTGATGTCCTCCATCGGGACGATCTGCGCGTAGCCGCCGCCGGCCGCGCCACCCTTGATGCCCATGACTGGGCCCTGGGATGGTTCGCGGATCGCGACGATGGTGTTTTGCCCGGCGGTGCGCAGGGCGTCAGCCAGTCCGATGAGGGTGGTGGACTTGCCTTCGCCCGCGGGGGTGGGGGACATGGCTGTCACGAGGACGGTGCGGCCCAGGGGCTTGTCCCATACGTCGGTGGTGCGCAGGGCGGGGACGTCCACCTTGGCCTTGGTGGTGCCGTAGGGGATGAGTGCTTCGCCGGGGATTCCGGCGCGCTCGGCGATGTCCGCGATGGGCTCGAGGGTGTGAGCCTGTGCGATGTCGACGTCGCTGGGCTGGGGCTTGGTGATCACACTGGAATTAGTCATATTTCCAGAATAAACGCCCCCTGCAGCGCGTGGCAGAAGCACCAGGGCCAGCGTTATGCGGGTACCCACTGCCGGATCAACACGTTTACGCTGGCGCAGTCGCTGTTCAGCGTTGAGGACGAATCCAACCCAGACACCTCGCTGTTGTTCATCGATGAGGAGTCCCTCAAAAACGTGCCGAAGGAGATCCTGACCAGCGCCGAACACCAACGCTTCGACGCTTTCTACGGTGCGATCCCGACCACCAAGGGCCAGGACCCGGGCCAGCACATCGCGGATATCAGGGCCTATGCCAAGGACCGTGGCGTCACGTTCGAAGATACGAAGGCCCGCGTGGTCTCGATGTTCTCCCACGACACCCTGACAGACCGGGCCACCCTCTTCGTCGGTCACACTGGGGTCGCGGTGCCCTACGATGGCAAGCTTCTCTTCCTGGAGAAAATCGCCTTTGACATGCCCTATCAGGCCATCGTGGTCAAGGACATGCAGCAGCTCAACGACTACCTGATGCAGAAGTACGACGACGGTCCCGGCCTGGAGTACGGTCGCCTCGTCATTTTCGATAACGGTGAGGTCATCGAGGGCCTCCGCTACGCGAAACGGCCCTAGTCCGGGCACCAACTCGCGGTAACCGGAAGCGACCGGATGTCGGCCGTATCGACTAGTCGCCTCTGGACGTGCCCTCAGCAGCGGTTAGGATTTTCGCATGACACTGGCACAGCGCGTCAAGGCGCTCCGCAGCAAGGCTGGGCTTTCCCAGGCTGAACTCGCGGACAAGCTCGTGGTGGCTCGCGAGGACGTGGCGGGGCGGGAGTCCGGACAGAGCTCTCCCGACATCGAGACCTTAGAGAGCCTTGCTGCCCTGTTCGGGGTCGGCACCGATGAGCTCCTGGGCAAAGACGGAGCGGTGCTGGGCACAGCGACCAGCCGCGTGGCCGTCGACGTCCAGTCCCTGGAGAAAACCGGGGGCAGGTTCCTGGCGAAGGGGACGAAGACCCACACCGCGGTCCGTCAGGTCTTCCCGGACGCCGTGATCACACCACTGCTGCGGGAGAAGAAGAACACCAAGGGCGAGTCTGCCGCCGGGTGGTTCACCGAGATTGCCTTCGACGGGGTGCCCAATTTCTTCTCTGAGGTGAAGAACTCCTTCAGCAGTGATTCCTTCTACCTGGTTGAGGACGCTGGTCGAACGCTGTTCGTGTGCGTCACGAAGGAGTCCGTGGAGAGCCGCGAGATCTTCGGGCTGCTATCGCGGAGAAAGTTTGTCGTTGGTAGGAACTCGTTTATCAAGTTCGGCACACCGCTGAAGAACTAGGGGACTGGCCTGGGGGCGGCAGCTAAGGCGGCGCGTGCCCAAGCCGCCTGTGTTTCCCGGGCAGCGTCCTAGATCCAGCCATTCGCCTTCGCCACATGAGCGGCCTCGAAGCGGTTCCCCGCGCCGGTCTTCGACATGATGCTGGAGATGTGGTTGCGCACCGTGCCCGGCGAAAGGTGCAGGGCCTTGGCAATGGCGGGAGAGCTCTTGCCGTGGAAGAGCTGCTGGCAGACCTGCGTCTCCCTCTCGCTGAGGGGGTTATCGGGAGCCAGCAGGCTATCCCGGGCCAACGTCGGGTCGATGACGCGCAGCCCCGCGTGGACCCGGCGGATCGCATCGGCGAGCTCCTCGGGAGGGGTGTCCTTCACGATGAACCCGTCCACTCCCGCCTCCATCGCGCGCTTGATATAGCCCGCCTTGCCGAAGGTCGTCACGATCAGGCAGCGGCACGGGTGCCCGGCCAGTTCCTTGGCCACGTCCAGGCCATTGAGCCCCGGCATTTCGATGTCGAGGAGGGCCACGTCGATGGGATGCTCCTGTACCAAGCGCACGGCCTCGGTTCCCGTGGCACATTCCGCGACGACTTTGATGTCCGGTTCCGCGCTTAGCAGCGCAACGAGCGCCCCGCGCACTAGCGACTGGTCCTCGGCGAGCAGTACTCGAATCGGGTTCATCGGTTTTCCTCCTCGCACGTGGCGCCGTCGTCAATGATCTCGCGATCATTACTCATCGCGATCAGCACGGTACTCAAGCCTCGTTCGCGGCGCACGATGAGCTGCCCGCCGGCCGCCTCGACGCGCTCGCGAAGCCCAGCCAGGCCGCCATCGCCGTTGCGGGTCTCCTCGTCGCTGAACCCGCAGCCGTCGTCGGTGACCTGCAGCTTGTCCCCGGTCACGGTGACCCAGCAGGTCCGGGCCCCGGAGTGGCGGACCACGTTGGTCGTCAGCTCGCGCAAACCCCAGGAGAAAATGGCCTCATGATCTCCCGGTGTGGTGAGGCGTTCGGGGAGGTGGGCGGTGATGCCCTTGGTCTCCAGCGCCCGGCGCGCTCCCTGGATTTCGCCGACGAAGGTGGGTGTGCGCATCCGGGTCACGGTGGAGCGGACCTCGGCAAGCGCCAGGCGGGAGAGCTCGCTGATTTCCTTGAGCTCCTGTTTGGCCTGTTCCGGGTTCTTCTCCATTGCCCTGCGCGCGACCTCGGATTTGAGGTTGATGACGGTCAGCGAGTGGCCCAGCAGGTCGTGGACGTCCGTGGCGATGTCCTCCCGCTGTTGGGCGAGATCGAGTTCATGCTGTAGCTGGTGGCGGGAGTCGTCGTACTGGCTGAACACGCCCAGCGCGACGATCATCAGCGGGATGAAGAACAGGATGAAGGTCGACCAGCCCAGGTTCTCCGGGGCCCGGAGCCACACCGCGACCGATCCGACTGCGCCCGTGACGAGCACGATGGGAAGGGACCGCTTGAGGGGCACCGTGAAACCCAGCATCGCGGCCAGGTAGGGGGTGAAGCTCATGGCACCCGTCTGGATCACCGGCACGCTGGTCAGCGCGATCGCCAGCAGAACGCCCCACCGGAGGAGAGCCTGCGGCTGTAGACCCCAGCCGCGCGGGGAGGTACCCATCGAGCCGAAGGCGTAGAAGTAGACGGCACTGAAAACCAGCACGCAGGCCGTCATCCAGGTTTTATCGCCGGAGTTGAACTCATCGCCGGTGTAGACCTGGATCAGAACCGGCCCCAGGAACCCCAGCCATATTGAGGCGAAGATCGCGTTGTTGAACTGGAAACCATTGAAGGCGCGCATCAGCTTCGGTTCTTGTCTCGCTTGCCCATCATCAGGCAGAAGCCCACGAAGATCGCCGTCCATACCGCGATGCTAACCCAGGCGTGCCACATCGGTTCGGTGATCAGCTCGGTGCCAACCACTTGCGCGCCTTCGGCCAGTGGCCAGCGGACCAGCATCATCGCGCCGTACATCGGGGTGAATCTTCCGATATCCAGCAACGTTCCGCTCAGCGGCATGAACACATTGCCCGCGAAAGCAAGGATCACGATGGATCCGGTGGCCACGCCGACGGTGTTCTCCTTGGGGACCAGCAGCGTCCAGGCGAGGCCGTAGAAGCCAAAGGGGATGGAGCACAGCACGCAGGCGAGGAAGCTTAAGGCCCATTGCTCGGGCTGCATCTGCGCTCTCGTTAGCCCACCGACGATGAACACGGCCACAATCGGCAGCACCGCGCGCACGGCGATGCTCCCGGCGTTTGCGAAGGCCAGCTGCCAGGGGCGCAGCGGTGTCAGTGCCAGCTGCCGGCCCCATCCGCTGCGGTTGTCGGTGACGGCGGATCCTGCGGCGCCGACCGCGCCCACCACGCCGGCATAGAAAGCCATGCCCAGCATGACGAACGCGGCGAGGTTGCCGCCGTTGATCTCCTGTTCCCCGTAGTCCTGCAGCGCCCCGAAGATGAGGTAGAAGAAGATCGGCAGTCCGATGCTGAAGAACAGGGTGGTCATGTCCCGGCGCAGGCGGAGGAGTTCGTGGCCGGTGAATCTCAGGGTGGTGTTCATGTTTCTACGCCTCCTGGTTTTCTTTCGTCAGTGCGAGGAAGGTGTCCTCCAGGCTGTGGCTGCTGATGGCGAGGTTGCGGGCCTCGGTTTCGGTCAGCAGGTAGCGGGCGAGCGCGTCGGAATCCTCGGTGGTGATACTCAGGCGGTCGCCACTGGTCCCGCTTGTTTTCACGCCCGGCAGCCCGGTCAGGTCCGGGACGTCACCTGGGAATTCGGCGCTGACCACCCGGTCGGCGCTCATGTTCCGCAGTTCTGCGGTGGTGCCGTCGGCGATGATCTCGCCTTTGTTCATGAGGACGATGCGCTGGGCGAAGTTTTCTGCTTCCTCCAGGTAGTGGGTGGCGAAGATGATCGTGCGCCCCTGCTGTGCCTGGTGGGTCATGGAGTCCCAGAAGCGGCGACGTGCACCGGTGTCCATCCCTGCGGTCGGTTCGTCCAGGATGAGGATCTCCGGGTTGCCGAGGATGGCCAGCGCGAAACGGAGGCGCTGTTGCTCACCGCCGGAGCATTTGCCCACGCGCCGGGTGTAGATGGGCTCCAGGTTGGCCTGTGCGATGACCTCGTCGAGGGGCAGGTGCTTTGGGAAGGTTGCGGCGATCATCTCCACGGTGTCTTTGACCGTGAGCTCGTTGAGCAGGCCGCCGGTCTGCATTAGGGCGCCGATATGTTGCCGGTAGACGGCTTGCGTGGGGGAGTGGCCCATGACGGTGACGGTGCCGGAGGTTGGGGTGGTCAGCCCCAGGATGAGATCCAGCAGGGTGGTCTTACCCGCGCCGTTGGTCCCGAGGAGGGCGATGATCTCGCCCGGCTGGACGGTAAGGTTCGCGTTCTTCAGCGCGTGGACGGGGCGGCTGGAGCGCGGGTTGAAGGTCTTGCCGACTCCGGTGACTTCTATTGGGTGAGTGGTGTGTGTCGTGTTCATGGTGTTCACGCTAGAAATCCAGCATGAGGCGTAGAGATATTTTCTGTCACTACTTGCCCATGATTTTTGTCATGGGGGTCCGAGCACTCACGACCAGTGACGTCGACTGAGCTGGGTGAGGTTGCCGGACGGGCTTGCCTAGTGCTTGGTTATGTGATATGCAATTTCGAATTGCCGAATATTACCTGTGCCCTTGCTTGTCGGTTGAGCCGAACGTGCTGAGGGCGTGGTCATTCGGGCTGCGCTGGAAGTGCAGGTAAGGGCGCTTTGCTACCCCCATAAGGGGGGGGGCTTTTGTGTGCTAAAAATAAGCGCTTCCGAGAAGGTCGTGTAGTGTCGTAACCGCACCAAATAACCCCTGGTGCGACGCTTTCCAATAGTTAGGAGAACATTATGTTCGAGCTCGTTTCCTCCCTCTTCAACGTCTTCGTCGAGGCTGCCCAGGGTGCCTTCGACGCATTCGTTACGGCCATCAAGGGCGGCGAGTAATAGATCGCCTTCGGGCATCTCTGGCCTCCTTCGAGCTTCGGCTCGGGGAGGCCTTTTGCTGTCATGGTGCCTATCTCGATGCCGGGGCGCCGGCGCTGGCGGCTTGGTGCTCAGCACTGGCGGTCTCGCTATGAGGTGCGGTGGTTGGGTTTGGATCGCGGGGTATTACCTGCGGGCTCGCTCGCGACAGGAGGTGGGTGCGCCGAGGGGGCGGGCCTAGCTCTAATGCCTGGTGAGAGCTTTGGCGTGCCCCCGCATAGGGGGTCGGTAGTGTTGCAAAGATAATAGGAGTGTGAGAGCTTCTGTAGCGTCAAGGGTGCACCGATTAACCCCCAGGTGCGACGCTTTCCAATAGTTAGGAGAACATTATGTTCGAGCTCGTTTCCTCCCTCTTCGACGTCTTCGTCACCGCCGTCGGCGGTGCCTTCACCGCAATCGTGGAGGCCATCCGCGGCTAATATCGGAACGCCTTCGGGCGTCCCTGACCTCCTCCCAGCTTCGGCTTGGGAGGAGGTCTTTTTGTATTGTTATGAGCTCCTCTGTCGGCCTCAGAACATCGGTGCGGGCGCTGTGGAGGTGGTATCACAGCTGCTAACCCAGCGCCCTTCGACGCACCTCGTCAGAGACGCTCGGCATTGTGTTCGAGCGCGCCTGGGCGTGTGTCTGCCGAGCTTGCTCGAATGGCAGCTGAGCGGTGAGAGCGTGTCTCGCAGACTTTTTAGCAGCGCGCCGTTTACCGTGGACACATTGCGTTTACTGGCCCAAGGAGGCATACCCGGATGAGTACAGCGGAGCTTAATCAGTCCGCCGTTTGGAATACCGCAGATAAGTATCTGCGCTCCATCGTCGAGCCCGAGGATTATGGGGATTACATCCTGCCCATGACGGTGCTTCGCCGTCTGGAATGCATTCTCGAACCCACGAAGGACGAGGTTCTCGACCTGGTGGAGAGCCTCCAGGAGGAGGGGTACAGCGAGGAGATGATCGACTGGGAGGTCCGCGTTCGCTTTGGCCTGTCCTTCTACAACTCCTCCCGCCTGGACCTGACGCGTATCGCCCAGCTGGACGACCACGTCTACGAGGCGTTGATGGATTACGTCGGCGCGTTCTCGTCCTCCGTGCGCGATGTGTGGGATGCTTTCGACTTCGCGGTGAAGATGAAGACCCTCGATAACGCCTCGCG
>DYZK01000089.1 GCA_020741275.1 Corynebacterium urealyticum
GCGAGGGCCGGGAGGGCTCCCAGGACTTCGAGAAGCAGCACGTCGTGGAGATCACCCGCCACATCATGGACCGCTCCCCGGAGATCCAGCAGCAGGTGGAGCAGGGACGCTGCGCGGTCGTGGGCCTGCGCTACCGCCTGGAGGACGGCCTGGCCGAGCCGCTGATCGCCTTCGGTCTTGACGAGGAACAGCTCTAGGGGGCACGTGGGGCGTCGGCCGCGGCGGGTGGGGTGTGTCTAAGCCCCTTTAGGCGAGGTAAGCCGACTAAAATCTGGGGCTGTGAACGCAGGATCAGGGAACTCAGGAGACCGCTTCCGGCGCCGCGACCCCGGACGGGGCCAGCGCCCACCCCGTGATGCCCAGCCACCGCTGCCACCCGAGGTCTACCGTCGCCGACGCATCGCCGCCATTGCCGGTGTCGTCGTGCTGATTCTCCTGCTCTGGTGGCTGCTCAGTTCCATCGGCGGATCCAAGGAGGACGCCAGCACGCCCGCGGCGGATACGACGCAGAGCAGCAGTGCCACGCCGACGTCCGGAAAAGAAAAGAAGCCGGACGCGAAGGACAAGAAGACCGAGTCCGAGACGAAGGCCGCGAAGAAGTCTGAGGACAAGAAGAAGGACGCCGAGCCGAAAGACCAGGCCGCGGAGAAGACCAACTGTGAGCTCGGCGACTTGCGCGTGACTGCGGTGCCGGGGAAGTCCACCTTTGACCCGGAGGAGCAGCCGACCTTCTACGCGAAGATCGCGAATCCCACGAAGGCGGATTGCGTGATCGACGTGGATGAGGAGAAGCTACTCTTCGAGGTCTTCGCGATGGGTGACTACCACCGCGTCTGGGGTGACCTGGACTGCAACGAGCCTTCCATCACCGGCGAAGTGACCATCGAGGCAGGCAAGAGCCAGAACTACAAGATGGGATCCTGGTCCCGGACCACTTCCGCCCCGGATCAGTGCGATTCCCGCAAGCCGGTCGGCCCGGGCAGCTACCTGCTCTACGCCCACCTGGGGGATAACGTCTCCCAGCCTGCGACGTTCAACATGAGCTAGCGGCTAGCTCTCGCGCAGCCGCCGCACCACGCCCAGCGCCTGGCCGATGTTCTTGACCTGGTGCACCTCCAAACCCTTCGGCACGCTCGGGCTGGTGCCTGCCGGGATGATCGCGTGTGTCATCCCTAGTCGCGCGGCCTCGGAAAGCCGCTGGTTGATCTCCGGGATGCGCCGCACCTCGCCGCCCAGGCCTACTTCGCCCATCGCACACAGGCCGAGGGGGAGTGGCTCGTCCTGGGCAGTGGAGGCTAAAGCCAGACCCAACGCGAGATCCGCGGCCGGTTCGCTGATCCGCATCCCGCCTACCGTCGCGGCGTAGACCTCCCGGCGCCCCAGCTGCATCCCACAGCGCTGGGCCAGCACCGCGAGCATCATGGACACCCGGCCCGATTCGATGCCGGTGACGAAGCGCTTCGGATTACCCTGCTCGGTCTCCACCGCGAGCGTTTGGATCTCCCCGACGAGCGCCCGGCGGCCATCCATCTTCACGGTGACGGCAGTACCCGTCACGGACTCGGTGCGGTGATTCAAGAACAGCCCCGAGGGGTCCGTCACCTCCTTGATCCCCTCTGCGGTCTGCTCGAAGCAGCCGACCTCCTCGGTGGGGCCGAAACGGTTCTTAATGCCACGCAGGAAACGCAGGGAAGAGTGCTGGTCGCCCTCGAAATGCAGGACCACGTCCACGAGGTGCTCGATGGTGCGCGGGCCGGCGACGTTGCCGTCCTTCGTCACGTGCCCCACCGCCAGCACCGGGGTGCCGGACTGCTTCGCCAGCGTGGTCAGGGTGGACGTCACAGCCCGGGTTTGGGTCACCCCGCCCGGCACGCCCTCCACGCCACTGGCGTTCATGGTCTGCAGGGAATCCACGATGATTAGCTCGGGCTTGACCGTATCCACATGGTGCAACGCCTGCTCCAGGTCATGCTCGGCGGCGATGTAGAGCTT
Organism: Corynebacterium urealyticum; assembly: GCA_020741275.1. Lineage (GTDB taxonomy): Bacteria > Actinomycetota > Actinomycetes > Mycobacteriales > Mycobacteriaceae > Corynebacterium > Corynebacterium urealyticum_A. Next base: position 1,993 of record DYZK01000089.1, read on the forward strand.
CTCGGAAAGCGCGTTGGTGCGCTCCGCGCGGTGGCGCACCTGGCCGACGGACTCCTCGGCGGTGATGATCAGCACCGAGCGGTTGGCTTTGGCCCAGTTGGCGGAGACCTCCAGCAGCAGTGTGGACTTGCCCACTCCCGGTTCGCCCGCGAGCAACACTGCAGAACCGGGGACGATGCCGCCACCCAACACCCGATCCAGCTCTGACGAGCCGGTAGGGATGTGGTTGGCGATCTGCGGGTCGATCTCCGTGACCGGCAGGGCGTCGCTGGTGGCCCCGGCGAGGTGCCGGGAACCGGAGCGAGACCCGGCTGCACTCGCGGCCGCGGGGCGGCGTTCCTCGAGCGTGCCCCACTCACCACAGCTGGGGCAGCGCCCCATCCACTTAGACAGGACGTAGCCGCACTCGGTGCATTCGTAGCTGGTTTTCGAGCTCCGTTTTGTTGCCATGCCGGTCATTCTAGGCAGCGGCGCAGACACCCCCTGCCGCGAGCACAGCAATAACCGAACATTGCAGGTCAGCGACCACAGAAAAACAATAAACCGCCGCCCCAACGAAGGGGAGCGGCGGCGGGCCTGTAACAGCCGAGTAGCGACTACTTGTCGGTCGGGTGACCGTCTTTGTCGCGGTCGAAGGCGCCAGCCTCCGGGGTGTAAGCGACGACCGGTGCGTTCAGGGAGAACTCAGCGCCGTCGAACTTGATCTCCACCGGCTTCTGGCCGCCGACGTAGAGGTCCTTCACTCCGGAGACGTCACCAGCGGCGTAGCTGAGGCACTTCTGATCCTTAGCGCCCTTCTGCAGGTCCTCCAGGGCATCCTTGCGGTCCACGACGAGGTTGCAGCCCGGCTTGATGGTCTCGCTCAGGTTCGCAGCCTTGCCGTCCACGGAAGCGGAGACCAGCTTGACGTCCTTGGCGTTGTCCTCCGCGTTGGAAGCGGTGAACTTCAGGGACGGCTTGCCGTCGGCGCCCAGAACCACGGAGACGTCCGCGACGTCCACGTTGCCTTCCTTGGCGTGCAGGCCGTTCACGGCCGGGGCCTGCTCTGCGGTCTGGGTGATCTGACCAGCGGAGCAAGCGGTCATGCCCAGGGCGGCACCTGCAGCAACGATGGCGAGGGCACCGCGGACAACGGTCGACTTCTGAGACTTCACGTTCTGATCCTCCATTGTGAGGCTAGGCCTAGGCCGGTTAAGGCCCTTCAACAGTTGTGGTCATCGTACCCGGCGCAAATTGGCCGGAAACTAATAGCTGCTTCACAGAATAGCCCCTTGGGTGGGCAGATTCCTAGTTCAGCCCACTGTTTTCCCTTATATCCACCCCGTTGTTACCCCTATTGTTTGGGGGCGTCGCCCGCCAGCGTCGGTGCGCGCTGGCCGAAGCGTTGCGGCTTTTCGGCGGGACCGGGTCTTTCTGCAGGCAGCGGGCCGATCGGGTATGCTCGAACACGGTTTTTAAAGCGCAACGAGGGCGTAAATAGGAAGGTCACGGATGGATTTCAAGGTCGGCGACACGGTCGTATACCCACACCACGGCGCAGCTCAGATCGAGGGGATCGAGCAGCGCGAGTTCAAGGGTGAGACGGTGGACTACCTCGTGCTGCGCCTCTACCAGGGCGACCTGTCCGTCCGCGTCCCGGCCGCGAACGCTGAGAAGGTGGGCGTGCGCGACGTCGTCGGTGAGGAGGGTCTGCGCAAGGTCTTCTCCGTGCTGCGCGAGACGGATGTCGAGGAGGCGGGCAACTGGTCGCGCCGCTACAAGGCGAATCAGGAGCGCCTGACCTCCGGTGACCAGAACAAGGTCGCCGAGGTGATTCGCGACCTGTGGCGCCGCGACCAGGACCGTGGCCTGTCCGCCGGTGAGAAGCGCATGCTGGCCAAGGCCCGCCAGATCCTGGTGGGCGAGCTCGCGCTGGCCGAGGGCGTCGACGATAAGAAGGCCGACGCGCTGCTAGCCGAGATGCACGAGACCATCGAGCGCCACCGCGAGCAGGCGGCTGCCGCCCGTGCGGCGGATACCGAGGGGGACGGCGCCATCGACCTCGACGACGAGCTCAACAAGTAACAGCCACGGTTGCCAGCCGCCTCCTTGCGGGGTGGTCTGCCGAGTAGAGAGCGCCGGGTGAGACGTGTTTTCCAAGACTGATACTGCAGCGCTGCCCGTGGTGGCCGTTATCGCGGCGGCGGGCAGCGGAACCCGGTTGGGGGCCGATCAGCCCAAGGCCTTCGTGGAGCTGGCGGGGCGCACCCTCGTGGAGCGAGCCCTGGACGGGCTGGCCAGCTCCGGGGTAGTGGGGCGAACCTTCGTGATGATCAGCCCGGATATGCAGGGGCGCATGGCGGAGATCCTCGACGACCCCGCCAACCAGGCCGCATGGGCGGGAATGCGCGTGAGCACCGGCACCGGGGGCTCCGAGCGCTCCGATAGCGTTTTTGCCGGCCTACAGCTCGTGGAGGGCGAGCTCGGATCGCCCGTGGACTGCGTGGAGTGCGCGCAGGTGGATGAGGCGATCGTGCTGGTGCACGATGCCGCCCGCTGCCTCACCCCGCCCGCGATGATCGCCCAGGTCGTCGAGCAGGTTCGCGCCCACGGGGAGGCGGGCACCGCGGCAGGCGTGGTTCCCACCCTGCCGGTGACGGACACGATCAAGACCGTCGAGGACGGGATGGTCACGGGCACCCCGGCCCGCGATGGTCTGGTGGCGGTGCAGACCCCGCAGGGCTTCCTCTTCTCCGCGTTGATGGACGCTAACCGGAAGTACCAGGCCGGCCTGGAGCTCGGCCGGGGGCACGCCCGCCTGGCCACGGACGATGCCTCCATCATGGAGCTCGCCGACTACCCGGTAACCATCACCGACGGCGACGACCGGGCGATGAAGATCACCACTCCGAGGGACTTCGCCATCGCTGAGATGATGGTCAAACAAGGAAGGAACGAGCACCCATGACCCAGCCGATTATCCCCCGCGTCGGTATCGCCTCCGACGCCCACCAGGTCGACCCCGGCAAGCCCTGCTGGATGGCCGGGCTACTCTTCGAGGACGCCGATGGCTGCGAGGGACACTCCGACGGCGACGTGGTCAGCCACGTCATCGTCGACGCACTGCTCAGCGCCTCCGGGCTGGGGGACCTGGGCAGCTTCGTCGGCATGGGACGCAAGGAATACGACGGCGTCTCCGGGGAGCGCCTGCTCACGGAGTGCCGGCAGCTGCTGGCAGAGAACGGCTTCACGATCGGCAACGTCGCCGCCCAGATGATCGGCAACAGGCCGAAGATGGGGCCGCGCCGGGAGGAAGCCGAGAGCCGCCTTACCGAGCTCGTCGGGGCGCCGGTGTCCGTTTCTGCGACGACCACCGACAAGATGGGCTTTACCGGCCGCGGGGAGGGTGTGGCTGCTCTCGCTACCGCGGTTGTGTGGCAGGCCGAGGCCTAAGAGCTAGCGCACGTCGATGGTGCTGGAGATCCGGCCCAGGCCCTCGATCTCAACCTCGACGGTGTCCCCGTGCCCCAGGTAGCGAGGCGGTGTCATCCCGTGGCCAACACCCGCCGGCGTGCCGAGAGCGATGACGTCGCCAGCCTCCAGTGTGGCGAAGTTCTCCACATACTCCACCAGCTCCTGCGGCTTGAACACCAGGTCGGCGAGGCTGTGCTCCTGGCGCAGCTCCCCATTCACCCAGGTCCGCAGCATCGCCCCTTCCGCCACCGGGTCGAAGGGCTGGCCCTTTTCATCCGTGGCCATCGTCAGCCACGGCCCAAGCGCGCTGGACTCGTCCAGATTCTTACCCTGCAGCCACTGCTGGGTGCGGTACTGCCAATCCCGCTGGGAGAAGTCATTCATCACCGCATACCCCGCGATCTGGCCACCGTGGCCCATCACGATCGCCAGCTCGCCCTCATAATCCAGCTTCTGCGCCATCGCACGTGGCACCCGCACGTTCCCATAAGGCGTGGTCAGCGCCGTGGCGAACTTCGCGAACAGCGTGGGGTGGTCCGGCACCGGATGCCCCATCTCTACGATGTGCTCCCGGAAGTTCAACCCGGTGCACAGCACCTTCCGCGGGTTCGGGATCACCGGAGCCAACTGACGGGCCGAAAACTCAATGCTCTCCTCGGCGTCCGCGGAGGCCGAGAGGGTGACGTCCTGAAGAAAACCCCCGAGATCCCCGTCGGCCAGGACGGTCCCGGTGCCGTGCGTGCCGTCGAAGCTCTCGACGCGGATGGTGCGCAGGTGGCCGGCGGTTTCGATGGTTGCTAGGCGGTGGGCCATGATCCTCCTCGGGCAGGTCTTTTAGTGACTGCCTACCGAGGATAGCCTTCCCCTCGGCAGCCACCGGCCACCGAAGTACAATTGCGGTGACGAGGGGCGCGGGGCGCATCCGCCCTGGCCCGCCAGAATAGAACCTGCGAGAGAAAAGAAGGCGGCCAACCATGGTTGATTCTTTGCCCACCGACGCTTCGGAGCCGATGCCGCTCCAGCTGCGCATTTACGACACCGCGAGCCGCAAGGTCCGCGAGTTCACCCCGCTGCGCGAAGGCAAGGTTTCCATCTACCTGTGTGGCGCCACCGTGCAGTCCATCCCGCACATCGGGCACGTGCGTTCCGGTGTGGCCTTCGATGTCCTGCGCCGCTGGTTGCTCGCCCAGGGCTACGACGTCGCGTTCGTCCGTAACGTCACCGACATCGACGACAAGATCCTCACCAAGGCCGCGGAGAACAACCGCCCTTGGTGGGAGTGGGCAGCCACCCACGAGCGGGCCTTCACCTGGGCTTATGACCAGCTGGGCGTGCTGCCGCCGTCCGTGGAGCCGCGGGCGACCGGGCATGTGCCGCAGATGATCGAGTACATGCAGCGCATCATCGATAACGGCCACGGCTACGCCGCCGACGGCAACGTCTACGCCCAGCCCGCCTCGATCGAGAACTACGGCTTCCTGTCCGGTCAGAAGCTCGACGAGCTGGACCAGGGCGAGTCCGCGGGCACGGGCAAGAAGGATCCCCGCGACTTCACGATGTGGAAGGCCGCCAAGCCGGGCGAGCCCGCGTGGGATACGCCGTGGGGCCGGGGACGCCCGGGCTGGCACATCGAGTGCTCCGCGATGGCAACGAACTACCTGGGCGGGGAGTTCGACATCCACGCCGGCGGGCTGGACCTGCAATTCCCGCACCACGAGAATGAGGCCGCTCAGGCCACGGCCGCCGGCGATGGCTTCGCCCAGTACTGGATGCACAACGGCTGGGTGACCATGAGTGGGGAGAAGATGTCCAAGTCGCTCGGCAACGTACTGAGCGTGCCGAACATCCTGGAGAAGGTCCGCCCGGTGGAGCTGCGCTACTACCTGGGCAGCGGGCACTACCGCTCCATGCTGGAGTACTCCGAGTCCGCGCTGGCCGAGGCCGCCGCCGGTTACCGCAGGATTGAGAAGTTCCTGCTGCGCGCGGCCGCCTACCTCGCTGCCATTGAGGACGACGCGGCCGATGAGCAGGCTGCCCGCGGCCCGGAGCAGCTGGTGGCCGTGGGGCAGTGGCCGGAAGCCTTCGCGGAGAAGATGAACGATGACCTCGCGGTGCCGCAGGCCCTGGCCGTCATCCACGACACGGTCCGCGAGGGAAATAAGGCCCTCGAGGTTAAGGACACCGAGACGGTCATGCGGGTCGCCGGGCAGATCCGGGCGATGATGGGCGTCCTGGGTGTGGACCCGTTCGACGAGCACTGGCTGGAGCAGACGATGGCCGGGCAGGGTTCCTCGGCGGCGATGACCGCCCTG
>DYZK01000090.1 GCA_020741275.1 Corynebacterium urealyticum
CGTCAGCTACCAGGGCAGCGGCCTGCAGACCCGCGCCAATGCCCACCGCGGTATCTAGCGCGGAGCTGAGCGTCAGGCTCACCCCGTGGGCCGCCACCTGGCGCGCCACCTTCACCACCTGGTCGATACCACCCAGCGGGGCGACCTTCACCACGGCCACATCGCAGGCCCCGGCTTCCACCACGGCCAGCGGATCCGTGGCCTTCCGGATCAGCTCATCGGCCGCGATCCGCACCGGGGATCCGCCCGGCGCGATCTTCTCATCGGCCAGACGCTGCCGTAGCTCCGCGAGCTCCCCCACCGTCGCGCAGGGCTGCTCCACGTAGTCCAGGCATTCGCCCGCAACATCCTCTGCCGCCAACTGGGAGATCACCGCCAGTGCCTGATCCACCGACCAGCCCGCATTCGCATCCACCCGGATCCGGGGCCGGGCCACACCCTGCTCGGCGAACCAGGCCCGCACGGCGCACACGCGTGACATATCCTGAGCCATTGCAACCTCAAACCCCTGCTCCCACAGCACCGCCGGCTCAGCGACCTTCACCTTCACCGTCGTGCACCCCGGGTAACGGGCCATCAGCTCCCCCACCTGCTGCGAATTCGCCTGCGCATCCACCGCGGGCATCGTGGCGTTCACCGGCACCCCCACCCCCGCCGGGACCTGCAACGCGGCATGATCCGCGTTCGTGCCCTGCGGCCGGGCGGTGGCGTCGTCGTCAAGAAGAAGGGAACGAACCACCGCACTGCGCAACCAGCGGGAAGACTCCGCGGGACCATATTCCAGGAAGGGAGCGAACTCCACCCACCCGCCGGCGGTGGGCACGAGCATCGCCTCGCGGGTATCGATGCCGCGGAAACGCGTGCGCATCGGCAGGGCCACCACGTGCGCGTGCTCGCGGGCGTGACGAAGGAACTGGTCGAGCTGCTGCTGAGTGATATTCACGCCACCCACCCTAGGCGAGCGGCCGGACACCTAATATGGGCAGGCATGAGCGAAAACAAGGTTTCCGAGATCTTCGACCCCACCGCCTGGCGCGAGGTTGAGGGATTCGACTTCACCGACATCACCTACCACCGCCACACCGGCGAGGGCCGCGCCAACGGCATCGTCCGCATCGCCTTCGACCGGCCGGAGGTGCGCAACGCCTTCCGCCCGCACACCGTCGACGAGCTGTACCGCGCGCTCGACCACGCGCGCCGCACCCCGGACGTCGGCACCATCCTGCTGACCGGCAACGGCCCGTCCCCGACGGACGGCGGCTGGGCATTCTGCTCCGGTGGTGACCAGCGCATCCGCGGCCGTTCCGGTTATCAGTACGCCACCAGCCACGATTCGGACGTCGCCGCCGCTGGTGCCGAGGGCGTGGACGAGGCTCGAGCGAAGGTCGAGGGCGGTCGCCTGCACATCCTGGAGGTGCAGCGACTGATCCGCACCATGCCGAAAGTCGTGATCTGCCTGGTCAACGGCTGGGCCGCCGGCGGTGGGCACAGCCTGCACGTGGTCTGCGACCTGACCCTGGCTTCCCGCGAGCACGCGAAGTTCAAGCAGACGGACGCCGACGTGGGTTCCTTCGACGCCGGCTATGGTTCCGCGTACCTGGCCAAGCAGGTGGGCCAGAAGTTCGCCCGCGAGATCTTCTTCCTCGGCGAATCCATCGACGCAGAGACGATGCACCAGATGGGTGCCGTGAACCGCGTGGTGGACCACGCCGACCTGGAGACCACAGCAATTGAGTGGGCACGGAAGATCAACACGAAGTCCCCGACGGCGCAGCGCATGTTGAAGTTCGCCTTCAACCTGACCGACGATGGCCTGATGGGGCAGCAGGTCTTCGCTGGCGAGGCCACCCGCCTGGCCTACATGACCGACGAGGCCGTGGAGGGCCGCGACTCCTTCCTGGAGAAGCGCGAGCCGATCTGGGACGAGTTCCCGTACTACTACTAGGCCTGGTGGCGGCCGTCGACGACCACCCGGTGTGGCACCAATTGTTCCGGCAAGCGGGTTGGCAGACTGCTAGCCGCGCAGCTTATTCCACGCCGGGGGCATCGGGGCCTGCACGTCCAGTTCCTCGCCGCTCGGCAGCGGGATCACCAGCCGGGAGGCGTGCAGCATCAGCATCCGCACACCCTTCTCCGCGGCCGCCTGGTTCACGGCCCGGTCCCCATAGCGGGAATCCCCGATGATCGGGTGGCCCAGGTGCTGCAGGTGCACGCGGATCTGGTGCTTCCGGCCCGTCAGCAGCTGCACCTCCACGAGAGTTCCCGCATGCCCCCAGGGCTTCTTCACCCACAGGTTCGTCTCCGCTTCTTGCCCGGCGCGGCGATCCACCACCGTGGCCGTCCCCGTCTTCCGCAGCGGGGCATCGATCCGTCGCGGCTGCTTGCCTGATTTTTTCAGGACGCCACCGACTACCGCCAGGTAATAGCGCTGGATATCCTCCCCACCCTCGCGCAGCAGGGACTGCAGGTGGCGCAGCATCTTCGAGTTCTTCGCCACGATCAGCAGGCCGGAGGTCTCCTTATCCAGCCGGTGCGCCAGCTCCAGCTCCTTATCCTCCGGCCGCAGCACGCGCAGCGCCTCGATTACCCCAGCCTTGACCCCGCTGCCCACGTGCACGGCGATGTTGGCGGGCTTATTCACGATGAGCAGATTCTCATCTTCAAAAACAATGTGCCGGGACAACCTACGGGCCAGCTGCTCCGCGGCCTTGCGATCCCCCGCGGGCTTCGGCTTCGCCTCGGCGACCTCGAGGGCGGGCAGATGGACCTTATCGCCGGCGACGGTGCGCTGATCGGGCTTGCACTTCGCGCCGTTGACCGTGATCTGCTTGGTGCGCATCATGCGGAACAACGCCGTGGCGGGCACGCCCTTGACCTGCGAGCGGATGTATTTATCCAGGCGACGCTCCGCCTGCG
>DYZK01000091.1 GCA_020741275.1 Corynebacterium urealyticum
CTGAGCTCCGGCCATGCCTCGTTGGCGTCGTCGAAGACATTCTTCACGCCGGTCAGGTCGAAGATGTCCTGGGCGATGGAGAGCTTGCCACCGACGTACGGTCCACCGTCAAAGATGGAGTACAGCAGGGCACCGGAGAGGTCCTTCGGTGCGTCCTTGACGCTCTCCGTAGCTGCGTCGACGTGCTCCTTGTGCTTCTCCTCGAGCTCCTTGGCCTTGTCTTCGGCGCCGAAGAGCTGGCCGAGCTGCTGGTAGTCCTTCAGCAGGAGGTCGTAGGCGTTCTTTCCTTCGTTGCCGTCCTTGTCGCGGCACTCGACGTTGGAGTACCACGTCGCAACGCCCAGCTTTTTCCACTCTTCGCGGGTGCCGGCACCATCGTCGGTGTAGACGGACTCGAATGGGGAGACGATGGCGTCCGGGTCCACCGTGCGGATCTGTTCGGCGGTGGCGACCTCCGGGGAGACCTCCGTGGACTTCTCCATCTCGTCCTCGTACCCCTCCAGCGGGGCGTCCTTCTGGTGGGAGTAGCCGGCGAGCGTGTTGTCGAGACCGAAGGCAAGGACGTTGTCCGTGGTGCCCTGCTCGACGGACATGATGCGCTCGGCTGGTTTATCCAGCTGCATCGTGAAGCCGCAGTTGCTGAACTCGAAGCCTTCACCCGAGGCGTTGTTCTGGGAGTCCTGTGCCCCGTTCTCGCCGGCATCCGAGCACGCCCCGAGGACGAGAGCTCCGGAAGCCAGAATGCTCACGAGACCAGCGGTGCGGAGCTTGTGTGCGCGCTTCATATGTTCCTCCAAAAGAAGTTAAATCAATCGCCCAATGCAATAAGGCGGACAGCTTTCAACCTACCGAGCGAATATTTGATTGTCATATTAAAAAGCAAGAAAGCGGTCGAACTCACAGGTAGGAGTTCGACCGCTTTCTTCTGACTTTTCCGGCGCTGCGTCGCGCCCTTAATCAGGCGTTGATTCGCGCTGAGCCAATCATTTCTGCGCGCTATTTTCGCGACTCTAGCGAACCGCGATATCTACCTTCTGGAAGGCCTTGACCTCGGTGTAACCGCACTTCGCCATGGAGCGCCGCAGGCCACCCACCAGATTCTCGTGGCCCAGCGGGTCCGGAGTCGGACCGAAGAGCAGCTGATTCAGCGGCACGGAGGTCGGCGGCAGCAGCGCGTCCACGGTGCCACGTGGCAGCTTCGGGTGTGCCGCGCTGGAAGGCCAGAACCAGTTCGGGGCGCCAGCCTCCTCCGCCGCGGCCAGGGGCGCGCCAAGGGCGACGGCATCCGCGCCACAGGCAATCGCCTTGGCGATATCGCCGGAGCAGGAGAGCTCGGAGTCCGCGATGACGTGCACGTAGCGGCCACCGGTCTCGTCCAGGTAGTCGCGGCGGGCAGCAGCAGCGTCGGCGATGGCGGTGGCCATCGGGACGTCGATACCCAAGGACTGGCTGTTGGTCACCGGGCCCGCACCCACGATCACGCCGGCCGCGCCGGTGCGCATCAGGTGCATGGCGGTGGTGTAGTCCACCACTCCCCCGGCGATAACGGGGACGTCCAGAGAGCCGATGAACTCCTTAAGGTTCAGCGGCTCACCGTCAGTGTCCACGTGCTCCGCGGAGATCAGGGTGCCCTGGATGACAAGCAGGTCGATGCCGCCAGCGATCAGCGTTGGGGCGAGCTCACGGGCGCGCTGCGGGGAGACACGCACTGCGAAGCGCACACCCGAGTCACGAACCTGCTGCAGGCGCTCCTGGAGCAGGTCCAGGTCCAGCGGCTGCTGGTGCAGGCGCTGCAGCACCTGGTTCGCGGCGAACTCCGGAGTTTCCAGCGCTTCTGCCGCAACGTCCTCATCCGCCCCCTCATTGAAGGAGCCGAAGTAACCGCGCTCGGCCGCGGAAACGATCTCGCCGAAGGCGGCGTCGAGGTCCTTCGCACGACCCCACAGGCCCTCTGCGTTGATGACGGGCAGCCCGCCGGCCTTGCCAAACTCGATAGCGAACTCCGGGCTGACCACGGCGTCGGTCGGGTGCGTCATGATCGGGAAGTCGAACTCATAGGCATCGATGCGCCAGGAGGTGTCCACGTCCCGGGAGGAACGCGTGCGCCGCGACGGCACGATGTCGATCTGGTTGAGTCCGAAGACCTGGCGTGCGGAGCGACCGCGGCCGATGTCCTTGTATTCCTGCATGTTGGTCCTTATTTCGTGGGCCAGCGGGGTGCGCTGCGGTGGTGTGGGCGGCGCACCCCGCTGGTCAGGGGTGGGAGGCTTATCTCTGAAACGAGACTAACCCGTGGTGGCGGGCTCCGGCGGTGTGCGCGAAGCCGGCCGATGAGATTTAGCGGTTCGGGTCGTAGTTCGGTGCGGTGGCGATGCCCTGCACGTCGTGCGGGTGGGACTCGCGCAAGCCAGCGGAGGTGATGCGCACGAAGCGAGCGTTGTTCAGCTCCTCGATCGTGGCGGCACCCGTGTAGCCCATGGCGGCGCGCAGGCCACCAACCTGCTGGTGGAGGATCTGGTCCAGGCTGCCACGGAACGGCACGCGACCCTCGATGCCCTCCGGCACCAGCTTCTCCTCGGACTTCACGTCAGCCTGGAAGTAACGGTCCTTGGAGTAGGAACGCTTCTCGCCAGTCAGGCCACGACCCTGCATTGCGCCCAGGGAACCCATGCCGCGGTAGCGCTTGTACTGCTTGCCGCCAACGGTGACGACCTCGCCCGGGGTCTCAGCGCAGCCCGCCAGCATGGAGCCCAGCATCACGGTGGATGCGCCGGCTGCCAGGGCCTTGGCGATGTCGCCGGAGTACTGCATGCCGCCGTCCGCGATGATCGGGACGCCAGCCGCGCGAGCTGGGACGGCTGCCTCCATGATCGCGGTGATCTGTGGGGCGCCCACACCAGCGACGACGCGGGTGGTGCAGATGGAGCCCGGGCCGATACCGACCTTGATGCCGTCGGCACCGGCGTCGATCATCGCCTGCGCGGCCTCGCGGGTCGCGAGGTTGCCGCCGATGACGTCCACGCGGTCGCCGAATTCCTTCTTCACGCGGGAGACCATGTCCAGCACGCCGCGGTTGTGAGCATGCGCGGTGTCGACGACAAGGGCGTCCACCCCAGCGTCGACGAGAGCGGTGGCGCGCTTCCAGGCGTCCTCACCGGTACCGATACCAGCGGCGACGAGGAGACGGCCGGAGGAATCCTTCGCAGCGTTCGGGTACTGCTCTCGCTTCGCGAAGTCCTTGACGGTGATCAGGCCGGTGAGCTTGCCCGCACCATCGACGATCGGCAGCTTCTCAACCTTATTCTCGGACAGCAGGCGCAGCGCGGCGTCGGCGGAGACACCCTGCTCTGCAACGACAAGCGGCATCGGCGTCATGACCTCGCGGACAGGGCGGTTGATGTCGCGCTCGAAACGCATGTCGCGGTTGGTGATGATGCCCAGGAGGGTCTGATCCTCATCGACTACCGGCAGGCCGGAGATGCGGAAACGACCGCAGATCTCGTCGACCTCCTCGATCGTCATGTCCGGGCTCGCGGTGACCGGGTTGGTGACCATGCCGGCCTCGGAGCGCTTCACGATCTCGACCTGCTCGGCCTGCGCCTCGACGGAGAGGTTGCGGTGCAGCACACCGATGCCGCCCTGGCGAGCCATGGCGATGGCCATCCGGCCCTCGGTGACGGTGTCCATCGCTGCGGAGGCGATCGGGACGTTCAGCTTGATGTTGCGCGAGAACTGGGTCGCGGTGTCCACGGCGGAAGGGATGACCTCGGAAGCATCCGGGATCAGAAGGACGTCGTCGAAAGTGAGCCCGGTGAGAGCGACCTTGTTCGGATCGTCGCCCCCGGTCTCCACGCGCTGGGATGCCTGAGAGTTGTTAGTGGACTGTGGGTTTGCCATAAGGCCTGATCCTTCCATCGCGTTGTCAGCGCACGATCCGCACTGGCGAAGGTCTTCCGCTTCCCCGCGAGACACGCACCTGCCTGCGGGTTGTGCCGGAATCGCTAGCGCAGCTTCGGTTACGAGCTTTTATTAGCCCTTACTTTAGCGCTAAACGTCTAGAATGTGTTTTCCGGGTTGGCTTGCGGGTACGGTGGGTTTCGTGAGCTTTAGTAACTATCAGATGCCGCCGGATCCCTTCGCAGACGATCCGAACGATCCGGCGTCCCTTTTGGGGCCCGTCGAGGGCGATGATGTCATGGAGCCGATCGACGCGGCTGAGGAAGCCGCGCTACGTGAAGACCTCGCGAACGTGCGGGTTTTCCGGGAGCTGCTGGAGCCGCACGGTGTGCGGGGCGTGGCGATGCTCTGCGAGGACTGCGATGAGCAGCACTACTACGACTGGGGAATCATCGAGTCGAATATCCTCTCCATGCTGAACCACCAGCACCTGCCGGTGCATGAGCCTTCGGCTGCGCCCTCCCCGCAGGATTATGTGACCTGGGATTACTGCCTGGGTTATGCGGATGCCATGGATTTCGCCAACGAGCAGCTGCGCGCCCGCTTCCCCTGGACCGGGCGGCTGTAGTTTTTAAGCCCCGGGCAGCGTTCTCCAGCCCCGGCGCTCCCCGGCTGGAGCGCCCCTCCCGGCCCCAGCGGCCCCCAGCGCCCCGCCGCGCTCCCCGCGCCCTTTCATGTTTTGCAGAGTTTGATGCCGGTTTTTCACGATTTTCCGGCATTAAACTCTGCAAAACTGGGGCGAGGCGCCCCACACACGGGCGGAGCCAGTACGCAAAGCGAAACCCCGGCCGGGAAATTCCCGGCCGGGGTTTTTACGCTCATTGCACCAGCTAGTGGTGGTGGTGACCGCCAGCTGCAGGCTCAGCCTTCTCTGGCTTATCAACCACAGCGGTCTCGGTGGTCAGCACCATGCGCGCCACGGAGGTGGCGTTCACAACGGCGCTGTGCGTGACCTTCACCGGGTCGATGATGCCCTGCTCCAGCAGGTTGCCGTACTCGAGGGTCGCAGCGTTAAAGCCGGAGCCATTCTCCTGCTCCGCGGTCTTGGAGACCACCACTGCCCCATCGAGACCAGCGTTCTCAGCGATCCAGAACGCCGGGCGACGCAGCGCCTGAGCCAGGGTCTTCATGCCGACGGCCTCGTCGCCGGTCTCAGCAGCGGCCAGCTTGTCGATCTCCTCAGCGATCTGCACGAGCACGGAACCGCCACCAGCGATCACGCCCTCCTGCGCAGCGGCACGGGCCGCGTTGATCGCATCCTCGACGCGCAGCTTGCGCTCGTTGACCTCGGTCTCGGTCGCGCCGCCGACGCGCAGCACAGCCACGCCGCCGGAGAGCTTCGCGAGGCGCTCCTCGAGCTTCTCGCGGTCCCAGTTCGAGTCGGTGTTCTCGATGTCCCGACGCAGTTGGGTGCGACGCTCGGCCACGGCGTCCTGGGAGCCGCCGCCATCGACGATGACGGTCTCGTCCTTCGTGACGGTGATGCGGCGCGCGGAGCCCATGTCGTCCAGGGTGACGGCGGACAGCTTCCCGCCGAGCTCCTTGTCGACGACGGTGGCGCCAGTGACGATGGCCAGGTCATCCATGAACGCCTTGCGGCGGTCACCGAAGTACGGGGACTTCACGCCCACGACCTTCAGGGACTTGCGGATGGAGTTGACCACCAGCATCTGCAGGGGCTCGCCCTCGATGTCTTCGGCGATGATCAGTACTTCCTTGCCGGACTGGGCGATCTGCTCCAGGACTGGCAGGAAGTCCGGCAGGCTGGAGATCTTCTCGCGGACCAGCAGGACCAGCGGGTTCTCCAGGACGGCCTGACCGGAGTCAGTGTCGGTGACGAAGTACGGGGACAGGAAGCCCTTGTCGAAGGACAGGCCTTCGGTGACGGTGGCTTCGTCCTCGAGGGACTGGGACTCCTCGACGGTGACCACGCCGTCGCGTCCGACCTTCTCGAAGGCGTCGGAGACCATCTTGCCGATGGACTCGTCGCGGGAGGAGACGGTAGCGACGTTGGCGATCGCAGCGGCGTCGGAAACCTCCTGCGCGCGCTCCTTCAGCAGCTCCACGACCTTCTCGGAGGCGGTGGCGATGCCGCGGTTCAGCGCGATCGGGTTAGCGCCGGCGGCGACGTTGCGCAGGCCCTCGTTGATGAGCGCCTGGGCCAGCAGGGTGGCGGTGGTGGTGCCGTCGCCTGCGATGTCGTTGGTCTTGATGGCGACGGACTTCACCAGCTGCGCACCGAGGTCCTCGAAGGGGTCTTCGAGGTCGATGTCGCGGGCGATGGTCACGCCGTCGTTGGTGACCAGTGGGCCACCGAAGGCACGGTCCAGCACGACGTTGCGGCCGCGCGGGCCGAGCGTCACCTTCACCGCGTCAGCGAGCGTGTCGACACCCTTCTGGAGGCCCTGGCGGGCTTCTTGATCAAATGCGATGAGTTTGGACATGCGTTACTCGCTTACTTTTCGATGACGGCGAGGATGTCGCGCTGGTTGAGCAGCAGGTACTCCTGGCCCTCGTACTTCAGCTCGGTGCCGCCGAACTTGGAGAAGATGACGGTGTCGCCTTCCTTGACGTCCATCGGGATGCGGTCGTCATCGTCTGCCCAACGGCCTGGGCCGACTGCGACGACGGTTGCTTCCTGTGGCTTCTCCTGTGCGGAATCTGGGATCACCAGGCCGGATGCAGTGGTGGTCTCTGCTTCGACGATCTGGACCAGAACGCGGTCCTCGAGCGGCTTGATGTTGACGTTAGCCACGTTGAATACCTCCGTGTATTCCTCAAGGTTTTCTTTGTGCCCCGTTCTTTGGGGCTTGGTTCTTTTGTGCCGGTTTGTTTTCCGTGCACAGCCGTCGTCGCGGGTGAACAACTGTGTGTCAAACAACCTGACTAGCACTCTACCCATCCAAGTGCTAACCCTCAACAGCGCCGGTTGAGTCGGGCTTACTCAGCCTTGTTCAGCCCTGCTCTGACTTGCCGCCGCGGTCGCTCATCGTGCTTCGACCGACGGCGCGCCCCCTGCAGTTCCCGTCCTTTGTCCCCCTCCTTTTTTCTTTGACGACGACGCCCCCGCCACCGCTGGCCTGTCTGGTTCGGCGGTGGGGTTCGACGCCCCCGCCACCGCTGGTGCGTATCTTCCGCCTAGTCGGTGAGGATCGGAACCTCGACCTCAAGGGCCGGGTCGGTGCCGACGGACATCGCGGTTGGCTGGGCGCCCTCGCTGATGAGCTGTGCGGCCAGGGCGGCGATCATCACGCCGTTATCGGTGCATAGCGGCAGCGGCGGGATGCGCAGCTCCACCCCGGCGTCGCGGCAGCGGTCGGCGGCCAGCCCGCGCAGCCGGGAGTTCGCGGAGACTCCCCCGCCGAGCAGCAGCACCTTCGCGCCGGTGTCCTCGCAGGCGCGCAGGGCCTTGGCCGTGAGCACGTCGGCTACGGCTTCCTGGAAGGAGGCGCAAACGTCCTCGACTGGGATGGCGTTCTCTCCCACCTGCCCGGCGGCTTCGGCGCGCTCGACGAAGCGCGCGACGGCGGTTTTCAGACCGGAGAAGGAGAAGTCGTAGCGGGAGTCCTGCGGGCGCATCATGCCGCGTGGGAAGGCGATGGCCTTGCGGTTGCCCTGGCGGGCGAGTCGGTCAATAACCGGCCCGCCCGGGTAGCCGAGCCCGAGGAGGCGGGAGACCTTGTCATAGGCCTCGCCGGCGGCATCGTCGAGGGTGCTGCCGAGCTCCGTCATGGGCTTGCCCACCCCGTCGACCTGCAGGATCTGGGTGTGACCGCCGCTGACGAGCAGTGCGATGGCGTTCTTCAGCGGCTCGCGGCCTTCCTCCGTCAGTGCCTCGACGGCGACGTGCCCTCCCAGGTGGTTGACCGCGTAGAACGGCACCTCCCAGGCGGCGGCGTAGGCCTTGGCCGCGGCGGCACCAACCATGAGCGCGCCGGCGAGGCCTGGCCCGATGGTCACGGCGACGGCGTCCGGGCGCTGGCCGATGCGGGTCTGCTTCTGCAGGCTGCGCATCGCTGCCCGCATGGTGGGCTGCATGGCCTCCAGGTGGGCGCGGCTGGCGATCTCCGGGACCACGCCACCGAAGCGGGCGTGCTGTTCCATGGAGCTGGCGACCTGGTTGACGAGTTCCTCGACGACCGGGGCGCCCCCGTTTGCCTCCTGGTCACCGTCGGTTTTGCTCATGCGTACGACGCCAACACCGGTCTCGTCGCAGGAACTTTCGATACCCATGACGAGCATGGACTCTGCGGCATCGGTAGCGCTCCCGTGCGCGGCGGCGTCCCGAGCACCCGTATCCTGGGCCCCATCTTCCGCCTGGCCTGGGCGCTTCTCGTCGGGGCGGAACATGGTGAGCGCATCGGCCCCGGAAGGCTGGTAGTAGCCCTTGCGCCGGCCGGTGACCTCGAAGCCATAGCTTTCGTAGAGCCCCACGGCCGGGGCGTTGCCGTCGCGAACCTCGAGGTACACCGGCCCGCCGATGACCTGGAGGGGCTCGAAGAGCTTGTCCATCAGCAGCCGCGCGTAACCCTTGCCCTGCTGCTCCGGGGACAGCGCCATGGTATGGACTTCCCACTCCGGGTCCGCAGTCGGGCCGTTGAGCGCGATGCCTGCATAGCCCTGCAGCTGACCGGCCACCCGCAGGGTGACGTAGTAGTTACGGGGGTTAGCCAGCTCGGCGCGGAAGACGTCCAGGGACCAGGGGGATTCTTCGCTGAACAGCTCCTGCTCGATCCGCGCCATCGCCTCCAGGTCGGCCAGGGATGCGCTATCCAGAGTCAGCAGCTCCACTGTGGGCTCGGTGTTCGCGGGTTCGACATCCGCAGGTTCAGCATTCGCGGGTTCGGCGTTTGCAGGTTCCGCGTTCGCAGGCTCGGCGACAGCACCCGCTGCGTCGGCCTTCGCCTCTTCCAACGTGGCCTCCGCCGTCCGCTGCTCAGCCTCCAGCCGATCGAAAGCCGCAACGTCCTCAGCGGCCGCGGCGAAGTTCACCGCGGTGGTGCGCTCCTTGCGCTTCGGCTCCGCAGCATCCGGCCGGCGCAGGTACTGCGCCACCAGCGGGCGACCCAGCCGCTCCGCGAAGTGTCCCTCCCCCTCGAGCCACCACAGCTGATCCGCGCCCGCCAGCGCCAGCCCTTCGGGCGTGGGATACGCGTCCTCCGTGATGATGCGCCAAGCCTCGGTCGCAGCCTTCTGCTCCCCCTCAAGCTTCTCGATCGCGCCCGCCACCTCGGCGGTCAGCGCCACCGCGATGGGTTTGGATCCGTGCTCGGCCAGCACGTCCGCGGGCTTGCCCACGGCTGGCCCAGCGATCAGCCGACCGTCCTCGGTGGCGGTGGCGGAGTACCACTCGCGCCTCCTGGCGTCGGAAAGAACGAGGCATTCCTGGTGACCAGCCGCAACGCTGGCGGCGGTGGCTGACAGCGAATCCACCCCGAACACCGGAACACCGATCGCGTCCGCGAACGCCGCCCCCGTCGCCATTCCGACACGCAGCCCCGTAAACGGCCCCGGACCCGTGCCAACGACCACGGCTTCGACGTCTTTCGGCCGCAGCCCCGCCTCCGCGAGGGACTCCTGAATATGCGGAACGAGCAGCTCCATGTGGCCGCGCGGGTTGCGCTGCACCCGCTGGGAGAGCGTGGTCGCGGAGTACTCGAACGTGCCCCAACTGCCCGCCCGACGGTTGACCTCAACGAGGCCAGAAACAACGTAGGACGTGGCGGTATCAATCGTGAGCACGAGCATGGGGGTTAGTGTACTACCCCGCGCAGACACGCCCCTCGCGCTCCATCAGCGCACGCTACGACGCCACCGTCCCCCACCGTCGACGGCACCGTTCCGCACGTCGACGACGTCCGGCCTCTCGCTGCCAGCCGTCCGCTGCCAGCCAACCCCAGCTACTCGGACCAGCGCCAGTGGATCTCGCGTGGGTCGTCCTCGTCGCCGTCGGTCATGTCGATAACCTCGCCGTCGTCCGCGAGGCCACCATCGGCGACGACGTCCGCGGTGTCACTGTCATCGCCCGTTCCAGCTCCCGCGTCCGCGCTGCCGCTTTCGCCCACGGCGCTTCCGCATCCCTTGCCCTCGGCACCCACGGCGCGCGCGATCTCCACGTCCAGCACCCGGTCCGCAAGCTCCTCCACGACCCCGCGGCCCCACTCGGCGACAAGCACCGCGTCGTCAAGGTCGGCGTCGATGTCCAGGGACTCCAGTGTGTCCAGGACGTCGTCGCGGGAGAGCTGCTCGCCCGGCGCGATGGACTCGGCCACCCCCTCGCCGAGCAGGCGGTAGGCGTCCATGTGCAGCAACCGGATGCCGCGCGCCCCGGGCTTATGGGTGCGCACGATGGTGAAGGTCGGCGACTGCACGCGCCCCTTAACCGCCAGCCCTTCGGCGATGCCCTGCGTGATGGTGGTTTTGCCCGCCCCGAGCGGCCCGGTGAGGATCACCACAGTGCCCGCGGCGAGCTGCTCCCCCACATCGCGGCCGATGGCGCGCATGTCGTCCGGGGTGCGGGCGTGCGCGTGCCCCTGCGCCTCGCCCAGGTCGATCCCGTTGCCAGCCTTAGCGTTCGACAACGTGTTCCTCGCCTTCCACATCCACGACGACCCGCTGGACGCGTGGCCCGCGCGGCATCGTGACGACCTCGTAGGGGATGGTGTCGGCGGCCGCGGCGAGGTCCTCCACGCTGGGCTCCCCTGCTGCCGGGTCGCCGAAGATGACGGCCCAGTCGCCCGGCTGCACGGCCTCGGCGGCAGCGCTCTCGGCTGGCCCCAGGGCGACGACGAACTGGTCCATGCAGATCCTCCCGATCTGCTGGTAGCTTTCGCCATTGATGCTGACCTGCATCTTTCCGGACGCCGACCGTGGTACCCCGTCCGCGTAGCCTGCGGCGACGACGGCGGTGCGCGTGTCCTGCGGGGCGGTCCAGATGCCGCCGTAGCTGACGGATTCGCCCTTCGGGACGACGCGGGTGGTGATGACCTTCGCGCGCATGCTCATCGTCCGCCGCAGCGGCAGGACGTCCGGTAGTCCCGGTACGGCGTTCTCCGCCGCCCCGGTGGGGGTTCCGCCTGCCACCGGGTCCACGCCGTAGACGCCGAGGCCAGGGCGCACGAGTTCGTGGTGCATGTCCGGGCGGGTGAGCGTTGCCGGGGTGTTGGCGATGTGGTTGCGGGGCACGGCCATGCCGGCGGCGCGGCAGTCGGCGATTGCCTGCTGGAAGCGCTGGTGCTGCCGGTCCGTCACTGCGCGCTGCGCATCCTCGTCCGCGGACGCCAGGTGCGTGAACACCCCGTCCACCGCGATGAGGCCTTCCTGCTCTGCGGCAGCGAGCAGCGCGATGGTCTCCTGCCATTCGGCCGGGCTGATCCCGGAGCGGGACATGCCGGTATCGGCCATCACGCCGACCACCGGGCATGCCTCACCCTGCCAGGAGCGGGCATGGTCGATGAGGCTGCGGGCGTGTGCCAGGGAGGGCACGCCCAGGGCCAGCTCGGCCTCGAAGGCCGGGGTTAGGTCCATGGCTGGTTCCCACATCCAGGCGAAGATGGTGGCCGGCTCGCCGTCCTTCATCGGGCCGGCCTCGCGCAGCAGCAGAGCCTCCGGGACAGTGGCCACCCCCAGCACGGCCGCGCCATGGTCCACCGCGGTCTGCGCGATGCGCAGCGCGCCGTGGTTGTAGCCTTCGGCCTTCACGACCGCCATGAGTTGGGCGGGTGCGACGAAGTCCGCGAAGAAGCGGGTGTTGTTGGCCAGTGATCCCAGGTCGACGACAAGCTGGATGAGCTCGCCACGGCCCGTTTTGTCCTTCGGGGTGTGGGTCATGGCCTTAAGGCTAGTCCCCGTCGGAGTCTTCGTGCGCGTGCCGGAGTGCGATGGCGACCACGGTGTGGATGTTCTCCACGATGTCGGATGCCGAAATCGGAGCAAAGCCCTCCGGCGTCTCCGCAGCGTGAAGTGCCGCCACCGCGTGCACCGCCACCGCGCCAAGGATGCAGTGCAGCAGCGGGGCCTCCTCGGCCGCGGCGATCACAGCGCCGGCGATCCCTGCGAGCACGTCCCCGGAGCCAGGGGTGGCGGACCAGGAGTGGCCGGCGTCCACGCCCCAGGCGACATCGCCATCGGAGACGATGGTGTGCCGACCTTTGAGCAGCACCACCGACTTGGTCTGCCGGGCCAGCCACGCGCACGCGGTGCGGCGGCGGTCGAAGTCCTGGTCGACGGCCGCGGCCTTGGCCTGCTCCTCATCGCCTAGCGCCCGTGCAAGGGTGGCGAACTCCCCGGCGTGTGGGGTCAGCACAGTGGCCCGTCCGGTGGTGTGGCGGTTGATAATCCCGCGCAGCAGCTGCGTGTTCTTCGCCGCCAGCTGCAGCGCCGAGGCGTCCAGCAGCAGGGGCTCGGGCTGGCGCACCAGCCAGTCCAGGATGTTCAGCGCCTCCGGCGCCTCCTCGTCGATACCGGGGCCTGCGACCCAGGCCTGCACCCGCCCGGCCTTCTCCGGTCGCGGGGCGCTGACCACCTCTGGCAGGGCCAGGGCGATCAGGCGCGGGTCCACGGGGCCTGCGTAGCGCACCATCGGCGAGGTGGATTTCACCGCTGACTTGAGCGCCAGCAGCGCGGCCCCGGGGAACGTGTCCGAGCCTGCGAAAATGCCCACGACACCGGCGTACTTATCCTGCAGTGGCTGTGGGGAGGGCCAGACCTCCCCGGCTGCGACCAGGCAGTCGCGTGCGGCTAGCAGCTCGCCGGGTGGGGTGTCGTCCAAAAAATTCGGCATGGGGCGAAGCTCCTGGGTGGTGGGTGGTGGTGCCGGACAACGTTCCGGAGTGGGGTGAGAAAACGGTGGTGATGAGGCGCCGGAGTAGGCCGGGCACCCCAAGGCTTACTCCACTGTGACGGACTTGGCCAGGTTGCGTGGCTTGTCGATGTCCTCGTTGCCGCACTGGCGGGCGATGTCCGCGGCCAGGAATTGCAGCGGGACGGTGGACAGCAGCGGCTGCATCAGCGTGCCGGTCGCCGGGATCTCCAGTAGCCAGTTGGCGTATGGGCGCACGGCCTCGTCGCCCTCCTCCGCGATGACGATCGTCTTCGCACCGCGGGCGCGGATCTCCTGGATATTGGACACAATCTTGGAGTGCAGC
>DYZK01000092.1 GCA_020741275.1 Corynebacterium urealyticum
CCCCGGAGTTGCCGATCAGCTGCGGAACCGCCACCCCGGTGTCCTCCGTGATGGCGCGCACCAGACTATAGGCCTCGGGGTGAACGGCGGAGGCGTCCAACGGGTCCTCCCCATCGTGAATGCGGAGGAAGCCTGCGGATTGTTCGAAGGCACGTGGCCCCAGGCGCGGCACCTTCAGCAGCTCCTTGCGGGAGCGGAAGGCACCGTTATCGTGCCTGTGGGTGACGATGTTCTCTGCCACGGATTTCGTGATTCCCGCGACCCGCTCGAGAAGCTCGGCGCTGGCGGAGTTGACGTCGACGCCCACCGAGTTCACGGCATCCTCGACTACCGAGTCCAGGGAGTGGGTTAGCCACGTCTGGTTCACGTCGTGCTGGTACTGCCCCACCCCGATGGATTTCGGGTCGATCTTCACCAGCTCGGCCAGCGGATCCTGCAGGCGCCGGGCGATCGAGACCGCGCCGCGCAGGGAAACGTCCATGTCCGGGAACTCCCGCGACGCAACCTCGGAGGCAGAGTAGACGGAGGCCCCTGCCTCACTGACGATGACCGGGGTCGGGCGCTTCCCGCCGGCCTCGGCGATGAGGTCGGCAATCTCCCGGGCGAGCTTCTCGGTCTCGCGGCTGGCCGTCCCGTTGCCCACCGCGAGCAGTTCGACTCCGTGCTCGGCGACCAGGCCGGCAAGCTGGCTACGGGCCTGCCCCCACTTCGCCGCCCCGGAGTGCGGGTAGACGATGATCGTGTCCACTACCTTGCCGGTGGCATCTACGACCGCGCACTTCACACCGTTACGATAGCCGGGGTCCATCCCCAGGGTGGCGCGCTGTCCGGCGGGTGCGGCGAGCAGAAGATCGCGCAGGTTCTTCGCGAAGACATCCACGGCGGAGGCGTCCGCCCGCTCCTTCAGCTTGACCCGGGCGTCCACGGCCGAGCTGACGGCGAGCTTCGTGCGCCAGCCGAAGCGAACGCACTCGGCGCGGAACTTATCGGCCGCATCCCCCTGCGGACCGAGGTCCAACCGGTCGGCAATGATCCCCTGGTAGAACTCGTCCTCCTCCCCTCCCGTGAGGTTCACGTGGAGCACCCCCTCGCTCTCGCCGCGCAGGATAGCCAGGATTCGGTGGCTGGGAAGCTTGTCCAGGGGCTCCGAGAAGTCGAAGTAGTCCCGGTACTTCGCCCCTTCTGTTTCCTTCCCATCGACGACGCCGACCTCGGCGACGCCTCGGTTGAAGAACTCCTCGCGGACCTCGCCCACCAGGTCGGCGTCCGTGGCGATGCGCTCAACGACGATGGCGCGTGCCCCGGCCAGTGCTGCCTTGGTGTCCTCGAACCCTTCGCAGAGGTACTCCTCGGCGATGCTTGCCGGGTCCTCGCTGACCCCCGGGGCTAGCAGCGTGTCCGCGAGCGGCTCCAGCCCGGAGTCCCGAGCGATGGTGGCCTTGGTCTTGCGGGTTTTCTTATAGGGCAGGTAGAGGTCCTCGAGGCGGGACTTCGTCTGCACGGCGCGGATCTCGGCGGCAAGCTCTTCGGTGAGTTTGCCCTGCTCCTCGATGGCCTTGAGGATGGCTTCCTTACGCTCCTCCAGCTCCCGCAAGTAGTTCAGGCGGGTTTCCAGCTGGCGGATCTGTGAATCATCCATCCCGCCGGTGATTTCTTTGCGGTAGCGGGCGATAAAGGGAACCGTGTTGCCCTCGTCGAGCAGGGCGATGGTGGCCTGGACGTGCGACAGCCCGGCACCTAGTTCCTCGGCTAGAATCTCTGCGATCATTTAAGCCATTGTAGGTGCCGGGCTGTCCCAAGCTTGTACCAGGACCACCCGGACCGGGGCCCGTACTGGCGCGAGGCGCTTATTAGTCGGCGTTGTGATCGCCGAAGTCTTCCTGCCACTCCGGGATCTCGGTGTTGTAGGCCGAGAGGTCGGTCTCGCCCGGCTGGTTACGCTGCATGTGCAGGTACTCCATGTGGCGTTCAAACAGGTCCAGCACATTCGCGATGATCTGCTCGCGGGTGTAGCCGAAGACGTCGTAGCCCAGGGAGCCGTTGATGCCAAAGACCTCAACGCGGTAGTAGTTCGCGCCGTGGCTGCCGCGGCGGGCGAACTTCGGCAGGCGCTCCTCGATTGGGTAGAGCTGGTAGCGGAAATCCGGATCGCCCTTGAAGGTGACGAACAGGTCGAGCTGGTTGATGCCGGTGTGCTCGTCAGCCACTGTGGTCAACGTTGCCTCGTGGCCATTGTTCATCAGCTCCTCAGTGACGTCCTTCAGAGCCGGCTTGGCGACCTCCATGATGAAGGACTGCGACTGTTCAGCGGTCGGCCACGTGCCGACGCGCTCCACGCGCGTGCGCCAATCCCCATGCTGGCTATCCGTGCGGCCGGAAATTGCGCCGTGCAAGGCGACGGCACGGGAGTCCATCTGCAGGACCTCTTGTCTGACTGAGAGCACCAGCCCGGCCATGATGAGGAAGACCACGATCATGAATGGCAGTCCCATGATCAACGTAGCCATCTGCAGGGTGCCGATGCCGTCGACCTGCAACATCGCAACCGTCAGGACAGCGACGGCAACAGACCACAGCACGCGCAGCCAGACCGCACCATCGGCGGCAGGATCGGTGGAGC
The DNA here is from genome assembly GCA_020741275.1 of Corynebacterium urealyticum. Lineage (GTDB taxonomy): Bacteria > Actinomycetota > Actinomycetes > Mycobacteriales > Mycobacteriaceae > Corynebacterium > Corynebacterium urealyticum_A. Next base: position 2,621 of record DYZK01000092.1, read on the forward strand.
GGGAAGAGAATTTCGCCATGACCAGGGCACCGGAGTCCGCGGAGGTGACGAAGAACAGCAGGCCGACGATCATCGCCAGCACCAGTGCCAGGGTCGGCCACGGAAGGCCCTGCAGCACCATGTAGAAACCGCGTTCCGGTGAGTTAACGGTCTGCTCCAGCAGGTCGCGGTCGCCGTTGTTAACGACGCGGTCCAGGGCCATATTGCCCAGGAAGGATGCCCACAGCGCCAGGAACAGGAACGGAACCAGCAGGGTGCCGACGATGAACTGTCGGAAGGTACGGCCACGGGAAATGCGGGCCAGGAACAGCCCAACAAACGGCGCCCAGGCCACCCACCAGGCCCAGAAGAACAGGGTCCAGTTGGCCATCCACTCTTGGGTGGAGGCCGGGGTGGTCGTATAGGAGAAGGTCTCGAAGGTCCAACGCGGCAGGGTGGTCAGGTAGTCACCCATGTTCTTCACGAGGGAGTCGAAGAGCCAGCCGGTGCGGCCACCAGCGACGACGATGACGAGCAGCGCGACGGCGAGGTAGACGTTCCACTCCGAGAGGCGCTTAATGCCCTTATCCACGCCCGACACGGCGGAAAGGGTGGCCGCGGCGACGGCCAGCACCACCAGCGCGATCTGCATGGCCTTGCCCTCGGGCAGGTCAAAGACGAGGTTCAGGCCGAAGTTCAGCTGCACTACGCCGATGCCCAGCGAGGCGGCCACACCGAAGACTGTGCCCAGCAGGGCGGCAATGTCCACTGCGTCACCGATGGGACCGTGGATGCGCTTCCCGATCAGCGGGTACAGGGCGCTGCGGATGGCCAGTGGCATATTGAGGCGGTAGGCGTAGTAGCCGAAGGCCAGCCCCATCAGAGCATAGAGTCCCCAGCCGGAGATGCCGTAGTGGAACAAGGTCCACAGCACGGCTTCCTTCATGGCCTCCTCGGTCTCGCCCGGGCCAACCGGCGGATTAGCGTACTGCGCCAGCGGCTCGGCGACGGAGTAGAACAGGATTCCGATGCCGATACCCGCGGCAAACAGCATCGCTGACCAGGAGAACAGGGAGTACTGCGGGCGGGAGTGATCGGGCCCCAGACGAATATTGCCGGCCTTGGACGCGGCCAGCCAAATCATGAAGATGAGGGTGATCGCCACGACGGCGACGTACAGCCACCCGAAGTTTCCGGTCAGCCAGCTGGCCGTGCCGCCGACGATCTTGTCGAAGCTCTCTGCCCCGGCGGCTGCCCAGATGGCAACGGCCACCGTGACCACCAGGGTGATGATGATGACGGGCCAGTTGGCTGCGTCATCCTTCTTCATTTTTGCGGCGGCGGGAGCGGGCTTCCCCAGCAGAGTGCGGATGCGGGCAGCACCCTTTTGCTTGGTGGGGGAATCGCTGCCTGCCGCTGCGCGTGCAGTGTCTGCCATTCCTGACTCCTTGTAGAAAACCTTCGGTCAGCTGCAAATGTGCGCTATACCACTCCTCCATCCTAGTGGAGTCTCAGGTTTTCCGCAGGAGTCTTTGAGGTTCCAGGCAGAGCTTTAACCCTGGAACCACCCAGTCACCGCAGGCGCGATGTTGTGGTAAACGTGCTTCTGCTCCTGGTACTCGGCCAGCCCGGTCGGCCCCAGCTCTCGGCCGTTACCAGACTGCTTCATACCGCCCCATTCCGCCTGCGGCAGGTATGGGTGGAAGTCGTTGATCCAAATGGTGCCGTGACGCAGGCGCGCGGTGACCCGCTCCGCCTTGCCAGCGTCGGTGGTCCACACGGCACCGGCGAGGCCGTACTCCGTGTCATTGGCGATCTCCACAGCCTCATCCTCGGTGCGGAAGGTTTCCACCGTGACGACCGGACCGAAGGCCTCGTCGTACACGCAGTCCATCTCCCGGGTGGCGCCGTCGATCACGGTAGGCAGGTAGAAGTAGCCCTTCGACAGGTCGGTGTTACCAGTGCTGTGCGGGCCATTATTGTCCGCCTCATCGGCGATCTTGCCACCCGTGCGGATATCCGCACCCTGCTCACGGGCGCGATCGACGTAGGCTGCCACCTTGTCGCGGTGTTCAGCAGAGATGAGGGCGCCGGTCTCAGCGGCCTCGTCGAGCGGCCCGCCCAACTTGATGGCCTCAGTACGGCGCACGAGCTCGTCGACGAACTTCTCGTGGATGGATTCCTCGACGATGATGCGGGCGCCCGCGGAGCACACCTGCCCGGAGTGGACGAAGCCACCGTTGAGGGCGTTGTCCACCGCAGCGTCGAAGTCCGCATCGGCGAAGATGACGTTCGGGTTCTTGCCGCCCAGCTCGAGGGCGACGCGCTTCACGGTCTCCGCCGCCTGCTTGGCGATAATCTTGCCGGTCACCAGGCCACCGGTGAAGGAGACCATATCCACGTCCGGGTGGGTGGACAGTGGGTTGCCGGCAGTAGCGCCAGCGCCGGTGATGAGGTTCGCGACACCGGCCGGTACGCCTGCCTCGGTCAGCACGGTCATGAGCATCATCGCGGTGTGCGGGGTGAGCTCCGCCTGCTTGAGGACGAAGGTATTGCCCGCGGCGAGCGCTGGGGCGACCTTCCACGCCACCTGCAGCAGCGGGTAGTTCCACGGGGTAATCAGACCACACACACCGACGGGCTCGGCGTCGATGCGAGAGCGGACGTTCGGGTCCCCCGCATCGACCACGCGTCCGGCGGCGTGGCCGGCGAGGGTGCCGAAGTAGTCGAAGGAGGCCGCAATGTCGTCCATATCGGCCTCGGCCTCCGGGAGGCGCTTACCGGTATCGGCAGCCTCAGCGCGGGCGAACTCGTCCTTATTCTCGCGAATCAAGTCGGCGACCTTGACCAGGATCTTGCCGCGCTCCACGGCAGGAACGGCGCGCCACTCACCTGCATCGAAAGTACGGCGGGCGACCTCGATCGCACGGATCGTGTCCTTCTCGCTCGCCTCGGAGACCATACCGACCTCCGAGCCGTCCGCCGGGTTGATGATAGTGCGGGTCTCGCCGTCAGCGGCGGGCTGCCACTGACCATCGATGAACAGCGACGCCACCGCATCATTGCTGTGAACCCCCTTCAGCAGGGGCGAGCGTGCTGGGTCGAAGAGCTTCTCAGTGCTCATTATGTTTGTCCTTTCCAAGGATCACGTGGGTGATGATCGAATTATTTCTCTTCTGCGTCTACAGCAAGGCCTGGGTCGTCAGTCCATGCTCGCACAGGCTCAGCACCGTCGGAGTGGTCAGAGGTACCCGGCAGGTTGCGCTGAATGTGGATGAATTCCAGGTGACGCTCGTACAGATCCATGATGTTGTCCTTGATCTGTTCCTGCGTATAGCCGTAGACGTCAAAGCCCATGGAGCCCATGAGGTCAAAGACTTCCAGGCGGTAGTAGACGCTGCCGTCGCTGGTGGAGCGGGTGAACGTCGGGACCGGGAGTTCGACTGGGTAGATCTGGTAGCGGAAACTCTGCTCTTCATCGAAGGTGACGGTGAGGTCCAGCTGCTTGACGTCGATTCCTGGCACCTTCGCGGAGACAAGGGTGGCGTTGAGGCCACGGCTGTTGAATTGCTCGGCGACTTCCTGCAGAGCAGGGCGTGCGGTCTCGGACATGAATTTCTGGGCGTCCTTCGCCGCCGGCCACGTGGACGCGCGGGAGAGGCGACGCAGCCAGTTGCCCCTCTCCTTCTCCCCGGAGCTGCGGCCGGACATGGCTGCGTGAATGGACACGCTCCGGGCCTCGTTGTGGATCGTTTCCAGCTTCAGGGAGCGGATGAGGCCCAGCATGATGAAGTACATGACGATGGCGAAGGGCAGACCCATGACCACCGTGGCGTTCTGGACGGTCTCCACGCCATTGATCTGCAAGAGAACGATGGTCAGAACGCCGACCAGCACGGCCCAGAAGATGCGGGACCAAATGGGTCCGTCCTGGCGGGAGTCGGTCACCTTGGAAGTGAAGTTGGACATCACGAGCGCACCGGAGTCCGCCGAGGTGATGTACAGCAGCAGACCAACCATCGTGGACAGGCCAATCAGGAAGGTCGCCCCCGGGGAGGATGCCAGCAGGTCGTAGAAGCCGCGCTGTGGCTCGGCGACTGCTGCCTCACCAAAGGCGGAGTCGCCACCGATGACGCGGCTGAGTGCGGTGTTTCCGAAGAAGCTCATCCAGCCAAGGATGAACAGGAACGGCACGGTCAGGACGCCAAACACGAACTGGCGCAGGGTGCGGCCGCGGGAAATGCGAGCCAGGAACAGGCCGACGAACGGCGCCCAGGCCACCCACCATGCCCAGAAGAACAGGGTCCAGGCGCCCAGCCATTCCTTGGTCTCTTCCGGTGTCTCGCTGAAGGCATAGGTGTCCATGGACATGCTCGGCAGCTGAGTGACGTAGTCGCCGACGTTCATGATGAGCGCGTCGAAGAGGAAGGAAGTCTGCCCGGAGATCACGATGTAGGCAGCCAGCGCGATGGCGAGGATGACGTTGAACTCGGAGAGGCGCTTGATGCCCTTATCAACGCCGGAGACAGCTGACAGTGTGGCCACTCCGACGGCGGCGATAACAAGAGCCATCTGCACGGTCGGGCCTTCCTCCCAGCCAAAGAGCAGCTTCAGGCCGTAGTTCAGCTGAACCACGCCGATGCCCAGGGAGGTCGCGATGCCGAAGACGGTGCCCAGCATCGCGGCGATATCCACCGCGTTGCCGACCGGCCCATGGATGCGCTTACCAATCAGCGGGTAGAGGGCGCTGCGGATCGCCAACGGCATGTTGAGTCGGTAGGCGTAGTAGCCGAAGGCCATACCCATCAGGGCGTACATGGCCCAGCCGGTCACGCCGTAGTGGAAGAGCGCGTAGACGACGGCGTTCTCCGCAGCCTCGCGCGTCTCCCCCGCCCCGACTGGTGGCGCGTAGTACTGCGTCACCGGCTCGGCGACGGCGAAGAACATGAGGTCCACTCCAATGCCGGCGGCGAAGAGCATCGCGGACCAGGAGAACAGACGATACTCGGGCCGGGCGTGATCGGGGCCGAGGCGGATCGCCCCTGCCCGCGAGAGCGCGACCCCCAGCACGAAGACCACACAGATCGTGGCGGTGAGGATGTAGAACCAGCCGAGGTTATTGGCGATCCACCCAGTGGTGGAGCCCAGGGTGTCGTAGGCGTTATCGGGAGCGATGGTCGCCCAGGCCACGATGATCGCGATCCCCAAAGCCGAGAGGAGGAACACCGGCCAGTTGGCCTTGGGCTCCACGATCTCGCCCGGGGTGTACGGCTCGGATTCCCGCTCGTCGCCGTGGCCTACGACAACCTCGGGAACGATCTGCGGTTCAGCGGTCGCGTCGGTGCCTTTTTCGGTCGTGTCGACGGAGCCAGGGGTGCTCGACGCGCCTTCCGACATTTCGTTCCCTTTCGCTGAATCTGTGTTCTTCATCTCATTTCCAGTATCTTTTGGCGGCCCATCACTCAAGGCGTCCCGACCCTCCTACGTTAATTCTGAAATAGTTTTGGCTGCTCTTTTTAAAGCGAGCCAACTACTCATGCATAGCAAACCTTTTGCCATTCCCGCACCTGAGCCTGACAATTCCCTGAAAGTCGCAGCCACATCATGATGCGCTCTAGCTGCATATTTCAGTCATCTCACAGACTTTTAGGCACGGCAGCTGAATTTGTGATTTATGCCATGTTTCACTTGGGATAGCGATTTCCCGGGTGGCATTGGCCTTTAATCCGCTGGCATACTGGATCGTGCTCAATGTTTTTTTAGTTGCATTTTCGGGGTCATATCAATGTCCGGGATGCTCGTTCCCCCTTGGGAAACAGCCCGCAACGACACCCCGGTTATGCCTTAGGAAAGGTGAGGTTTCACTCTTGTCGCTCTGGAATAAAATTCGGGCACCCTTCGCGAAAAACGACACTACTGGCGAGGTCATCGAGGACTCGCACCGCGACGTTGTCATCGTCGGTGGTGGCTCGGCGGGTTCCGTCCTGGCCAACCGCCTGACCGAGGACAAGGACACGAAGGTCATGGTGCTGGAGGCCGGGCGCATGGACTCCTTCTGGGACCTGTTCATCCACATGCCTGCCGCATTCGCCTTCCCCATCGGCAATAAGTTCTACGACTGGGCCTACGAGTCCGAACCAGAGCCGGAGATGAACGGCCGCCGCATCTACCACGCCCGCGGCAAGGTGCTGGGCGGGTCCGGCTCCGTCAACGGCATGATCTACCAGCGCGGTAACCCGATGGACTACGAGAAGTGGGGCAAGCTGCCGGGCATGGAGAACTGGGATTACGCCCACGTCCTCCCCTACTTCAACAAGCTAGAGACGGCGCTGGCGGCCGACCCGAACGACCCACGCCGTGGCCACGACGGCCCGCTGAAGCTGACCCGCGGCCCAGCTACCAGCCCGCTGTTCCAGGCCTTCTTCCGCTCTGTGCAGGAGGCAGGCTACAACCTGACCAACGACGTCAACGGTTACCGCCAGGAGGGCTTCGCTCCCTTCGACCGCACCATCTTCCACGGCAAGCGGCACTCCGCAGCGCGCGCTTACCTGCACCCGATCATGGACCGCAAGAACCTGGACATTCGCACCCGGGCGTTCACGACCAAGGTTCTCTTCGAGGATGCACCGGCCGACGGGTCCGCTCCGAAGGCCATCGGCGCAGAGTACACCTGGAAGGGCAAGACCCGCCGCGTGTACGCGGACAAGGTGATCCTGTGCGGCGGTGCCTTCAACACCCCGCAGCTGCTGCAGCTTTCAGGCATCGGCGATAAGGAGCACCTGAGCTCCCTGGGCATCGACGTGCGCAAGCACCTGCCGGGCGTGGGCCAGAACCTGCAGGACCACCTCGAGGTTTACGTCCAGTACAACTGCACCCAGCCGGTCAGCTCCCAGCCGTACTACAAGATGTGGATGCGCCCGATCATCGGGCTGCAGTGGCTGCTGACCCGCCGCGGCCCGGTTGCCAGCTCCCACTTCGAGGCTGGCGGCTTCGCCCGCTCCAATGAGAACGAGGACTACCCGAACCTCATGTTCCACTTCCTCCCGATGGCTATCCGTTACGACGGCAGCCAGCCGGAGGGCGAGCACGGCTTCCAGTTCCACGTCGGCCCGATGTACTCCGATACCTCCGGCCACGTGAAGATCAAGAGCACCGACCCGCACGAGAAGCCGGAAATCCTCTTCAACTACCTGAAGACCGAGCAGGATCGCCGCGAGTGGGTCGAGGCCATCAAGGTCTCCCGCCAGCTTCTGGACACCGACGCGATGCGCGAGTTCACCGACGGCGAGATCTCCCCGGGCGCTGCCGTGCAGACCGACGAGGAAATCCTGGAGTGGGTCCGCAACGACGCCGAGACCGCACTGCACCCGTCCTGCACCGCCAAGATGGGCTCCGCCGACGATGAGATGGCCGTCGTGGACCCGGAAAGCATGCAGGTCCACGGCGTGGAGGGTCTGTACGTCGTCGACGCATCGGCCATGCCGATCGTCACCAACGGCAATATCTACTCCCCAGTCCTGATGCTGGCGGAGAAGGCTGCTGACCTGATCCGCGGCCGCAAGCCGGAGGCGCCGATCTCCGTGCCGTTCTACCAGGCGAAAAAGGACATGCCACTCTACGCTGAGGGCGAGCAGGTCCGCGACCACACGAAGGCCATCGACGGCGCGGACTGGTAATCCCCACCACCGGGCGCGGCCAAGGGCCCGCCCGGTGCCCCCGCGGTTGACAGCCGCTTAGGCTTCGCGGTGAGCGTCGAGCACTTGCTCGTCCGCCGCGCTCAGCCCACCCGCCGCTCGGAGCTTCTCAATGAGCTCCGGGCGGCGTTGTTGTGTCCGCAGCAAGGCCTGCTCGCGGCGCCAGCGGTCGACGAGGCCGTGGTTGCCGCTGAAGAGGACCTCCGGGACGTCCAGCCCCCGCCACTGCCGTGGCTTGGTATAACTCGGGCCTTCGAGCAGCCCGTCCTGGAAACTGTCCTCCTCGTGACTAGCCTGGTTGCCCAGCACACCGGGAATCAGCCGGACGACGGCCTCCGCCATGACGAGGACGGCAACCTCCCCGCCGATGAGCACATAGTCACCGATGCTGACCTCCTCGACGCGGTAGTTGCGGGCGGCGTCATCAACCACTCGCTGGTCGATGCCCTCGTAGCGACCGCACGCGAAGACGAGGTGCTCTTCCTTGGACCACCGAGCGGCCATCTCCTGCGTGAAGGGTGTACCCGCGGGCGTAGGAACGATGACCACCGGCCCACGTGACTGGGCCTCGCCGACGGCGTCGCCATCGTGTTCCGCTTCTCCCCCGCCCGACGGAGCAGGACCGTCGAGAGGTGCGAGCTTCTTGTGAGCTAGGGAGGTCGCGAGGTCGCGAGCGGTGGCAGCGGGACCGGTACCCGCGATGACGTCGTCGAGGGCGGGCCCCCATACGCTGGGCTTCATCACCATGCCGGGACCACCGCCATAGGGGGTGTCGTCGACAGACTTGTGCCGATCGGTGGCCCACTGCCGCAGGTCGTGAACACCAACCTGGAGACGGCCGGACTCGATGGCCTTACCCAGCAGCGCGTGGCGCAGAGGGTCGAGATACTCAGGGAAGATAGTCACAACGTCGAGTCTCATGCCAGCTCCAGCAACCCTTCCGGTGGGGTAACGACGAGGGCCTCGTTGTCGAGGTCCACGATGGGCACGATCGCGAGTTTGAACGGGATGAGGATTGTGGAGCCCGCGGTGGGCAGGTCCGCATCTGCGCCCACGGCGACCTTGAGGGTCGCTCCAGCCGGGCCGTGACTGACCCCGGTGACCTCACCAATGTCCACCGGCTCGGGCTGCTCCCCCTCGTAGGCGCGGCGATTGGCGGTATCGGCGTCCACGGACCCGACGTTGAGCACCCGCAGGCCGATGAGCTCGTGATCGTAGTAGCCGTCGTCGGAGTCATCCTGCAGCGGCGCGGCCATGAACCGTGCCCCGCGCAGGGACTCGGCCTCGTCGCGGTCCCGAATCTCCTCAAAAGTGACGAGAAGACGGTTCTGGTGGCGGCGCATCCCCGCGACCGTGAGCTGGCGTTCTTTACCCGTTTGAACTGCGCGAAGCGCCTCGCCGATGGCGAAGCGCTCCTCCACGTGGTCGGTCGACGGATCCACCACGACCTCCCCCTTCACGCCGTGGGGCTTGATGACTCGACCAATCTGCAAATCTGGCATGCAGGCTATTAAATCACTCCCTGCGCCAGCATTGCATCTGCCACCTTGCGGAAGCCCGCAATGTTGGCACCGATGACGTAATCGCCCTCCTTGTCGAACTCGGCAGCAGCACGCTGAGCGGTGCGGAAGATGCTGTGCATGATGTCCCGCAGGCGCTTGTCCGTGTACTCGAAGGACCAGGAGTCACGGGAGGCGTTCTGCTGCATCTCCAGGGCGGAGGTCGCCACACCACCGGCGTTGGCGGCCTTGCCCGGGCCGAAGTGGATGCCGCGCTTACGGAAGACGGTGATTGCCTCCGGGGTACTCGGCATGTTCGCGCCCTCTGCAACGTAGCGGCAACCGTTATCGGCCAGGATGACTGCAGAGTCACCGTCGAGCTCGTTCTGGGTGGCGCATGGCAGAGCGACGTCGGCCTCGACCTCCCAGATGTTGCCCTTCTCGTGGAAGGTCACGCCGTCGATGCGCTTGGCGTAGTCGGACACGCGGCCGCGCTCGACCTCCTTGATCTGGTGCAGCAGCTCGAGGTCCACGCCGTCCGGGGTGGAGACGTAGCCGGAGGAGTCGGAGAACGCCACGACGGTGGCGCCGAGCTCCTGGGCCTTCTCCATCGCGTAGATCGCGACGTTGCCGGAGCCGGAGACGATGACGCGGGCGCCGTTGAGGCGTTCCTTCTCGGCCATCATCATTTCCTGCACGAAGTAGACCGCACCGTAGCCAGTGGCCTCCTTGCGGACCAAGGAACCGCCCCAGTTCAGGCCCTTGCCGGTTAGCACGCCGGACTCGTGGCGGTTGTTCATGCGGCGGAACTGGCCGAAGAGGTAGCCGATCTCGCGGCCACCGACGCCGATGTCGCCGGCTGGGACGTCCGTGTCCTTACCGATGTGGCGGTGCAGCTCGGTCATGAAGGACTGGCAGAAGCGCATGATCTCGTGGTCGGAGCGCCCCTTCGGATCGAAGTCGGAGCCACCCTTGCCGCCGCCGATTGGCAGGCCGGTCAGGGAGTTCTTAAAGATCTGCTCGAAACCGAGGAACTTGATGATGCCCAAGTTCACGGAAGGGTGGAAACGCAGACCGCCCTTGTAAGGGCCCAGCACCGAGTTGAACTGCACGCGGAAGCCGCGGTTGACCTGCACCCTGCCGTTGTCGTCGATCCAGGGCACGCGGAAGATGATCTGGCGCTCTGGCTCGCACATGCGCTCGATGAGCCCATCCTGCGCGTAATGCTCGTCCTTTTGCAGAACACACTTCAGCGACTGCAGAACTTCTGCGACGGCCTGATGGAACTCCGGTTCGCCTGCGTTTCGCTTCAGGATCTGTTCGTAGTACTGATTGACGGTCTTATCAACGTCCACCGGTTTCTCCTCTACGGATGCTAAATCTCACGTGGTGTACATCATATTCCACTGCGTGGTCAGCCCGACCACTGGGTCGGAGCTAGACTGCGCTGGTCACGATGCACCCGACCCCACAAGAACTTGTTGAACAATAATTATTTAATTGCCCAAGGTTTTGTGAGATCTTGATTACACCACTAGGAAGGCCGTTTTCGTCAATCGGAGCGCGGCAGCACCCCGCTGGGGGCACCCCTCACCCCGGGTGCCCCCACTGACCCCCATTCAGATAAAGAACAACGGGGAGCCACCGCGCTTGTGCGCAGCAGCTCCCCGTCGGAAGTAAATCACACCCCAAAGGGGGCCATAATTACTCGGCGGAAGCCTCCTCGGACTCCTCTGCAGCCTCAGCCTCAGCCTTCTCAGCAGCCTCAGCCTCTGCCTTCTCGGCGGCCTCTGCCTCAGCAGCAGCCTTAGCCTCGGCCTCTTCCTTCGCCTTGCGACGCTTCTCGGTGATGGCCTCAGCGGTCGGACCCTCGGCAGCCTCAGCCAGCGCCTCGTTGAAGATATCCAGCTTGGACTTCTTCTCCGGCTGCGGCTTCACGGTGTTCTCGCCACCCTCGAGGCCCTTAGCCTTCTGCCAGTCACCGGTCAGCTTCAGCAGCGCCAGTGCGGTGTCGGTCGGCTGAGCGCCAACGCCGATCCAGTACTGAGCACGCTCGGAGTTAATGTCGATGATGGAAGGCTGGTTCGCCGGCTGGTAGATACCCAGGTTCTCGATGACGGCACCGCCGCGGCGGGCACGAGCGTCCTGGACGACCACGCGGTACTGCGGGGTGCGGATCTTACCAACGCGCTGAAGCTTGATCTTGACAGCCATGATGTGGCTCCTTTTCTGGTCACTGGGCAGTTCTTGTCGCTTCCCCTTGATGGGAAACCGGTTCAACCCTTGATGTTTATCCTGCGGGTGACTACCGGCCGACCGTGGTCGGGATCGGTATACCGCAGGGCGTTCGCATGGCATGGCCACAGCACAACCGCCGTAGCCACAACCTGAACCATAGTAGCCATCTGCGCCGGGAAACCCAAACCCGGCCCCGCCCCTCGGCTACAGCGCTATTGCGCATCACCGGCGGGCTCGTTTTCCCTGCCGGCCCGCCACAGGTCCACCAGGCGCAACCGACGGTCAGCTTCCTGGGCGATCTGCTTATAACGCCGGACCCAGGCAAAGGTCATCACCGCGATGAGCAGGAGACCCATGTACCCCAGCAGTGGGTAAATCCAACCGATCAGGTTTTTGAAGCCCGCGAAGGAGAGCACGAAGCCCACCGCCACTGTTCCCACGTAGTAACGATAGAAATGCTCCGGTCGGGAGGCGCTCAATCGGCGGGCCAGCGCATAAAACATTCCGAGCGCGGTATTGAAAATCATCGCGTAGATGACGACCGCCATAATGTGCCCCAGCACCGGGTGAATATGCACGATGAGGCTCAGCATCGGCAGGTCGTCGTGCCCCACCTCACGGACTGCGAGGAACAGCGTGATGGTGCTGATAGCCATCATCAGAGAAAGGATCACACCACCCAAGAACCCACCTCGTCCCGCGAGCCTGGGGTTAAACATCTGCCCGCCGATGACGACCGCCATGGACACCGCGACCATCAGGTTGAAGCCCACGTAGTTCACCGCAGCAATAGACCAGTGTGGCAGCGGAGAACCGATGGCCAGCGCCTCAGCGTCCAGCTCCGCGAGCGGCGGGTGGTCGACGAAAAAAATCACGTACAGGCTGGCCAGGCCGATGAAACCGAAGATGAAGGGCGTTGCCGCACCGATCATCGTGGTCACCCGGTCGACGTCCAACCGGCCTGCGCCGAGGATCAGCAGCACCATGACGACCCCGCCTATCCAGGTCTCCAGTCCCCATTGCTGGTTCAAGTTGGACCCGGCGCCCGCGAACATGATGAAGCCGGTGGCAAACAGGGTCAGGCTCACTCCGATATCGAGCACCCTCGCCAGCACCGGGCGGGAGACTCGGTCGAAGACCTCACCGTGCTCCTTGGCTTGGAAGTAGGAGGCCAGCTGCAGGATGATCAGTGCCATCGAGCACACCACCAGGGCGGAAAGTCCCACGCCCCACAGGCCGTCGAGACCGAAACCCACGAAGTACTGCATGACCTCCTGGCCGGAGGCGAATCCGGCGCCCACGATCACACCGACGAAGGCGAAGGCGATCTTTAACGTTTCACGAATCACCCGGCCATCATAAGCCGATACCGTGGTCACTATGTGTTTCCGAAACTCCAGCCAGCCCGAGTCGTTCAGCTCGCAGCGTCCCCACAAGAACGCCGCGGATCCGCCGACGCTCGAATACAACTTCGCCCACCAGCTTCCGAAACTCACCGCGCCCTACGAGCCCGCCACCCCACTGCCTGAGGCAGGGCTTCTGGTGTTGAATGAGCCCCTGGCCGCCGAACTGGGTCTGGACATTGCCTGGCTCCGCTCCCCCGCTGGCGTGCAGTTTCTGCTCGGTCGCGGAACTGATTCCGACGCACATCCGGTCGCCCAGTTCTACGCCGGCCACCAGTTCGGCAGCTTCAACGCACTGATGGGCGACGGGCGCGCCGTCCTGCTGGGTGAGCGGCGCAGCCCCGACACCGACGAGCTGCTGGACCTGCACGTCAAGGGTGTAGGCACCACTGCGTACTCGCGCCCCGGCTCCGACGGCAAGGCCCCACTGTCGGCAGCGTTGCGTGAGTTCCTGCTCAGTGAGTTTATGTATGCCGCGGGTGTCCCGACTGCCCGGAGCCTGGCGGTGCTCACCACCGGCGAACAGGTTCGTCGCCACCGCACCGAACCAGCAGCCGCCGTCGTCCGAGTCGCCACCAGCCACCTCAGGGTCGGGACCTTTCAGGCAGCGCGTATGCGGGACCCGGAGAGCACCTCGGGCTTATTGGGGCGGGTGGCGGACATGGCAATCCAACGCCACTTCCCTGAGCTCGCCGAGCTTTCGGCGCCAGAGCGCTACCTGGAGCTGTACCGTCATGTCTCAGCAGCGCAGGCCCGGCTGATCGCGCAGTGGACGCGGCTCGGATTCGTCCACGGGGTGATGAACACGGATAACACCACCATCGGCGGCTTCACGCTGGACTACGGCCCGGCGGCCTTCGTGGATCACTTCGACCCGCAGGCGGTGTTCAGCTCGATCGACACCCACGGCCGCTACGCCTTCGGCAACCAGCCCGCCATCGGCGGCTGGAACCTAGCGCGTCTGGCCGAGGCGATGCTGCCTCTATTGGCCCCGGCGTCGGGCGCGGACTCGGCCGAAGCGAATCGCAGCGCGGTGGCCAAAGCGCAAGAGGTGCTGGATGAGTATTCGGCGAGCTACACCCGCGCTCTGGATGCGGAGTTCGCCGATGCGCTCGGTCTCGACGCGCAGCAGCCTTCCCACCAGCACGTGCTAAGCGAGTTCCAGGTGCTGGCCGAGGAGCATCAGCTCGATGTGGCGCAGGTCCTGCGCCAACTCACGGACACCGAGGCCAACCCAGCGGGGATCAGTCGCCAAGCCTGGCACGACACGTGGTCAGCCAACGGTGGGCTTGGCGACAATAGCGCCGCGCTGCGCGATCTCGCGCGCTGGTGTGAGCAGTGGGCCAACGCTAACCCCGATAGAAAGCTCTTGTCCCGCACCAACCCGGTGTATTACCCCCGCAATGCTCACGTCGAGGAGGCGCTGGCAGCGGCGCTCGGCGGCGACTACTCCCCCGTCGAGCAGCTGTGGGAGGCCTTGCGTGCCCCCTTCACACGTCGCGCGGGCCTCGAACACTGGGAGAAGCCCACCCCCTCTCCAACAGGCTTCCGCACCGTGTGCGGCACCTAGCCGCCAGTCGCAAACGCTGGCGGCGCTCCACCGCCGCAAAGTGGTGACGCGAAGAAGGTGGAGGCTACTTCTTGCCTCCGCCGAACATCTTCTCCACGTCGATGCCCTCCATCCCCGGGGGCAGCTGGTCCTGCAGCGCCTTGAGCTCCTTCATGGACGGCATGCCACCTCCCATGCCCGGCATACCTGGCATTCCAGGCATCCCCGGCATGCCTTGGCGGTTCATGCGTTGCGGGGAACGACGGTTCTTGTTCCGGCCCTTCTTCCCCTTGCCCTTACGGTGGTTCTTCTGCTTCTTCGTCGCAGAACGGCCACCCGGCATACCGAACTGACCAGCCATGCGCCCCATCATCTTCTTCGCTTCGAAGAAGCGCTCGACCAACTGGTTGACCTCGGAGACCTGCACACCAGAACCAGCGGCAATGCGCTTGCGGCGGGAGGCATTCAGGATCTTCGGGTCGTTGCGCTCCGCCGGGGTCATACCTCGGATGATGGCCTGAATGCGGTCCAGCTGCTTCTCGTCGACCATGTCCGCGAGCTGGGACATCTGGGAGCCGCCAGGAAGCATCTTCAGGATATTGCCGAGCGGACCCATCTTGCGGATCATCATCATCTGCTCGAGGAAGTCCTCCAGCGTCAGCTCGCCGGATGCCATGCGCTCGGCAGAGCTCATGGCCTTCTCCTGGTCCACGACCTGCTCGGCTTGCTCGATCAGGGTGAGGACGTCACCCATGCCCAGGATGCGGGAGGCCATGCGGTCCGGGTGGAAAACATCGAAGTCCTCGAGCTTCTCACCCGTGGAGGCGAACAGAATCGGCTTGCCGGTGACCTCACGAATGGACAGTGCGGCACCACCGCGGGCGTCGCCGTCCAGCTTGGTCAAGACCACACCGGTGAAGTCAACGCCGTCGCGGAAGGCCTCGGCGGTCGTCACGGCGTCCTGACCAGTCATGGCGTCGATGACGAAGAGCACCTCGTCGGGCTCAACGGCGTCGCGGATGTTGCGCGCCTGCGTCATCAGCGTCTCATCGATACCGAGGCGGCCTGCGGTATCGATGATGACGATGTCGTGCTGGGTGCGGTAGGCCTCCTCGATACCCTTCTCGGCGACCTCGACCGGGTCGCCCGTGGAGGTGCCCATCTCGTGGTCGTGAGATTCCAGGCTGGTGCCCGGGTCCGGGGCGAAGGTGGTCACACCAGCGCGCTCGCCGACGATCTGCAGCTGCTGGACCGCGCCCGGGCGCTGGAGGTCACAGGCCACCAGCATCGGGGTGTGGCCCTGCTTGGACAGGTAGCGGGCGAGCTTACCGGCCAGGGTGGTCTTACCCGCACCCTGCAGACCGGCGAGCATGATGACGGTCGGCGGGTGCTTGGCCAGGGTCAGGCGGCGTGTCTCGCCACCAAGAATCTCCTTGAGCTCCTCGTCGACGATCTTGATGACCTGCTGAGCCGGGTTCAGCGCCTCGGAGACGATGACGCCGTTGGCGCGTTCCTTGATGCGCTTGATGAAAGCGCGCACGACGGGCAGGGAGACGTCCGCCTCGAGCAGCGCGAGACGGATTTCGCGTGCGGTGGTGTTGATGTCCTGCTCAGTGAGGCGGCCCTTGCCACGCAGGCCCTTGAGGGCACCTGATAGCCGGTCTGAAAGTGACTCAAACACGTTCTCGTGTCTCCCTTAATACGATCGCTGAAAACGTCTCAACGCCCGGTCTGGGCGAACAACGTTAAGTAGTTATCCCTGCCACCTTAGCGCGGCGGGGGCGTTGTCCGGCAACGACCGGGCGTGTGAGAGTCAGTTGCGGGACTACTCCCGCTGAGCGACCGCCGCATCGACGAGCGCGTGATAGGCCCGTTCGCGGTGGTGCGTCACATCGATGCCCGTGCTCTCCTCCTCGGCGCTAATTCGCCAGCCGAGGGTGTGCTTAAGGAGCAACGCGATCACCGCAGTCAGCACGGCACCAAAAGCAGCGGCAATGACGGCGATGAGCACCTGAACTGCGAGCAGCTTGGCGCCGTCCACCCCACCACCGGTGAGCAGCCCGCGGTCGGTAGCGAACAGGCCTGGGGCGATGGTCCCCCACAGCCCAGCGACGAGGTGCAGACCAACGACGTCCAGGGAATCGTCAAAGCCGAGGCGGTACTTCAGCGAGATGCTAAAAGAAGCCAACACACCGCCGACGACACCGGCGAGCATCGAGGTCAGCGGGGACATATCCCCCGCCCCCGGAGTGATGACGACCAGGCCGGCGACCACGCCGGAAGCCGTGCCCAGGGAGGTGACGTAGCCTGTTCGGATCTTTTCGCTGACCATCCATCCCAGCATCGCGGCACAGACCGCAACACAGGTGTTCAAGCAGGCCAGTGCCGCGCTGCCGTCGGCAGCCATAGCGGAGCCACCATTGAAACCGAACCAACCAAACCACAGCAGTGCTGCACCCAGCATCACTAGTGGCAGGTTGTGCGGGGTATCCGGCTCCTTCATGAAACTCTGGGACTTGCCGATGATGAGTGCCAGCACGAGGCCAGCCACCCCGGCGTTGATGTGGATGACCGTGCCGCCTGCGAAGTCGATGGGGGCAATATTCGCGACAGTCTCGGCGCCTTCCACATGGGTCCCGAAGAGCCACGCGGACAGGCTGTTGGCTCCCTCGCCGAGGAGTCCACCGCCCCAGACCATGTGGGCCATCGGCGCATAAACCAGGACGACCCATACTGCTGTGAAGATCAGCCAGGTGTGGATCTTCACCCTGTTGGCCAGCGAGCCGGAGATGATCGCGGTGGCGATCATGGCAAAGGTCATCTGAAACAGGACGTTGACGGCGTTCGGCATGCCGTGCGCGTCGATGAGAGGATTCCCGGAAGCGTCGAAGATACTGTGCGCGAGACCGAAGAACTCGGTCGGATTAGCGAAGATGCCGGCAATGGAGTGGGTGCCGTAGGCCATGGACCAGCCGCAGATCACGAACATCACGCCCGCGACGGCCATTGCCCCGAAGGACATCATCATCATGTTGATCGCGGACTTCTGACGGGACATGCCGCCGTAGAACAACGCGAGTGCTGGGGTCATCAGCAGCACGAGGGCTGCGCTGATAAGCATCCAGGCTATATTGCCTGGTGAAGTGGCCAATTCTTGAGAAGCCATGGTTGGGAATCCTTAACAGTCGATACGATCAGGCGTCCATTTCTTTCAATCGACAAACCAGTTGCAAAGTGTTCTTGTAATCAGTTGAGTGTGATTACAGAAAATAAATTTATCACTATACGGCAGCGCAAAAACAGGGAAAAATACGAAAAAGCGGCGGAACCCATGGTGAGGCCCCGCCGCTGAAAGCCTCAAAAACTGAGGCTGAAAAGCTCTTTTTATCCCAGGAGCGCGTCCACGAAGCTCTCCACCTCAAATGGTGCGAGGTCATCTGCACCCTCGCCGAGGCCGACAAGTTTCACCGGAACGCCGAGCTCTTCCTGCACCTGGAAGACGATGCCACCCTTGGCGGTGCCGTCCAGCTTGGTCAGCACCACGCCGGTGATATCCACGACATCGCGGAATACGCGGGCCTGCATCAGACCGTTCTGCCCCACCGTGGCGTCCAGCACGAGCAGCACTTCGTCCACACGGGCGCGCTTTTCCACGACACGCTTGACCTTGCCCAACTGGTCCATCAGCCCGACTGAAGTGTGCAGTCGGCCTGCGGTATCCACGAGGACGACATCCGCCTGCTCGTCCATGCCCTGGCTCACCGAGTCGAAGGCGACGGACGCCGGGTCTGCGCCCTCCTTGCCGCGGACGGTGCGCGCACCCACCCGGTTACCCCAGGTCTCCAGCTGATCGGCAGCGGCTGCACGGAAGGTGTCTGCTGCACCCAGCACGACGTGCTTGCCCATGCCGACGAGCACGCGAGAAAGCTTACCGGTGGTGGTGGTCTTGCCGGTGCCGTTGACACCCACAACCATGATCACACCCGGCTTGCCCTCATAGGGCATTGCCTTAATGGAGCGGTCCAGCTCAGGCTTGCCGGCTTCGATGAGAACCTCGCGCAGCATCGCGCGCGCCTGCTCCTCGCTCTCCACGCCATGGGAGGCGATGCGCTCGCGCAGGGAGTCCACGACCTTCATCGTGGTGTCGGCGCCGAGGTCCGCCATGAGAAGCGTGTCCTCGATTTCCTCCCAAGCGTCCTCGTCCAGATCGCCTTCGCTGAGAATGCCCAGCACGCCGCGGCCGATAACGTTCTGGGATTTCGCCATCCGGCCTCGCAGCTTGCCGAGGCGACCCTCGACTGGCGCGATCTCCTGGGTGCGGGCAGCTTCCTGCTTCTCGGCCGGGGTGGCGGCGTCCGCAACCGCGTCTACTGACCCGTCTTCTGCGGTATCCGCAGCGACAGCGTCGTCTGCCTTCTCGGCCTCCTGCTCCGTTGCAGCTTCCTCCGGGGCCACGGCTGGCGGTGCTGGGACGTCAGCCGGCGCGGTGGTCTCCTGTTTTTCGGCTGGCTCTGCAGCAACCGGCTTCTCGCTGCCGGCCTGCTCCCCCTGCGACTCTTCGGCTGCCTTCTCGGAGTCCGGCTTCTCCTGTTCAGCGGCGGGGGCTGCCGGCTCAGCGGGCGTTGCTGGCGCGGCCGACTTCTCTTCCTCGGCTGCGGCGGGCGCAGCGTCGGCGGCGTCGGCCCTCTCAGCCGCAGGCTGCTCTGGCTCGGCCTTCGCTGGTGCCGGCTTCTCAGCAGCCTCCGCGTAAGCCTCGCCTCGCGGCTGGGCTTCCTTTTCCTTCTCGAAAGGCGCCGGGACGCTCACCCCGCCGATATCCATCGTCGGGCGGCCTGCGTCCTCCGAGGTCGGAGCTGGGGACTCCCCGCCAGAGGTGAAGTTAAAACCACCCTTGGCCTGGTAGTCGCCCGAGGACGGCTTCTTCTCGATCTCCGGAGACTTCTCGAAGGAGATCTGCTTGGACTTCTTGCGGCGCAGGCCCAGGACGACGACGATCGCCACGATGGCGGCCAGCACCACCAGGCCAATGAGTACCCAGATGAAAACGTTCATAATCCCTAGTCTTTCAGATTTGGCCCGAACACACCGAGAACCATCGCATCGGCGAGGACCACATCGCCGGTCACGAGGTCTGGAACCAGCTGAGCCATCTTCGCCCAACCCTCATAGGCCTGCGGCAGCTTGCCGAGGGTCGGCAGGTGGCCGTGTGCGTGCATGCGCGTGGCCAACGCGAAGACCATGGAGATCACCGGTGCCAGTGCCCAGCGGTTCTGCGGATCATCGGTATCCACTCCGTCGAGGCGTTCGAAGCGCACCCGAGCGGACAGGTACAGCTGGCGGTTCGCGGACTTGATCCGGCGCAACACCGCCACCGCCGTCGTCATCAACGTCGGATCCCCGAGAAGCTCGGAGAGCGCCGCGCGGTGGGTGAAGGTATCGAAAACGGCGATGAGACGGCTGTTTTCGTCCGAAATGGCCCCCGGGACCAGACCGGCGTCGCCGAAGAACATGGCGAGCACTGCCTTCTGCTGATCCTCGTTCATGTGCGCGATCTGGACGGTGGTGGCGTCGATGCAGGAGTTCTCCAGGGAACGGTCATGCCCCATCTCCAGGGTCTTGACGGACCCCTCGCCGGCGGTGGCTGCCAGCTGCTTCTTCAATGCCCTGATACTCGGCAGCTGCTCGGCGTCGTCCTCATCCAGTCGAGCGATCGCGCCCAGGATATCCAGGGCGTGGATCCATGGGGTGCCGATCTCGTCCCGCTTCTGCTCCGCGGGGCTCATCAGCTCCTCTTGGGTGACGTCGAAGGAGGAGTGCACCAGGCCTGAGGCAATGAACTGCGCAGGCCGGTCCGCAGTGGCGACCAGCGATCGACCCATCGAGTGCACTGAAGCGCGCGCATCGTGGGTGAGAGCCTCGCGCACCCGCTGGGTAAGGGCCGGTGGCACCTGGGCACGCTTCTGTAGCCAGCCGGCCTGCACGTCCCACAGGGTCGGCAGAATCTCCGGGTCGGACGGGGCTTCCTCAGCCTCCCCGACGAGGAAAGCCGACAGGTGCGACCACGGGGTGTCCTCCCCTCGCCCGAAGTAGCCTTCGGCCTCGACGGTCTGTGCACGCTCACCCGGGCCAGAGGGCGGCCGGAGGAAGGAGAAACGATCCGGGGCAAACAGCTGAACGGCGAGCGGACCGGCGTCCTGCAGTTCGGTGGGAAGCTCGACAGGCTCACCCGTGGCACCGATGGTGACGGTGCGGGCCGGCTGCCACGGTGCCGTCACAGGCCACACCCACGCGCTCCAGCAGCCGAGGTCGGGGGCGGCGTCCTCGCCCGTACCGAAGACGAGTGCACCGTCGGCGTAGGACACGTTCCATGTCGGGGCCGGGACGATGTTCGCCAGTCGGACGGAAACGCGGCGGCGAGCCACGGAGTCGATGAACTCCAGCTCGAAGCTGCCTTGCGAGAGTACAGCGAGGGAAGACGCCGCGGCAGCGAGCTCCGCAGACCAGGTGATGTTGTCCTCCGTCTCCAGCTTCAGCGTGCGCACCGGGGCGCCGTGGCGGTCGCGGATGACGAGGCTAGGACGCTCGAGCGGCTGGTCCAGTGGGCTGCCGGGGCGGACGCGGAACTTGGTGTCCTGGTCTAGCCAGGAGGAGCTGGTGCGCACGGCCTCCGTACGCCACATCGGCTCCTCGCCACGCAGCGTGAGCTGGTAGCGCAGCCGTGGTGGGTGCACGACGACCGGTAGCGCGTCACCCGCATCGGTTTCCACGACCGTCGTGACGTACTTCTGATCGGGTCCCACGGTGGCCTTCACCCGGCGGGAGAAGGGCTTTTCACCGGCAAGCAGCTTCACCGTCGTTGGGCTGAGGCCCCCGGCCTGCGGCAGCCGGGTCAGCGCGGAAGGCCCATCAATCTCGACCTCGGTGCCAAGCCCCTCAACCAGGGCGTACTCGTGGCGGAAGGACTCGTTGCGCGGACCGCGGAGGCGCACCAGGTACTCGCCCGCCCATGGGCTGTCATAGGCCTCCGGGTCGAAGACTTCGAAGGACCCACCCTCGGGCGGAACCTCCAGGGGCTCTTCATCCGCGACGGTGTCGCCGTACTCGCCGGGGCCCGCATAGGCACCGATGGTCAAGAACCAGGTCTCCACCGCGCCCGACTGGGTCGGCGGGAACTCGACAAGCAGGGGCTCCGAGAGGATCGGCCGGCCGGACTGGGTGCGTACCCCCGGGACGGGCTCCCCCGACTCAATGAAACGCACGCGCTGGCGCGGGTCGACGGCGCGCACGCTCCCGATCGACGGGCGACGCTCCCCCGGACGCTCGAGATGTAGCGAGAGGGCCGAGGAGAGATCCAGCAGGCGAATTGCCCAGCCCTCCCAGGCCTTGACCTCGTGCTCCTCGAGTACCGGGATCTCCTGATCGCTCACCGGGTCCACCGCTCGGGCGTCGGAGGGGCAGACCACCCACACCGCGGCGTGGTGCAGGGTGGCCATCTCCGTCAGGTCCCCGCCGCGCTCGGTGAAGATCAGGCTGGGATCATCCGTGCTGACCATAGGGATCTGCCACTGCTCGCGGGAGGCCACGTTGCGTACCCAAATCTCACGCAGGGGTCGGCGCACCGGGATGTCGAAAATCTCGCTGGTCTTCGCGCCCGGGCGGTCCGCCTTGCTGGTGATGAATGCGGACGGGCTGCCGTCGAAGTCCAGGCGCCAACGCACCTCATCGGGGTTGGTGAAGTGGCTATCTGCCAGCTCCTGCTCCGGCAGGCGCAGCAGCACCCTGCGGCGCAGCACATCGAGGCGCAGGCGCGGCCGATCCTCAGCGTGCGCCACGCCCACCGTGTAGCGGCGGTCCGTGGTTCCGATTGGGCGCTCCCGCAGCTCTGCCGCAATCTCCTCGGCGACCAGTGGAAAGACGCAGTTCTTCTGCAACGCGCGGTGCCACTGGCCCGCCTCTGCACCCTGGTGCACCACCCGGACGACCGGCTCAATCAGCTTTTGCGCGAGATCGGGGGACGTCGCGCACAGCGGCCCCAGCTGGAGACGCTGTGTCGCAAGCTCTGCGACAACCGCCGCAGCTTCCTCGCTCAGATCCTCGGCAGCCTCTCCCGACATCCGGCGAGCGTCGATGAGCTCGATGAGCTCTGGCGTCCAGTCACTGGCGATGCCAACGTGCCCAAAAAGCCGGCCCAGCTCGCCATCCGGACCGCCGGCGAGGTCGTCCATCGGGTCCAGCCCAGCCGCCTGCAGAATCTCCGCGAAATGGCCTTCGATGAGCGCCACCCGGTCCTCGGTGGTCTCCAGGCCGAGCCCAGCCCAGAACTCGGCGGCCACCTGGGGAACCTCGTTGAGCTTCGCGGCGCGCGAGATCAGCACGGCGGCAGTCAGCGCCGGACAGGTCTGCAGCAGCGCGGCATCGTCCGCGCCCGCCGTGATTTGGCGGCTCAAGAAAGTGCCGTAGAAGCGGGTAAGCCGTTCGAGCTCATCCCCGGTGATATCCAGCTCCACAAAAAGCTGGACGTCCTTGAGCTTCGTCGCAAGTTCCGCCTCGGCGCTGGAGGCCCAGGCGAGGAGAGTGTCATTCAGGTCTGCAATCGGGCTGGTAGTCACGTCCGCCAATCCTAGCCTTTACCCCCGTGGTGATTCCGCGCGCCCCGGCCAGCTCCCCCTGTGTGCGGGCTGGCCTGGGCTAACCGACTTCCAGTGGCTTCATACGCTGCGAAATAACGCGCGTCACGCCGTCCCCGCGCATGGTCACACCGTAGAGGACATTGGCCACATCCATCGTCGGCTTCTGGTGCGTGATCACGATCAGTTGGGAGTCCTTGCGCAACTCTTCGAACAGCGCAATCAGGCGGCGAAGGTTGACGTCGTCCAGCGCAGCCTCGACCTCGTCCATGACGTAGAAGGGACTCGGGCGAGCACGGAAGATGGCGACGAGCAGGGCCAGCGCGGTCAGCGACTTCTCGCCGCCGGAGAGCAGGCTCAAGCGCTTGACCTTCTTGCCCGGCGGGCGGGCTTCCACTTCGATACCGGTGGTGAGCATATCCTCCGGGTCGGTCAGCACCAGTCGGCCGGACCCTCCCGGGAAGAGGGTCTCGAAGACCTTGGGGAACTGCTCCTCCACGTCGTGCCAGGCTTCCACGAAGAGGGTGAGAATGGTGTTGTCCACGTCCTTGATGACCCCGTTGAGGTCCTCGCGGGCGCGCTCGACGTCGTCAAGCTGGCTGGCGAGGAAGGAATAGCGCTCTTCCAGCGCCTTGTACTCCTCCAGCGCCAGCGGGTTGACCTTACCGAGGGAGTTCAAGTCCTTCTCCGCTTGCTTGAGCTCCTTACGCGCTGTGGCCTGATCGAATTCCTCCGGGAGCTCGACGGCCAGCAGCTGCTCGGGAGTCATGGTGAGCTGCTCCATCGCGGATTCCGCGGCCTGCTCGAGCTTGAGCTGTGCCTGGTTGCGTTTCAGCTCCGCCTCGTGCGACCGCTGGGTGACCGCCCCAAGCTGGCTGTTGTACTTATTGACCTCTGCCTTTTGCTGGCGCATCCGTTCCTGCCATTTTCGGTGCGCCTGCTCGGTCAGGGTGCGGGACTCCTGGGCACGATGGAGTGCATCGGTGATGCGGTGGCCAACCCGTTCGGCCTGCTCCTGCACGATGAGCGCGGCCTGACGCTTGGCTTCGCGGCGCGCCCGTGCGATCTCGTGCTGCTTGCGGGAGGCCTCCTCCTGGCGGGCCTGCCGCCGCAGGTTCTCCGCCTTGCCGCGGGTGGCGGCGGCGCGCTCCTCCGCCGTGCGCAGCTGCAGACGCACATCCATCTCCATGGCCTTCGCCTGGGTGAGTTCCTGGGCCGTGCGGTCACGCTGCGCGGTGGAGGGTTCCTCCTGCTCCTCAGGCTCCTGCACGCGCGAGAGGCGATCCCGCACCTCGGCGAGCTCCTCATCAGCCTGCCGCGCCCGCTCCTCGGCCTGGTTGCGTTGGACGGTGGCGCGCTCGACGCTGCGGCGCGCCGATTCCTCCGCGTTCTCCGCCGCCTTGAAGCGGTGCTGGGCCGCCTGGACGCGTGCCCGTTGTTCCTGGACGGCGGCCTTCGCGCTGCTCGCTGCGGCGCGACGCTCCGCGGTGGTTTCCAGTGCGGCGTCGAGGCTAGCTTTCAGGTCGGCGAGCTGTTCCTTCTTTTCGGCGACGTCCGCGGTGGCCTGGTCAATCTTCGCAGCAAGCTCCACCGCTGGGGTAGCTCCCCCGCGGCCGGCCGCGAACCAACCGGGGCCGAAGAGACTGCCGGCTTTGGTCACCGCCCGCAGCCTGGTGTCGGCGGCCACGACGCGGCGAGCCTCAGCGGCGTCTGCCACGGCGACGACGTCGACGAGCATCGCGTTCAGCGCGGCGGCGACCTTATGGCTGGGCTCGATAACGTCCAGCAGCCACTGCCCCGCGGGCAGGGGCGCATCGAGGCGCCAGCCGGCCGTCTCCTTGGTTTCGGATCCAGCCTCGATGACGAGGGCGCGGCCCTCATCGCTGCCCTCGAGCGCACTGAGGACTGCGTCGTCCGATGCAGTCACCACCCCAGTGGGTGCGATGGCGCCCAACACGGCAGCCACCGCGGCGGACCAATCGCCGGTGACCGTGATGTTCTCCGCCAGGGTGCTCACCGCGTGGCCATGTTCTTCGGCGGCGGAGGTCGCGCGGGCCGCACCGTCCGTGGGGCGCAGCCGCTCCTGCCAGCCGGTGATGGTGGCCTCCAGCCCAGCGATCTCGCGCTCCAGCGCGCGTTCCTGGTTGCGCAGCTCCTCCGCGCGCTGCTCGACGGTCTGCACCTCGCGGGCGAGCTGCTCTGCAGTGGCTTGCAGCTCCTCTCCCCCACCCTCGATATCTGCCAACGCGTCGGCAGCTTCCGCGAGTTCCTCGCTGAGGTTTTCCAGCTCCTCGGTGTGCTCGCCCACAGCTTCCTCGCTGCGCTCCACCTCGGCCTGGGCATTAGCGAGCCGCTCGCTGGCCGCCTCCTGACGGGAGAGCAGCCGCACCACGCCCTCACGCCGGTCCGCGATCGCCCGGACCTGGGCGAGGTGCTCATTCTCTGCCTGCCGGGCGGCGTCCTGAGCCTCGGCGACGGTCTCCCGGATGCCCTCGAGCTTTTCTTGAGCGATCTCGACGGCCTCGTCGAGCTCCTCCTGTTCGGCATCTGCCCGCTCAGCTCGCTCCAGCAAGTGAGCAGGATCGGGCCCCAGCCAGGCAGTCTCTTCGCTGGCCTGAGCGCGGTCAGCCGCGATGCGCAGGGAGGCGGAGTTCTTCTCCGCGACCGCCGAAAGCCGGTACCAGAGGGTGCGGGCAGACTCCGCGTCCTCCAGCGCGGTCCGCAGCTCTTCCTCCACCTCTGCGAGTTCACCGGAGTGCTCCTCAAGCTGCTCGGTGAGGTATTCGCGCTCTTCGATGAGCCGCTCGGCCTCGGCATTGGCCTCGTGGAGGTTCTCCGACAGGGTGCGGACGTGGTAGGCGGCCAGGACGGTGCGACGGTCCCGGATGGTGGCCTGCACGGTGGAAGCACGCTGCGCGGCGTCGGCCTGCCGGGCCAGCGGCCCCAGCTGGCGGTGCAGCTCATCGGTGAGGTCCTGGAGGCGGTCGAGGTTGGCCTGCATGCCGACGAGTTTGCGCTGCGCCTTCTCCTTGCGCCGGCGGTGCTTCAGCACGCCAGCGGCCTCCTCGATGAAGGCGCGGCGCTCATCGGGCTTGGACTCCAGGATTTGGGAGAGCCTTCCCTGACCGACGATGACGTGCATTTCGCGGCCGATGCCCGAGTCGCTGAGCAGCTCTTGGATATCCATGAGCCGGGCCTTGGCGCCGTTGATCTCGTATTCGCTGGCCCCGTCGCGGAACATGCGACGGGTGACCGCGACCTCGGAGTACTCGATTGGCAGCTTGCCGTCGGAGTTGTCGATGACGAGGGTGACCTCCGCGCGCCCCAGCGGTTTGCGGTCACCGGCGCCGGCGAAGATGACGTCCTCCATCTTGCCGCCGCGCAGGGTCTTCGCCCCCTGCTCCCCCATCACCCATGCCAGGGCGTCGACGACATTGGACTTACCCGAGCCGTTGGGGCCGACGACCGCGCAGATCCCTGGCTCGAGTTTCAGGGTCGTCGAGGACGCAAAGGACTTGAATCCTTTGAGGGTCAACGACTTTAAGTGCATGCGGCTATCTTATCGTTGCGCGCGGACAAGCCCTAAGCCCAGGCTCGCGCGCTAGCGGCGCTCGAAACCGACTGTGCCCTTCGGCTCGCCCCATAGCTCCACGACGGTGGTGACCTGTCCCGGGCGCTGCGGGTTCGTCAACGCGCCGGGCTGGAGCCGGTCAAGCAACTCTTCGGCCAGGTGTCGCGCCCCCTCCGCGACAACGAGCACCCGCCCATCTGGATAGTTCGTGGCCGAGCCGGTCAGCCCCAGCGCCTTGGCTTGGCCAGCGACCCACCAGCGAAAGCCCACACCCTGGACGTGGCCGTGGCACCAGGCGGTGAGCCGGACCTGTGGTTGCTCAGTCACTTCCGATTCTCCTTAGCTCTCCGTATTCCGGGCGCGGACTTTAGGTGAACTCGCGCAGGGAGCGGCGCTCGAGCCAGCCGCGTCGGGTCGCCGAGTCGGAACCGTCCCAGACCTCGACGTTCTTCGCCTCCGGCAGCATATCCCGGTGGAAGACCGGGTCCAGACCCTTCTTGCGCTGATCGTTGAAGTTCTTCAGCAGCTTGAAGACGACCCAACCCAGCGGGACGATCGCGATGATGTTGATGATAGCCATGGTGCCGGCCATCGTGTCGCCCAGCGCCCACACCAGCGGCAGGGAGCCGAAGGCTCCGAAGAAGACGAAAGCGATCACGCCGAGGCGGAAGATCGTCATGACCTTCTTCGATTCGGACAGGTACTCGATATTGGCCTGGGCCAAGTAGACATTGCCGATGACCGAGGAGAAGGCCAGGAAGAAGAGGATGAACGTGATGAAGTGCGCACCCCACGGGCCAACCGAGTCGGCGAGCGCGGTCTGGGTCAGGGACACGCCCTGGATGTCCTCGCGACCGTAGGTCACGGCGGGACCCAGCAGCACCACAAAAGCGGTGATGCTACAGACAACGAGGGTGTCGAAATATACGCCGAGGGTCTGGACGAGGCCCTGCTTGACCGGGTGGGAAACGGTCGCGGTCGCGGCAGCGTTCGGCGCGGAACCCTGGCCTGCCTCGTTGGAGAACAGGCCGCGCCGCATGCCGATGCCGAAGGCGGCACCGACTCCCGCGCCCGCAATCTGCTTCAGCCCCAGGGCGTGGCCAACAATCAGCCCGATCATGCCGGGTACCTCGCTGAGGTTCATGAGCACGACGATGAGACCCACGACGATGTAGGCCACGGCCATCAGGGGCACGACGATCTGGGTGACGCTGGCGATGCGGGTGACACCACCGAAGATGACGAGTGCGGTCAGGGAGGCGACGACGACCGCGACGATCAGCTTGAGGGTCATTGAGTCGCTGTTGAGGGACCCACCCACCGCGTCGACGATGGAGTTCGTCTGAATCGCGTTGTAGACGAAGCCGTAGGTGAAGGACAGCGCTACGGCGAAGATGACGGCGAGCGGCTTCCATCCCAGGCCGCGGGTCATGTAGAACGCCGGGCCACCGTGATAATGGCCGTCGGCGTCGCGGGACTTCCACAGCTGAGCCAGGGTGGATTCCACGAAGGCGGTGGCGCCACCGACGATGGCGATCATCCACATCCAGAAGACCGCGCCCGGCCCACCGATGGAGATCGCCAGCGCCACGCCGGCGATGTTGCCGGTACCCACACGGGAGGCGGCGGAAATCGTGAAGGCCTTGAACGCCGAAATGCCGACGCGCTCGCCATCCTCGATCTCGTTGCCCTGCTCGTCGCGGGCGACCGGTGGCTTCTCCGCGACCGCCTTCAGCATCGCGGGCAGCAAGCGAATCTGAACGAAGAGAGTTCGCAAGCCGAAGTAGATGCCCGCGGCGATCAACAGCCACGGGATGATGTTCCAGATGACACCGTTGATCGAGCCATCAACGAGCTCAGTAAGTTTTTCCATAGGGGCATTGTAGGCCTCCGCCACCCATTCTTGGAATAGCCTGTCCGCCACCCAGCCCCGCTCTGGACGTTAGCTGGGTTGGCACTGCGGACAGAAGTGCGAGGACCGGTTCGTCCACTGCACCCTGACGATTGGCTCCCCGCAGCGGGGGCACGGCTCCCCGGCCCTGCCGTAGGCATTGAGCGAGCGAGCGAAATAGCCACTCGCACCGTTGACGTTGACATAGAGCGAATCAAAGCTGGTCCCGCCCTGGGCGAGCGCCCGACGCATCACCGCCTCGGCCTGCTCCAGCACGGCCACGGCGTCGCGCTGACGCATGCCCCGGGTACGGCGCCCAGGGGCAACGCCTGCCGCCCATAGCGCCTCGTCGGCGTAGATATTGCCGATCCCCGAGACCAGCGTTTGGTCCAGGAGCGCGCGCTTCACGTCGGTCTTCTTCGCCCGGAGGCGCCGCGCCACTGCCACCGGATCGAAGACCTCCTCGAAGGGGTCGGGGGCGATGTGCGCAACCGGAACCGGCACCCCCGCGAAGCTCCCGTGCGGATCGGCCACCATCTGCGTGACCTGCCACTGGCCGAAGGTGCGCTGGTCTACGAAGCTCAGCACCAGTTCCCGCTCCCCCGCAGCGACCCGCGCGGCAATCCGGACGTGCGTGGTGGGCAGCGCCGTATCGGCAGCCTCATGGATCAGCATCTGCCCGCTCATCCCGAGGTGGACGAACAGCGCGCGGCCGCTATCCAGCACGAGCCACATGTACTTGCCCCGGCGCTCGATGGACTGGATGCGGGCGCCGTCCAGAAGCGCGACGAGTTCCGCTGCCCCGCCGGGCTGAGCGCGAACGGCGCGGGGGTGGCGGACGTGGACGTCGTGGATGATCCCGCCGCGGAGGTGTTCTTCCAGCCCGCGGCGGACGACCTCCACCTCAGGCAGTTCAGGCACGCTTGGTCAGTTCCTCCACCATGGCGCGGGCCGCCTGGTGTTCCGCTTCCTTCTTTGTGCGCCCCTGGCCGTGGGTGTGCTGCTTGCCATCCAGCAGGAGCGTGGCGAAGAAGGCCTTGTCGTGCTCCGGGCCGGAGGAGGTGACCTTGTACTCCGGCATCGGCAGATCGTGTTCGCGCAGGCGCTCCTGCACGGTGGTCTTCCAGTCCATGGTCAGCCCCACGGTCGGGGCCTTATCGATCATGGACTTAAACAGCCGCAACACGGTCGCCTTCGCAACCGCGAAGCCGTGCTCCAGGTAGACCGCGCCGAGGATTGCCTCGACGGTGTCCGCGAGGATCGAGTCCTTGTCCTGCCCGTCGGTCTTCATCTCGCCGCGGCCGAGCAGGATGTACTCCCCGAGCCCGAGGCTGCGGGCCAGCCCCGCGAGCGCGTACATGTTCACCACGCCCGCGCGCATCTTGGAGATATCGGACTCGCTGCGCTGCGGGAACTGCGTGTACAGCTGCTCGGCGACCGATAGCCCGAGTACGGCGTCGCCGAGGAACTCGAGACGCTCGTTATTCGGCACATTGTCGTTCTCGTGCGCAAAGGAACGGTGTGTGAGCGCCAGCCGCAGCATCTCGTCGGACAGCTCGATACCCCAGGCCTGAAGCAGTGGGGTGTGGTCGTGCTTGGAGTATGCGGCGCGGAGTGCTGCCTCGCCGGTGAGCCTACGCTTGCGAGCCATCGTCACCCCCGGCGAGGCGGGATTTAATAGCGGACAGGCCGGCCCAGCGCGGGTCGACCTTCTCCTCTTCCGCTTCTTCCTCCGAAATGCCGTCCGGCTCTGGGACGTTGGTCTCGCACTCGAGGCCGTAATCAGCACAGACGGGGTTGAACGGGGCGTTGAGCCCGGCTTCGTTGAGCACCGTCTGCGTCAGGTCGATGCGGTCGTCCTCAACAAGCGGTGGCAGATCGTCGCCCTCCTCGTCGGAGTCCTCGTCCTCGGTGGTGATGAAGTCCGAAGATGTGCCGAAGACCTGGTCGACCTTGATGCTGAGGTCCGTCGTGAAGCGGCGGAGGCAGCGGCCGCACTCGACGCTGGCCGGGCCGCTGACCGTCCCCTGGGCCATGATGGCCTCGCCGAGGTTGGTGAGGATCAGGTCGATATCAACGCTGGTACCGGGGGCGATTCCGAACATTTCCCCGCCGAGGTTGTGCGGGGTCTCGCCGGTGGTGTGAACGTGCTCCGGGCCACCTTGCTGGCCGAGGATGTCCTGAACATCGAGGATGAAGGGGTTGCTCATACCCCTTTTGTACCCGCTTGAGGCTCCCCGCCGCCATTTGGGACGACGCCCTCTTCGCTTCATCCCGCGCGTTGAGCCCGGGGTTTAGCCCTCGTAGCTGTTGTCCCCGTAGTTGGAGTCGCTGCGCAGCCCGGAGACGCCGGCCCCCTTGCGCAGCGCGGCGCGGTCGCGGCCCACGCTGCGCAGGGTTGCGGAGAGGGATTCCTCGAACTCCGCGAGGGTCGAGTCGACGTAGCGGTCGCACTCGTTGCGCAGGCGGTCGGAGTCCGCGTGGGCGGACTGCACGATGCGCTGGGACTCCGCCTCGGCGTTGCGAACAACCTCGGATTCGGAGACGAGGCGCTGCTGCTCGGCAATGCCTTCGTCCACGGAGCGCTGGTAGGAATCGTTGCCGGCCTTGATGAGGCGGTCGGATTCCGCGGCGGCGCGGGAGGTGACGTGGTCGTATTCGTTGCGAGCCTCGGTGACCAGGCGGTCAGCTTCATCCTCGGCCTGGGCGACCGTGGTGGTGGCACGCTCTTCGGCGTCGCGCACCATCGCTTCCGCACGGGCGTGAGCCTCCTCAAGAATCCGATCGCGCTCCGCCTCGGCATCGGCGACCATGCCGTCGGCGCGATCCTCAGCATCGTGAAGAATCTTGTCGCGGTGGTCGAGGACGTCCTGGGCGTCGTCCATCTCGATGGGAATGGCGTTACGCATCTCGTCGAGGATGTCGAGCACCTCGCGGCGCGGCACCATGCAATTGGATGTCATGGGCACGCTATAAGCCTGCTCCACCATGTGCTGGAGATCGTCCATGCCTTGGAAGGTTTTGTACATGTCCCCCACTATTCCATGTTCCAGGGCATCACTAGCGGAGAAACACACCGGTCACAGGAATTAACAATTTTTTCTTCCGCTGGAGCCGGTGGTCACGGAGCTTTAAGACTCGGCGAACTTCGCCGTCACTGCCTTAGCCACAGGTTCTGGCAGCAGCCCAGAGACATCCCCGCCGTACTTCGCGACTTCCTTGCACAGCGTGGAGGACACGTAGCCGTACTCCGGGCTCGTGAGCAGGAAGAAAGTATCCGCCCCGGAGAGGCGCTGGTTCATCTGGGCCATCGGCAGCTCGTACTCGTAATCCAGGGAGCTGCGCAGCCCCTTGACCAACGCGGTGATGTTGTTCTCCGTGAGGTAGTCCACCAGCAGGCGATCCCAGGTATCAATGCGGATATTCTTTGGGCGCCGTTCCTCCGGTAGGTCCGCGATGGCTGCCTCAATGAGCGCCACCCGCTCCTGCTCGTTGAATAGCCCATTCTTGTTGGGGTTATAGGTCACCAGCACGATGACCTCATCCCATTGGGCTGCAGCACGTGTGAAGATGTCGAGGTGACCATTCGTCACGGGGTCAAAAGATCCTGGGCAGACTACTCGCATGCTGTCCAAGTGTAGCGCCGGCCCCTGTGCCGGGCACCCGGCGCTCCCCTCTCCTTTGACGCGAGCGGCTTTAGCCCCGCCAGATCGCCATATCGAAGCGCGCAATACCGAAGGTGCGCTTCTTCACCTTCTGCCCCGTCGGCTCGAATCCTTCGGGCCATGCCGTCTCCGGGCTCTTACTGTTTCTTTCGATGACGACGACGGCGTCCTGCGCCAGCGCCGGAATCAGTGCTGCCAGCATGTCCGCCACCGCGTCGTCGGCCAGCTCATAGGGCGGATCGGCGAGCACCATCGTGTAGTGCCGCTTCGGCGCAGTCGCCAGGAAAGTCTTGGCCTTGGCGTGAACCACGTGGGTTTTCGGATGCTCCACCGTCGCGATATTCCGCTTGATGGTGCTCACCGCTCCGTCGAGCGCTTCCACGAGCGTGACCTCCGCCGCGCCCCGGGAGGCGGCCTCGAGCCCCAAGGCCCCAGAGCCCGCGTAAAGGTCGAGGACAACCTCCCCGGCCAGCCCGAAGCGGGCCTCGAGGGAGGAGAACAGGCCTTCACGAGCCCGGTCGGAGGTCGGCCGGGTGACCTGCTTGGGGATCTTGATGCTGCGGCCTCCCGCCTGTCCGGCGATGATGCGGCTCATTAGTCCTTGCTGCTCCTGTTCCTTTACGCACCGGGCGCCCACCCAAGGCTCGCGTTGCGAGGCCCCGTAGAACCTAGCCGCGCTGGATATACGCCTGGTCTTCCAACTCAATGTCCGCGACGAGCCGCCGGGCTAGCTCCTCCTGCTTCTCCACCAGCTCCTGGGCGTAATCCTTGGCCCGCATGATGATCTCACCATCGCTTGCGAGGTTCAGCAGGCTCGCTCGGCGGGAGCCGGCCCCAGACTGATCATCGCCGAGAATATCTCCCTCGGTTCGCTGCTCGAGGTCCAGCTCGGCCAGCGCGAAGCCGTCGGTCGTCGCCGCGACCGCCTCAAGTCTGTCATAGCTGGCAGACCCCGGCAGCGTGGTGGTGTGCAGCATGCACCAGCCGTCGGCCGAGCCACGGCCGATGCGGCCGCGCAGCTGGTGCAGCTGGGAAACACCAAAGTTTTCGGCATCGATGATCACCATCACCGTCGCGTTCGGGACGTCCACCCCGACCTCGATTACCGTGGTCGCGACCAGCACATCCGTCCGCCCCTCCGCGAAACCCGCCATCGCGGCGGCCTTCTCCTCGGGCGCCATTTTGCCGTGCAGCACGTCCACCGTGCAGTGCGCCAGTGGGCCCGACGCCAGCTTCTCCGCCCAGGCCAGCACCCCGTCCTCGCCCTCGATGCGTGGCACCACGACGAAAGCCTGGTGCCCGGCGGCGACGTCCTCGGAGATTCGCTGCCACATGCGATCCACCCACGCGCGGCGACCGGCCTGGACGACGGCGGTGCGCACCTCACCTCGTCCACTCGGCAGCCCCGGCAGGACGATGGGTTCGAGGTCGCCGAACATCGTCATCGCAACACTGCGGGGAATCGGGGTGGCCGTCATGACCAGCATGTGCGGAGTCTTGCCTGCCGCGGCCTTGTTCTTCAGATAATCGCGCTGCCGCACGCCGAAGCGGTGCTGTTCGTCGACGACCACGAGACCCAGGTTGAAGAACTCCACTGAATCCTGAATCAGCGCGTGCGTGCCCACCACGATATGAGCCTGGCCGCTGACGATGTCCAGCAGGGCTTGGCGACGTACCTCAGAGTTCTGGCTGCCGGTGAGCACCGTGATGGTGATCGGCAGCCCCTCGACCAGGCGCGTGAGGGTCTGCGCGTGCTGCACCGCGAGCACCTCCGTCGGGGCGATGAAGGCACACTGCAGCCCGGCATCCGCGGCCGCCACCATCGCCAGTGCGGCGATCAGGGTCTTGCCGCTACCGACATCTCCTTGCAGCATGAGGTTCGCCGGCACCGTGGAGTCCAGCGCTTCAGCGACCCGGTCCCACGCACTCGTCTGCCCCTCGCTCAGCCGGTAGGGCAGGCTGTGGATGAAGGAGGCCAGCAGCTCGGAGTGCAGCGCATCCACCCGCGGCGAGGTGCGCCGAGTGGAGTCCGCCGCCCGCAGCGCCATGATGAGCTGCAGCTCGAGGGCCTCATTGAACTTCAAGCGTTCGATCGCAGCACCCGGCCCCTCCTCCGGCGGCTGGTGAATCCCTCTTAGGGCAGCGTCGAAGCGGATCAGCGGCGCACCGTCGGCCCCGGTCGGCCACGCGGGCACCGAACCGGCGGCAACCTCCCCACCGGCGCCGTCCGCGTACGTCCCCGCCACGGTGGGGTCCGGGAGCATCTCCGGGATGGTCTCGCCCCCTGGGGTCGGCGCGAGCGGCCCACGGAGGACCTGGTCCACAACCCCGATCAGCTCCGCGGTCGAGGTACCCCGCTTGCGCGGATAGCCAGGCAGGTAAGGCATGCGCAGCAGCTCCTCCGCCGCCTCCTGGCTGCCCGCGATCGTGACGATCGTCTTCAGCGAGCCATAAGCCCCAAAGCGCGCGCTGGGGCCCGGGTCGATCGTCACATAACTCGGATTCTTCAGCTGCCACTGGTTGCGGAACGTATCCAGCTTGCCGTGTAGCAGCAGGATCGCGCCGGGCTGGATCACCCCCAGGTGCATCTTCGGGTTACCGAAGAGCGCGGACTCCATCTGCACGCTGCCGTCGGTGAAGCGGAAGCGGATGAAAGTGCGGGGCCCGCGGCCCGAAAAGTTCTCCTTCTGCTCAACTCCCAGGATCTGCGCCACGCAGGTGTACATCTCGCCGGGTACAAGCATGCCCAGCTGGTCCGACGTTCCCAGCCTGGCGTAGCGGGTCGGGAAAGTCAGCAGCACATCCTGAAGGGTCTTCAGGCCCGGCTTATCCGCCAGGTTCTTCGCCCGGTCGGGGGTGGTCGCCGTGGTGAGCGGGCGGGTGTCCTGCCAGCCGAGCATCTACTCGACACCCACCTGAACCGCAGTCCCCAAGCCTCGGGCGTGATGCTCGTGGAACTCTACGCCGGGGTGTTGCTCGCGAGCGCGGTGCACGAAGGCTTCCACTGCGTCGGCCACGGCGGGCTCGGAGGTGATGAAGGTGACGAGTTCCCCACCATCGGCCAACAGGTCGGCAACAGTCTGCGACAGCTGTTCGGGCGGGCCCTGCCACCAACGCTGGGACACACTGGCGTCCAGCATGTCCGCCGTGTTGTCCTCCCAATCGTTCGTCGGGTCAAACACCGCGAGCGCTGCCAGGCCCCCGACCAGGGAGTCGGTGTCGATGATGTTGAGCTGGCGGCCGTGGCCTTCCCGCTGGGCTACCTCCAGGATGGCGGCGGGGTCTGCCCCATTGGTGAGCACGGCGATATCACCGGCGGGCAGCTGCTCCAGTGCAGTTCGGGTCTGCTCCTCGCTGGCCGCCGGGTCGAGGCTGACGGCTCCCACGGCCGCGAAGATGTCTTGCGTATCGTCCGCGCCAGAATCATCCACCGCATCTTTCGCGCCCTCGTTGTGGCCAGGCACCAAGGCGATGATGGGCCGGGCCGCCCGGCGCGCCGCGGTTGGGTGATTCCCGGGCTCGCTGGGCAGCACTTCAATCCGCAGCTCAGTGACTGTTCCCAGGCCGAAGGCCTGTTCGAGCAGCGGCCCGGCTTCCAGCGTGTGGACGTGCACCTTCGCCTGCTCCTCGGACACGGGGGCGATAACGATTGAGTCGCCATGCGCGGCGAGTACCTCACGCAGCGGGTCGACGTCGCCGTGGAAGAAGAAGAGCAACTC
>DYZK01000093.1 GCA_020741275.1 Corynebacterium urealyticum
ACACCGGTCGGTTGGCCCACGCAGCGAGCGGCAGAATGGCCCACAGCAGGTACCAGGGGTGGACGACGGGGAAGAAGATCACGAGGAACAGCGTGGCCACACCGAGCCCTCCCACGGGGTGAATGCGACCCCGGTAGGAGGCCCACAGCATGCGCACCACCCAAAACGCGCCGATCATGACGCCGAGGAAGCGAAAGACGAGCAGCGCGGCGGATTGCTGATCTCCGAGGCCCAGGAGGGTGCCGAGGAAGGAGGACGCCAAACCCGCCAACGTGGACAGGCTCATCCAGCTGATGATTTCTGCAGCCCCGCCCTGGGAGGTGATCCAACCGAAGCCCACGCCTGTGATCACGGAGAACAGACTCGCAGTGGCCGCGGCGACCACCGCACTGGCCACTCCTGCGCCGATGAGGTGTCGCAGTCCCTCGCCCCACCAGCGCGCGATCGCCACTGCGGTGAAGCCGAGGGCCATCAGGGCGGTCACCTTAATCAGGCCCGCGCAGGTGACGATGACCGTACCGGCGAGCATGAGCAGCAGGCGGCTGCTCAAAGGTCGCTCGTAATGGTCGGTGCCGCGCAGTACGAACTCCATGCCCACGAGCAGAAAGCCGAGCATGAGCGCCTCGTTGTGGATACCCGCGACGAGGTGGAGCAGCGTCAGCGGGTTCAGCACCCCGAGCCACCAGGCCGTCTGGGGTGCGATGCCGCAGCGCTGGGCGAGTCTGGTCAGCGCCCAGCCGGTGAGCACCAGACCGGTGATGCTCATCAGCCGATGGCCGAAGACCCCCAGCACGATGTTGTTGCCGGTGAGCATGGAGATCACGGCCCCATAGCCCAGTGCGACCGGGCCATAGGGCGCAGGGGAGTGCGCCCACATCAGCGGCACGGAACGAGCGAGCGGGTTTTGCACCCCGAGGATGTCCACCGGACCCGCGCTATACGGGTCCAGCCCCTGTGCAGCGATCGCCCCCTGGGCTAGATAAGAGTAGATGTCCTGGGTGAACATCGGCGCGGTGATCGCCAAGGGAAGTACCCAGAGGGCGAAGATGCGCCAATAGGTGCGGATGGGCAGCCGGGGGATTTGCCTTCCCCCTGGCCCCAGGACGAAGGCCGCGAGTAGGAGCCAGGCAACAACCAGAAAACCGATTCCGACGAAGACGGTCACGGTGGTGCTGTGCAACATCCGGGCCAAGACGTTGATCCCGGGAACTGACCAGAATGGGTTGCCCACCACGGGCATCGCGCCCGCGCCAATACCCCCCAGGGCGATGAGAATGGTGCCGATGGATCCCAGCCACACCGCGATCTGCAGCCGCAGCCGGTAGGCGGGGTTGAGGGGCTCCAACGGCGCGTGGAGGGCGAGCACCCGGCCCTCTTGGTGGAGCTGTGCCGAGCGGGAACCGGCCAGGCCGAGCCGGGGCAGCACGTCCAAATAGCGGCGCCACAGGCTGAAGGGGCCGCGGATCAACGCGTGGCCGGGTCGGTTCGAAGACATGCAACCACGATAATGAAGCCAGAGTTTTTAGGGAACATAGGTTCGCCTTAGTGGACAGGGGGAATTATTTAAGACACACTCGTGTTGTCTAATCATGACGGCCCTCAACGATGAAAGGCGGGTTGATATGGCACCAGTGGAAACCGACACGCGCCGTCGCATCCTGCTCTACGTCTTGAGACATGGGCCAGTGAGCGCGACAACCATTAGCGAGGCTTTTGGTTTGAGCGCAGCTGGCGTGAGGCGCCATCTGGACAACATCGTCGCGGATGGGCTCGCGGAGGCCGTTGACGCGCCACGGTCAGGACAGCGTGGGCGACCGGCGAAGCTATTCCGCCTCACTGATGCGGGTCGAGCACAGTTCGGTCATGATTACGACACCCTCGCACTCCTCGCACTGCGTGCCCTGAAAAACTCAGGCGGAGAGGAAGCAGTCGAGGACTTTGCTGCGCAACGCATCAATGATCTGTTGGGGGACATCCCCGAACTCGACGGTGACTACGCAGACGACCGTGATGTGAAGGCCCAGGCCAAGAACATCGCGGAGGCGCTGACCAACCGTGGCTACGCGGCCACCGTGAGCCATGCGGCCGGCGGCGTCCAAATCTGCAGGCACCACTGCCCAATCCAGGACGTGGCGGAGGAGTTCCCCGAGCTGTGCGCTGCAGAGCACCGAGTAGTTGCGGAGCTACTCGGCCAGCACACTCAGCCGCTCGCTACTATCGCGGACGGCAACGGTATCTGTACGACCCATATTCCGCTGACCACCATTACCCCTTCCGCAACGAAGGAAAGCTGAAGAATCTATGACTCAAGCTGCTGACAAACTGCAATCCGATCAGGAAATCATCGACTCGATCGGTGCCTACGGCTACGGTTGGCACGATTCCGACGACGCCGGCGCCAGCGCGCGCCGTGGCCTGAACGAGGACGTCGTCCGGGATATTTCTGCCAAGAAGAACGAGCCGGAGTGGATGCTCGAGCGTCGCCTGAAGGCCCTCGAGATCTTCGACAAGAAGCCCATGCCCACCTGGGGCGCGGACCTGTCTGGCATCGACTTCGACCAGATCAAATACTTCGTCCGCTCCACCGAGCAGCAGGCGACGAGCTGGGAGGACCTGCCGGAGGACATTAAGAACACCTACGACAAGCTGGGCATCCCAGAGGCGGAGCGCCAGCGCCTCGTCGCCGGTGTCGCCGCGCAGTACGAGTCCGAGGTTGTGTACCACCAGATCCGTGAGGACCTGGAGGAGCAGGGCGTAATCTTCGTCGACACCGACACCGCCCTGGAGGAGTACCCGGAGCTGTTCAAGGAGCACTTCGGCACCGTGATTCCCGCGGGCGATAACAAGTTCTCCGCTCTGAACACCGCCGTATGGTCCGGTGGTTCCTTCATCTACGTGCCACCGGGAGTCCACGTGGACATCCCGCTGCAGGCCTACTTCCGCATCAACACGGAGAACATGGGCCAGTTCGAGCGCACGCTCATCATCGTCGACGAGGACGCCTACGTTCACTACGTCGAGGGCTGCACCGCCCCGATCTACAAGACCGACTCCCTGCACTCCGCAGTGGTCGAGATCATCGTGAAGAAGGGCGGCCGCTGCCGCTACACGACGATCCAGAACTGGTCGAACAACGTCTACAACCTCGTCACGAAGCGCACCAAGTGTGAAGAGGGCGCGACCATGGAGTGGGTCGATGGCAACATCGGCTCCAAGGTCACCATGAAGTAACCGGCCGTGTGGATGACTGGTCCGCACGCCAAGGGCGAGGTTCTGTCCGTCGCCTTCGCAGGCGAAGGCCAGTTCCAGGACACCGGTGCGAAGATGACCCACATGGCGCCGTACACCAGCTCCAATATCGTCTCGAAGTCTGTGGCTCGCTCGGGTGGCC
>DYZK01000094.1 GCA_020741275.1 Corynebacterium urealyticum
TGTCTCGCTGTGCCGGTTGTGGTCTCGCCCGGTTGTGTTATCGACCACGTATCGGTCTGCCCAACACTGCTGACGCTGAGCTGCACTATCCTCTTAGCCATGAACGACGACGCCCTCCGTTGCGATGACAACGACCGCAACCGCGCCCAGGCTCTCCTCCACGACGCTCTTGGCCGCGGCCAGATCAGCATCGCGGAGTTCGACGAGCGGGTTCAGCAGTGCATCGTCGCCCAGACCCGTGGCGAGCTGCTCGTGCCCCTGACGGATCTCTTCCTCGACCCGCGCGCGGCACTCTACGGCCGCCCGACAGCTCCCTCTACCCCGCCGAGCCCGAGCACACCCACACAGCGGCCCGCGCCTGCGAACAATGGACAAAGTTTCTGGGAGAAGCTCACCAACTTCAACCGCCCGGCGGTACCCACGCGATCCCCGGAAGAGGTCGCTTACTTCGCCAACCAGATGGTCACCGGCGAGAACCTGCCCAACAACAGGGTGCAGGCTCTATTCTCTGATCGCCGGCTCCACCACTGGACCGTGCCCGCCTACCAGGAGATCCGAGCGCACGCCGGAACAGTGACTGTCGACCTCCTCGCCGCGCGCCTGGCCTCGCACCACACCACGGTCGACGTAGGGGCTGTATTCGGGGAGGTCAAAATCCTCGTTCCGGAGGGCATCCGCGTGCACATCGACACCGACGGCTCCTTCGGGGAGACGACCTTCAAGGTCGCCCGCGGTGCCATCCCACCGGAGCAGCTCCCCGCGAACGCCCCGACGCTGCGCATCACGGGCTCGCACATCCTCGGCTCCGTCACCGTACGCGTTATGCGCCTGGATTAAGCGCGGGGCAAGGCACCTCCCGCCGCAACTCTTTGCTCGGTTTGGCGTGCGCCTTCCTCTGCGTCCCGCTCCCCCCACCCCCGAGTCCCCTTCTCATATTCCAAGGCACAGCAAAAGGCCCCAGGGTTCAAAACCCTTGGGGCCTTAATGCTCTAGGCCTAAGCCCAGAACCCTAAGCCTTAGTGCAGGCCGAGGTCATCCAGCGGGACGGACGCGCCGGTGAACTCACCGTAACCCTCGTCACCGTAGAAACCGTCACCGAAGGTCGACGGCAGCGTGAACGCCGCAGCACGAGCCTCCTCGGTCGGCTGGACCTGGATGTTGCGGTAGCGGGCGATACCCGTACCAGCCGGGATCAGCTTACCGATGATCACGTTCTCCTTGAGACCAATGAGCTTATCGGAACGCTTGTTGATCGCAGCGTCCG
Organism: Corynebacterium urealyticum; assembly: GCA_020741275.1. Classification (GTDB taxonomy): domain Bacteria; phylum Actinomycetota; class Actinomycetes; order Mycobacteriales; family Mycobacteriaceae; genus Corynebacterium; species Corynebacterium urealyticum_A. The sequence continues at coordinate 1,265 of DYZK01000094.1, forward strand.
TCAGCACGCGAGTGGTCTCCTGGAATGAGGCGGCGGACAGCCAGGACTCGGTTGCCAGGGAAGCCTTGGTGATACCCATGATCTCGGCGCGAACCTCGACCGGGCGGCCACCCGTCTTCACGGCCTCCTTCGACGCCGCCACCGCGTCGGCGTGATCCACCAGGGAGCCCGGCAGGTACTCCGTGGAACCGGAGTCGATGACCGTCACGCGGCGCAGCATCTGGCGCACGATGATCTCGATATGCTTGTCGTGGATAGCCACACCCTGATCGCGGTACACCTTCTGCACCTCGTTGATCAGGTGCTGCTGCACGCCACGGCGACCCATCACGCGGAGAACCTCGTGCGGATCCGCAGCGCCCTTCAGCAGCTGCTGGCCCATCTTCACGTGGTCACCGTCGCGGAGCGGACGCTCCACACCACCGGTGCCCAGCGTTGCCAGGCCCTGACGCTTCGACAGCTTCTCGTACACAACCTCCTCGGAACCATCGTCCGGGATGATCGTGAGGGTGAAGAACGCGTCGTCGTCCTCGATCTTGATCTTGCCGTCCACGGAAGCGATCGGGGACTTCGCCTTCGGAACACGAGCCTCGAACAGCTCCTGAACACGCGGCAGACCACCCGTAATATCGCCACCAACACCACCGAGGTGGAAGGTACGCATCGTCAGCTGGGTACCCGGCTCACCAATGGACTGGGCAGCCACGATACCGACTGCCTCGCCGATCTCGACCTTCTTACCCGTCGCCATGGACTTGCCGTAGCAGGTGGAGCACACGCCGGTGGCGGTGCCACAGGTCATGACGGAGCGAGCCTTGATGGTCTCCACGCCAGCCTTGACCAGCTCTGCCAGCTCCAGCTCGCCGATGACCGTACCGGCCTCGCAGACGACCTCGCCGTTCGCGCCGATGGCGTCGGCGGCCAGGAAGCGGCCCAGCACGGAGGTCTCGACGAAGTCCGCGCGAGCGAACTCGCCGGTCTTCTCGCCGTTGGCGTCCAGCACCGGGGTGCAGACGTCCAGAACAACGCCCTGCTTGGTGCCACAGTCGTCCTCGCGGACGATGACGTCCTGCGCGACGTCCACCAGACGACGAGTGAGATAACCGGAGTCCGCGGTACGCAGTGCCGTATCCGCCAGGCCCTTACGGGAACCGTGGGAGTTGTTGAAGTACTCGAGCACGGACAGGCCCTCGCGGAAGGAGGTCTTCACCGGACGGGTGATGTAGTCACCGCGGGAGTTCGTGACCATGCCCTTCATGCCGGCCAGGGTCCAGATCTGGCGCATGTTACCGGCAGCACCGGACTTCACGATCATCGGAATCGGGTTGTCATCCGGGTAGAGCTTCTCCACCGACTCACCGACGAAGTCCGTTGCTTCCTTCCACAGGTCAACCAGGGACTGGTATCGCTCGGACTCGTTGATCTTGCCTCGGGCCAGCTTCTTCTCGATGCGCTGAGCCTTGGCCTCGTACTCGTCGAGGATCTCCTGCTTATTCGGCAGGACCAGCACGTCGTGCATGGTGATGGTCACACCGGAGCGGGTTGCCCAGTAGAAGCCAGCGTCCTTCAGCTTGTCCACCGTCTGCGCGACGGCGATCATCGGGTACTTCGCTGCCAGGTCGTTAATGACGACGGCCTGGTTCTTCTTGTCCATCACGCCTTCGACGTACGGGTAGTTCCACGGCAGCAGCTCGTTGAACTGCACGCGGCCCAGGGTGGTCTCGGCGGTCCAGGTCTGGCCCTTCTGCCAACCATCCGGGAACTGCTCCGCCTCAACCTCTGCCGGCGGGCGGAGGTGGTCGATGCGGACGTGGATCGGGGCCTGCAGGCCGAGCACACCACGGTCGTAGGCCATGATGGCCTCCGCCAGGGAGGTGTACACGCCGGTTGCCGGGCCCTGCTCGGTGGCCTCGGTGAAGGCACCCTGGCCGCCGAACTCCTCCTTACCCTTGATCAGGGTCAGGTAGTAGAGGCCGGTGACCATGTCCAGACGCGGCATAGCCAGTGGCTTACCGGACGCCGGGGACAGGATGTTGTTGGAAGCCAGCATCAGGATGCGGGCCTCAGCCTGGGCCTCGTCGGACAGCGGCAGGTGAACTGCCATCTGGTCACCATCGAAATCCGCGTTGAAGGCCTCACAGGCCAGCGGGTGCAGCTGAATAGCCTTACCCTCAATCAGCACGGGCTCGAAGGCCTGGATACCCAAGCGGTGTAGCGTTGGTGCACGGTTCAGCATCACCGGGTGCTCGGCGATGGCCTCTTCCAGAACGTCCCAGACCTCTGGGCGCTGGCGCTCAACCATGCGCTTCGCGGACTTGATGTTCTGCGCATAGGACTTCTCCACCAGGCGCTTCATCACGAAAGGCTTGAACAGCTCCAGCGCCATCAGCTTCGGCAGACCACACTGGTGCAGCTTCAGCTGCGGACCAACGATAATCACCGAACGGCCCGAGTAGTCCACACGCTTACCCAGCAAGTTCTGGCGGAAGCGGCCCTGCTTACCCTTCAGCAGGTCGGAGAGGGACTTCAGCGGACGGTTGCCCGGGCCGGTGACCGGACGGCCACGACGGCCGTTGTCGAACAGCGCGTCCACGGACTCCTGCAGCATGCGCTTCTCGTTGTTCACGATGATCTCAGGGGCGCCGAGATCCAGCATGCGCTTCAGACGGTTGTTGCGGTTGATAACGCGGCGGTACAGGTCGTTCAGGTCGGAGGTCGCGAAGCGGCCACCGTCCAGCTGCACCATCGGGCGCAGCTCCGGCGGGATGACCGGGATGCAGTCCAGGACCATGCCGGCCGGATCGTTGCCGGAGCGCAGGAAGGCTGCAACAACCTTCAGGCGCTTCAGGGCGCGCAGCTTGCGCTGGCCCTTGCCGTCGCGGATGACCTCACGCAGGGATTCGGCCTCGGCCTCGAGGTCGAAGTTGCGGATCAGGGTATGGATAGCCTCCGCGCCCATGCCGCCGGTGAAGTAATCCTCATAGCGGTCGAGCAGCTCCTCGTAGAGGGTCTCGTCCGCGATCATCTGCTTCGGGGCGAGCTTGACGAAGGTGTTCCAGATCTCGTCGAG
>DYZK01000095.1 GCA_020741275.1 Corynebacterium urealyticum
ATACTGGCGAAAAGGGGACCCGCCCCTGGTGTAAAAACACAAAACCGGCGCCGTTGGAAAATAAAAACCAAGGCGCCGGTTTGTCCATCATGTCGCGACTGAGCTGTCAACTATGTCGCGACTGATGACATTGGTGTCCGGAGGGGGACTTGAACCCCCACGCCCGTTAATAGGGCACTAGCACCTCAAGCTAGCGCGTCTGCCATTCCGCCACCCGGACAGGGTAAGCATGCACTGTGATTAGATACCTTAGTACCTAGCCCGTGCGTGCTTGAAACACTCTATCCAGCTTATGAAATTAAAACAAATTGGCTGGTCAGGGCGTTAAAGTTTCGAAAACTCATGCGTGGAGCAGAAGATTGTTCGGTAGACTAAACAGCATGACTCTTAACCCAGAAGATGCTTCAACTCACGCTTCCTATGTCGACGAGCGCTTCCCGGGTCCGGACCCGTATGCGCCACTAGCCGACCTGCCCACGCTGAAGGTCAGCAGCGAGACCTTCGCCGACGGGGACCGCCTCCCGGAGGCACAACTCGGTGGCAACGATGTCTCCCCGCAGCTCAGCTGGGAGCCAGGTCCGGCAGGGACTGAAAGCTACGCAGTCACGTGCTTTGACCCGGATGCGCCTACCGCCAGCGGCTTCTGGCACTGGGCCGTCTTCAACATCCCCGCGTCCGTGACCAGCCTCCAACTCGATGCCGGCGATGATGAGCTCGCTGGCCTGCCAAAGGGAGCAACAGCACTGCGCGGAGATTCTGGAAGCCGTGGCTACTATGGCGCCATGCCTCCAGAGGGCCACGGCCCGCACCGCTATCTCTTCGCGGTGCACGCCGTCGGGGAGAAGCTGGACATCAGCGACTCCGCAACGCCGACCGTCCTGGGATTCAACCTTCAGTTCAAGGCTTTGGCGCGCGGCATCCTGTGGGGTTGGGCGGAGAACTAAGCCACCCGCAAGAACTCATCGCGTGGGAAATGCTTAGAGCTCCTTCCACTCCAGGCCCGAGCCCACTGCTTCGGAGATATTCCGCAGGCCGTGGGCTCGAATTTGTGCGGCCACGCCTCGGTGGATCTTTGAGATCCAGTTGGGGCCGCCATAAATGAAGCCGGTGTACCCCTGCAGCAGGCTTGCGCCTGCCGTGATGCGCTCCCAGGCCTGCTGCGGAGTCTCGATGCCGCCCACACCGATGAGCACGAGCTTGCCGTCCGCTCGCGCTGCGATGCGACGCAACACCTCGAGGGAGCGTTCTGCCAGAGGAGCGCCCGATACCCCGCCCGCGCCAAGGGAACGGACCCACTGCGCGTCTGACTTCAGCCCCTCTCGGCTGATCGTCGTATTCGTCGCGATCAGGCCGGTAACACCCAGCTCGATGGCCAGATCGGTCACGGCGTCGATGTCCTCATCGGAAAGATCCGGCGCAATCTTAACGAACAGCGGAAGATCGGCCTCCTCCTGAACTGCCGCGACGATGGGGCGCAGCGAATCCACGGCCTGCAGGTCGCGCAGCCCCGGCGTATTCGGGGAGGACACATTGATCACCAGGTAGTCGGCGACGTCCTTAACCGCACGCGCGGACTCCCGGTAGTCATTAGGCGCGAGCTCCGCTGGAGTGATCTTCGCCTTGCCCAGGTTCACACCCACGGGCTCGAGGCAACGGCGACGGGAGAGTCGCTGTGCAGCGGCAATCGCGCCGTCGTTGTTGAAACCCATGCGGTTGAGGATCGCGCGGTCCTCAGGAAGTCGGAACAACCGCGGGGTCGGGTTGCCTGGCTGCGCAACGCTGGTCAACGTGCCAAGCTCCGAGTATCCAAAGCCGAGCGGACCCCAGATGTGGAACTCCTCGGCGTTCTTATCGAAGCCCGCAGCTAGGCCGAGAGGCCGATCAAAGCGGATGCCGGCCACCGTCTGGGAGAGCACCGGGTCGTCGACGACCAGCGCGCGGCGAACCGCGGCGCAGGCCACCTGCGAATCAGCGATCCGACGGAAAGCGCCCGACAGCATGCCGTGGATTCGCTCCGGCGGGATACGGAACATCAGCTTCAGCAATTTCTCATAGGCCGAGTCCGAAAGTCGGCCGAAACGGGGGAAAGTTGGGGTGTGGGCCATGGCAGTCTCCTGAATTGTGTTGTGGTGGACGTGGTTTTCTGTGGCGACCAGTGGGCTACTGGTCCTCGTGGATCACGGGGAATTCCTCAGCCTCCGGCATCCCGCGCTCAACGGCGCTCTCAAGGTCTGCGGCCGAAACTTGCTGCGTCGTCCCATCCGCACCGATAAGCAGGATGTCGCCATCAGGGGAGTCCAGGATGTAACGCACATTCGCGATGGAGTCGAAGGTCGCTGCTTGGATCGGGGTGCCGCTACCGATGCGGTAGCCGGTGACCTTATTATCACCGGTGGTAGAGACCCAGGCGATCTGGCGCTTGCCATCCCACAGGACCGCCCAGGGGCTCTTGCCGGTGGGGGCGGCCTGGACCTGGCGCACCACGTCGTTCAGGGTGAAAACCTGGAGCTGATCCTGCACGGTATCCGCCGCAATGAAGATCCCCTGGTCCCCTCGGCCAACGCTGCTCAGGCCGACTCCCTGGCCGATGCGCAGGGCACCGCGCGGGCCGTTGGTGGCAAGGTCGATGTCGGTGATGCTCGTCTGATCGCGGTCGATCACCGCGAGCCTTTCCTCACCGTGTTCGTTGTTGACGTGAACGAGGTCGTCGAGGCTACGGCTGACGATGATGGACTCCGATTCTCCGAGCTGATCGCCGGACGGGGAGTAGTAGTGCAGCTTGTTCGAGCCTTTGAATCCAACGAAGACCCGCCCGTCCGTCGTGACGGTGGCCACCGTGGGAGTGCCCTCGACGCTGTACTTCTTCAGTTGCTTGCCGTCGGTGCCGTATTCGTACAGCTCGCCTTCGCAGGCAAGCATGACGCCGTCGGCCGACGGCGTGACCGTCGTGCACTTCTCCGGCACGTCGATCTTCTTCGCGCCTCCCTCACCAGATAGCTCGGCTAGCGTGCCGATGCGCAGCGTGGACGTGCTCAGTGCCGCCACCTGCTCGGTCTTCGGGTCCAGACCGATCTGGGAGACGTCGATGATCTCGCCGGCATCGCTGTTCTTCTGCACCTCACCAAGTGGATTTTTCGCTGCTGGGGAGTCAGCAGGGGTGGCGGGGGTGCTGCCCTTCGGTGCCGACTCCTTGGCTGCCGATTCCCCCGGCGCGCCGTTATCCGCCGTGTCCTCGGTGGCACAACCTGCCAGCCCGAGCCCAACGGTGGCTGTCACCGCAGCCGCCCACGTCAGAGGTTTCTTCCAAGCCATCGCGTCATCGCCTCGTTTACGCCAAACACGCTTACCTGCATTCATCAGGTAGTACGCTACCAGCCGACTTGGATGGGTCGGTGTATCGTCCTAAAGCATGCCTACCGAAATGTCTTGGCTGCAGACGATCGTGCTCTCGATCGTGCAAGGTCTCACCGAGTTTCTACCCGTTTCTTCCTCCGGCCACCTGCGGATTGTCTCCGAGCTATTCTGGGGAGCGGACGCGGGCGCCTCCTTCACCGCCGTGATCCAGCTCGGCACGGAGCTGGCCGTGCTCGTGTACTTCGCGAAAGATATCTGGCGGATCCTCACCGCGTGGTTCGCGGGCCTGGCGGATAAGTCCCGGCGGAACCACGATTATCAGATGGGGTGGATGGTCATCGCCGGCACCATCCCCATCGCTGTGCTGGGGTTCTTTGGTAAAGATCTGATCCGTGATCAGCTGCGCAACCTGTGGATCACCGCTGCCATGTTGATCCTCTTCTCCTTCGTTTTCATTCTCGCGGAGAAGGTCGGACGTCGACGCCGCTCCTTCGACGAGCTGACCATGCGCGATGCGGTGCTCATGGGTTTGGCCCAGTGCCTCGCATTGATCCCTGGGGTGTCCCGGTCGGGCGGTACGATTTCCGCCGGTCTGTTCCTCAACCTGGACCGCGAGGTCGCTACGCGGTTCAGCTTCCTGCTGGCGATTCCTGCCGTCCTGGCCTCCGGTATTTTTTCGCTCGCGGATGTCTTCGACCCGGCAGCAGGCCAGGCGGCAAGCGGAGGCCAACTGGCTGTTGGCACGTTGATCGCCTTCCTCGTCGGATACGCCTCCATCGCCTGGCTGCTGAAGTTCGTGTCTAACCACAGCTTCGCCTGGTTTGCTGCCTGGCGAATCCCGGTCGGTGTGCTGGTGATGGTGCTGCTGGGCACTGGAGTTTTGCAGCCGTTATAGTGGGTAACCATGCATTCTTGGTCTGCTCCCCGTGTTCCACAGTTTCCAACGTCCATTCCGGCTGTAGCGGATTCCGCGGCCGCTGAGGTGGCTGCTCCGCCAGCGTTGCGGCTTTATGACACGGCGGATGACCAGGTCAAGGCGGTCGCGTTGCCGGAGGATGGCGCGCCGGTGGGTATGTACGTCTGTGGGATCACCCCTTATGACTCCACCCACCTGGGGCACGCGGCAACCTATAACACCTTCGACCTGGTGAACCGCTATCTGCGCGCTGCTGGTCACGGCGTTACTTATGTGCAGAATGTCACGGATGTCGATGACCCACTGTTCGAGCGCGCCGAGCGTGATGGTGTGGACTGGCGCGAACTTGGTAAAGAGCAGACCGACCTGTTCCGCTCCGACATGACTCAGCTGCGGATTCTGCCGCCGGAGTTCTTCGTCGGGGCGATGGAGACGATCGATGAGGTCGTCGAGATGGTCAGCACGTTGCTGGATAAGGGTGCGGCATACGTCGTGGATGGGGAGTACCCGGATATCTACGCCGACCACACTTACACCGAGCAGTTTGGCTACGAGTCCCGTTACGACGAGGCCACCATGCGCGAGCTCTTCGCCGAGCGCGGTGGCGACCCGGAGCGGGAGGGGAAGCGCCACCTGCTGGACGCACTCCTGTGGCGGGCCCACCGCACCGGGGAGCCGGAGTGGGATGCCCCATTCGGCTCGGGGCGGCCTGGCTGGCATGTGGAGTGCGCGGCCATCGCAATGAACCGGTTGGGGGAGCAGTTCGCCATCCAGGGCGGCGGCGTTGACCTGCGTTACCCGCACCATGAGTACTCGGCGGCGCACGTCGAGGCTGCCTGCGGCAATCAGCGCATGGCGGGACACTATGTGCACACCGGCATGATCGGTCTCGAGGGAACCAAGATGTCCAAGTCTTTGGGCAACCTGGAGTTCGTCTCTGCGCTGACTGCGCAGGGCTTCGACCCCGCAGCGATCCGGGTGGGGCTCTACTCCGGGCACTACCGGGAGGACCGGGACTGGTCCGCGGAGGTCCTCAATGAGGCAGAGGATCGCCTCGCTAAGTGGCGTGCCGCAGCCGCCGAGGAGAATAAGCCACAGCGCGTCGCGGAGGTGCTGGCCACCGTCACCGGACACCTGGCCAACGACCTCGACACTCCCTCCGTGCTGCGCACGCTCGATGAGTGGGCAGCCGCTGTGAACGAAGGCATTGGCGCGAGCAGCTACCGGGTCACCCCCGCCGCCGACCGCACCGCGGCTTCCCAGGCGCTCACCGCGGGTCTCGACGCGCTGCTCGGTGTCACGGTCTAGGGAGGGGGGCGAGCACAGTGTCAGAACACCAACACCCGGTTGGCGATGCTTTGCTCTCCGAGTGGCCACCAGATGTCCGTGAGGCAGCCACGGAGTTCATCGAAAACCTCCGGATGATGGCCACCGGCAGCTACCTGCGCGTCGAGGAGCGGGAGCATTGGGATCCTCCGTATCCGGAGTCTGCGGTGGACGAGGCGCGGGCCGAGCTGGTGACGATCGGGGAGAGCATCCTAGGCGGGGCGGCCCCCCAGGAGACGTCCCTAGCCGGGGTCCGCAGAATCATCGCAATCTCCGATGCCAACGGAGGGCTGCTGTTGGATAGCGAAGAGCTGGACGAACTGCTGGTGTTCCTCAGCCGCCTCACCCAGACGGTCGGTGGGGAGCCCGTGGTGGTCTGCGACGCTGTGCGAGAGCTCGTCGAGGAGTAGACCTTTAAGCCCCTGGCTCTCGGCCTCAACCCCCACCATGGCTGACTATTCACCCCACTATCGGGGCTCCTTACAACCTTCGGGGGAGACGCGTGCCACAATAGGGGCGTGAGCAATCCCAAGAATTTTGATTCCCTATTCGCGGAGCTTTCTGAGAAGGCACGCACCCGCCCAGAAGGCTCCGGCACCGTCAAAGCGCTCGACGCCGGCGTCCATTTCCAGGGCAAGAAGATCGTCGAAGAGGCTGGCGAAGTATGGCTGGCCGCCGAGTACGAGTCTGATGAGGAGCTGGCCGAAGAGATCTCCCAGCTGCTGTACTGGCTGCAGGTGGTGGCAGTCGGCCGGGGCCTTAGCCTCGAGGACATTTATAAGCATCTTTAGTCCAAGCTAAGAGCCACAACTTAACGCACGGACCCCCCCGACTGCGCCGCACCCATCACTGCGACGGCGCGGAAACAGCATCCACCACGCAAGGAGCCACATGTCCCCGGTCGCGCCCAACCTGAACGCCACGATCTCTGAAGACAACGCCATCGACTCCGGTGAGCGCTACCTGCGCGTCGCCGTCCCGAACAAGGGTTCGCTCTCGGAAGCAGCGACGAACATCCTCAAGGAGGCGGGATACACCACCCGCGCCGACTCCAAAGCACTGACCGCGGTCGATCACGAGAACCAGGTCGAATTCTACTTCCTGCGTCCGAAGGATATCGCCATCTACGTTGCCTCCGGCCACCTCGACATCGGAATCACGGGCCGCGACCTTGCCGCAGACACCCGCGAGGAAACCGCCGAACTGCTACCGCTGGGTTTTGGGGCCTCCACCTTCCGCTACGCCGCCCCGATGGGCGAGGGCTGGACGGTCGAAAAGCTGGCGGGAAAGCGCGTCGCTACTGCCTACCCGAACCTCGTGCGCAAGGACCTGAAGAATCGGGGCATCGACGCCACGGTGATCCGCCTGGACGGGGCAGTGGAGATCTCCATCCGCCTGGGCGTAGCCGACGCGATCGCCGACGTGGTGTCCACCGGCCGCACCCTGCGCACGCAGGGCCTGGAGCCCTTCGGCGAGCCGCTGTGCGTCTCCGAGGCTGTCATGATCGGGCGCAAGGGTCTCGAGGTGGACGAAGCCAAGCAGGTGCTGCTCAAGCGCATGGAGGGCATCCTGCACGCTCAGAACTACGTCATGCTGGACTACAACGTCTCCCGTAACGTGCTGGACGAGGCTGCCGCCATCACCCCGGGGCTCTCTGCCCCCACCGTCTCCCCGCTGGCCAATGAGGGTTGGGTCGCGGTACGCGCGATGGTGCCGCGCAAGCTGGCGAACGCGCTGATGGATTCGCTATCCGCCTTGGGAGCGGAAGCGATCCTCGCCACCGATATCCGCATCGCCCGTATCTAGCGGATTCTCCTCATCCTTCACGGGGTCGCCGTCCTGGCGGCCCCTTTTCGTTCGCGGGTACCCCAGGGGGAGATAGCCCCGCGCCCGAAATGCGGCGTTTCTTCTACACTCATTAAGTACACCCCGTACCAGTACCGGTCAGCGAGAGCTTCCCCATGTTCCACCGCACCGGGACATTGTTACGGCTCCCATCCCTCTTTGACGCCTGTGGCGATTGACGCGAAAGTTTAAGGTGGCAGTTTCACATGGCACACCGTCCCAAGCCCTCTCCGAACTCTCAGAGCTCCAGTAACGGGCACGTCCTGAGTTCGACGGACATCATCACCTCGGCCGAATCATCCTCTCTAGAGGCCCGCAGCGGCGCGCACTACCGCCTGGAGGAAGACCTGCTGGGTACGTTGAAGGTTCCGGCAGACGCCTACTACGGAATCCACACCCTCCGCGCCGTGGATAACTTCCAGATCTCCCGGACGAACATCAACCACATCCCGGAGCTCATCCGCGGCATGGTGATGGTGAAGAAGGCCGCCGCGATGGCCAACATGCGGGTCAAGGCGTTGCCCATCGACAAGGGCGAGGCAATCGTTGCGGCCTGCGATGCGGTGCTCGAGGAACACCGCGCGATGGATCAGTTCCCGATTGACGTCTTCCAGGGCGGGGCCGGGACGTCCCAGAATATGAACACCAACGAGGTCATCGCGAACCTCGCACTGGAACACCTCGGGTACCCGAAGGGGCGCTACGACATCATCAGCCCGAACGATGACGTCAACATGTCCCAGTCCACCAACGACGCTTTCCCAACCGGGCTGCGCCTGGGACTGCACTTCGACATCGACGAGCTGCTCAAGCACCTGGCTGCGCTGGAGCGCGCGCTGTTCGCGAAGGCTCAGGAGTTCGACCACATCATCAAGATGGGCCGAACCCAGCTGCAGGATGCCGTACCCATGTCCCTGGGCCAGGAGTTCCGCGCCTTCGCTAATAACATCGCCGAGGAGTCTGCGCAGCTCAGGCATGCGCAGTCCCTGCTGCGCCAGGTCAACCTGGGTGGTACCGCGATCGGCACCGGTGTGAATACGCCCCCGGGCTACCGCGAGGCGGCAATCGAGGCCCTGCGGGAGATCACCGGCCTGGATATCACTTCCGCGTACGACCTGGTGGAGGCAACGAGCGACACCGGCGCGTTCGTCAACACCCACGCGGCGGTGAAGCGCACCGCAATGAAGCTGTCCAAGATCTGTAACGACCTGCGTCTGCTGTCCTCCGGCCCGCGCGCTGGCCTGGGGGAGATCAACATCCCACCGCGCCAGGCGGGGTCCTCGATCATGCCGGCGAAGGTCAACCCGGTGATCCCAGAGGTTGTCAACCAGATCTGTTTCAAGGTCTTCGGCAACGACGTCACCGTCTCCATGGCCGCGGAGGCCGGCCAGCTCCAGCTCAACGTCATGGAGCCGGTCATCGCGCAGTGCACCTTCGAATCCATCCGCTTCATGGCGCGCGCCTGCACCACGCTGCGCACGCTGTGCGTCGTGGACATCACTGCGAACGAGGACGTCTGCCGCAACTACGTCGAGAACTCGATCGGCATCATCACCTACCTCAACCCGCTGATCGGCCACCACAACGGTGACCTCATCGGCAAGGAGGCCGCGGCGACCGGAAAGTCCGTGCGCGAGCTCGTCCTGGAAAAGGAGTTGCTCGACGAGGACACTCTCAACGAGGTGCTGAGCACGGAGAACCTGCTCAACCCGATGTACCGGGGTCGCCGCTATGAGTAGACGCTAGCGGACCCCCGGGTACTCCGGGGGTGTGCCACCGAAGGCGGGGCAGAGTTCCTGGAAGGAGCACCAGTCGCAGAGTTTGGAGGTCTTCGGCTGAAAGTCCCCGCTATGGATATCAGCGAGGATGCTGTCCCAGAGCTCGCGCAGGTCGCGCTCGAAGTACTGCAGTTCAGCGGGGGTGGGTTGCAGCACCAGGTCATCGGCCACCTTCAGGTACATCAGCCGAAGCTGGGCCGGGATCAGGTCGTGCAGCCGCCAGTAGACGAGCGCGTAGAACTTCATCTGGAACAGCGCCTGGGCGGCGAATCGCGGTGGCGGCTTCTTTCCGGTTTTGTAGTCGACGACGCGTACCTGGCCGTTCGCGGCGACGTCCACGCGGTCGATGAATCCGCGGACGGGAACCCCGTTGGGCAGGGTGGCTTCGACGAACTCCTCGACCTCGTGGGCATCGAAGCCCTGCGGATTCTCCATCTGGAAATACCCCTTAACCAGGGAGCGAGCATCGACGAGGAAGTCGTAGAGCTGCTCTTCCGGGACGAGTTCGTTCAGGTCGGCGTCCTTGTCCACCATCTTCGTCCACGCTGGCTTCAGCATCTTCACCGCGGTCGGGTAGGTGCGCTGCTCCCTTGGCAGGGCGTGGAGCTCCTCGAGCACTGCATGCACGAGGGTTCCCTTCACCTGCGCGATCGTCTTGGGTTCCGGCAGCTTATCGATGCTGCGGAAGCGGTAGAGCAGTGGACACTGTTGATAATCCCCGGCGCGGGAAGGGGAGAGCGCCAACCGGTCGAGGGAGACCTTAGGTTGTGGTTTCTCGGACGGGGTAGACACAGATTCTCCTTCTGCTTAGTTCTCGGGTTTTGGGTCAACGCAGGTGGCCAGCGTAGCGTTTGGGTTGGGCTACAGCGGCAGGCCGGCGCGGCGGCGACGCTCGCGAACCAGCTGGTTGATCGCCACAGTCACCAGGGTGATCAACGTCAGCAGCTCGATAGCGTGGATTCCCAACATGCGGTAGGCCACGGCGCCCGCGATCGCCCCGACGGACAGGCTCAGCCACAGCGAGAGGTTGAGGATCCAGACGAGGTGACGCCCGTCGAAGAACGCGTCGACGAAACGCTGCCCCGTGCGCACCAACGTTCCCGTCATATACGTCAGCGGGATCGCGACCTCGCCGTTGCGTTCAAAGATGCTGTTCATGGTACCCACCCCGATGGACAGGGCGATGATGGCCGCTCCGTGGTGCTCCAGCTCGATCAGGACGCTGGAGAGGATGAACCAGAAGCTGACGTTAACGAGGACGAATTCCCGGCCGCGGGTTTCGTCCAAGGCGCGGACCACGATGCGTTTTGTGAATGCACCGTTGATCACGCCGAGCAGGAAGAAGAGGATGCAGCCACCGGCCACTTTCACCATGTCCCAGTTGCCGTCGACGATGGCGGTGGCGGAGCGGGTCGTGTTGCCCGACATGAAGGAGAGGAACACCCCGCCCAGGTAGAGAAAACCCACCGAGTCAATGAAGCCGGCGATGAAGGCGAATGCCCCTGCCAACACCCGTTCCCCGGGACGCGAATCCATCATAGTGATTTGAGAGTCTAGTAGGTTAGGGTTTTCCTATGGCATATACCGGACCTTTTACCGCCGGAGACCGCGTCCAGCTGACCGACGCGAAGCGGCGACACTTCAGCATCACCCTGACCCCGGGGGAGAGCTTCTTCACCCATAAGGGCGAAATTCGTCACGACGACATCATCGGCGCAGACGAGGGCACCGTCGTGGAGTCCAGCGTGGGCGGGGAGTACCTCTGCTTCCGTCACCTCCTCGTTGATCAGGTGCTTTCCATGCCCCGAGGCGCCGCGGTGATTTACCCCAAGGATGCCGCGCAGATCCTGGTGGAAGGGGATATCTTCCCCGGCGCGACGGTGCTCGAAGCAGGTGCCGGTTCCGGCGCGATGTCCAGCTGGCTGCTGCGGGCGGTCGGTGAGCACGGGAAGGTCATCAGCTACGAAGTCCGGCAGGACCACCTGGACTACGCGGTGAGCAACGTCCACAACATCATGGGTGGGGAGCCGAAGAACTGGGACGTTCGCCTGGGCGACGTCAAGGAGGCCACTCGCGAGTCCGTGGGCGAGGTCGACCGCGTTCTGCTGGACATGCTGGAGCCGTGGGAGGTTCTGGAGACGGTGCGGGACGTCCTCGTCCCGGGCGGGGTGTTCATGACCTACGTGGCTACCGTCCCGCAGCTGATGAAGGTGATGGAGGGCATCCGGGAGCTTGGGTGCTTCACTGAGCCGCGCGCATGGGAGTCGCTGGTGCGCGAATGGAAGGTGGAGGGCCTGGCGACCCGACCAGAGCACCGCATGAACGCACACACCGCGTTCCTCGTCTGGGCCCGCCGCCTGGCTGACGGGGTGACCGCCCCGCGGCCGCAACGTCGGGCGCGGCGTTAGAGCGACCCGAGTAGGGCTCCCGGGGCGCGCTTCCCGGTAGCCTCTGCGCTAGTCCTACCGGCAGGTCTTGGGCCGCGGGGGCTTCAGTAGGATTGGTGGCATGACTGCGCAGAATCCTTCCGATCAGCCTTCGCCCACCGCCCGCGAATTGCGGCTGGCCAATCATCGGTTGGGGGCTCAGAACGAGAAGCTCACCGAAGCGCTGAAGGCCTCCCGCGAGAAGCTGGCTGAGATCAATTCCCGCCTGGCGGATATGGCGGAGCCGCCGAGCACCTACGGCACACTGCTGCAGCTCAACGGCTCGGGGAAGACCGCGGAGGTCTTCACCTCGAACCGCCACATGCGCTTGGCTGTCTCCCCGCTGCTGGATCGGATGGATCTGCAGCCAGGGGCGACGGTACGGCTGGGGGAAAACCTCCAGGTCGTGGAGGTCACCGGTTTCACTGATTCCGGCGACGTCGCCGCGGTCGTCGAGGTCGTCGGCGACCGGCTAATCGTCGCGGACAAGCTGGGGGAGGAAGTAATCGTCAAGGCAGCCCGACCGCTGCAGTCCCTGATCACGAATCGAGAGCTCACCACCGGCGATAGCGTGGTCGTCGACCGCCGCAGCGGCTGGGCCTTCGACATGATTCCCCGGGCCGAGGTCAGCTCGCTGGTGCTCGAGGAGGTCCCGGACGTCAGCTATGAAAACATCGGTGGCTTGAGCAATCAGATCGAGCAAATTCGCGACGCGGTGGAGCTGCCCTTCCTCCACCCGGAGATCTACCGCCACTATGGGCTACGCCCGCCGAAGGGCGTGCTGCTCTACGGTCCTCCCGGAAACGGCAAGACGCTCATCGCCAAGGCTGTGGCCAACTCGCTGTCCAAGTCGATGGGCTCCAGCGACAAGGCGTCCCGCTTCGCGGATTCCTACTTCCTCAACGTCAAAGGCCCGGAGCTGCTGAATAAGTTTGTTGGTGAGACGGAGCGTCAGATCCGGCAGATCTTCGAGCGCGCCCGAAAGATCGCCCACGCCGGTAAGCCGGTGATCGTCTTCTTCGACGAGATGGAAGCCATCTTCCGCACCCGTGGCACCGGCGTGTCCTCGGACATGGAGTCCACGGTCGTCCCGCAGCTGCTCTCCGAACTGGACGGCGTGGAGGGACTGGATAACGTCATCGTCATCGGCGCGTCGAACCGCGAAGAGCTCATCGACCCCGCCATCCTGCGCCCGGGCCGCCTGGACGTGAAGATCCGGGTGGACCGACCCGACCAGGAGGCCGCCCTGGACATCCTGTCCAAGCACATCGACGCCTCCCTCCCTCTGGCCGAGGACCTGGTGGCGGAGCACGGTGGCAAGGAGGAGGCCGCAGCTGCACTACGCCGCGCCATCGCTGAGGAACTCTTCCGCCGGGATGCCGCGCACCGCTACGTGACCCTCCACCTGGCGGATGGCCAGACCAAGGACCTGTACTGGGCGGACTTCGTCTCCGGCGCGATGCTGGCCAATATCGTCGACCGAGCCAAAACCTTCGCGATCAAGCGTGCCCTTTCGCAAGCCGCGTCCACCAGAGACGCTGCCACTGAGGGCGGCTTGAACACCGCGGACGTCCTCGACGCCATCACGGCGGAGATCAACGACAGCGAGAACCTGCCGGATACCACCAACCCCACGGAATGGGCTCGCATCTCCGGGCACGCCACCGGCCGGGTCGTGGACATCACCCTGGCGGACTAAGCCCGACGAGAAAAATCTCAGCCGGACGAAAGAAGACTTTTCGACCCCTTGGAAGGAAGAACCCTGGTGAACGCGCAGAAGGATAACGAGGCCACCGGCTACGTGCTCGGCTCCGAGACCGAGTTCGGCATCGTCGCCGTCGACGCCCCGGAGGCCAGCCCCGTGTACACGAGCACTCAGGCGGTCGTCGCCTACGCGGAGGTATCCGGGCAGGGAGTCAACCGCCGGACTCGCTGGGACTATGACTCCGAGTCCCCGCTGCGAGACGCTCGTGGCTTCGACCTGCGCCGCTACCGTTCCGGCGCGGCTCCTAGCTACGACCCCAACGCGGTGGGCATCGCGAACGTCATCACCCCGGCGGGTGCGCGTTTCTACGTGGACCACGCCCACCCGGAGTATTCCTCGCCTGAGGTCACCTGCGCCTATGACCTGGTGGTCTGGGATCAGGCCGGCGACCGGGTCATGCACGCGGCCGCCCAAGCCGCGGGCCAGGTCGAGGGCCAGCCGGAGTTGAAGATCTACAAGAATAACGTGGACGGCAAGGGCGCGTCCTATGGCGCCCACGAGAATTACCTCTATCCGCGCAGCCTCGATGTCGAGGACGTGCACCAGGCGCTGATCCCGCACTTCGTCACCCGCCAGATCTACGCGGGTGCGGGCCGCGTGGGGCTCGGGCAAGCAGGGGAGCAGCCCGGCTTCCAGATCTCCCAGCGCGCCGATTACATCGAGACGGAAGTCTCCCTGGAGACCACCCTGAACCGCGGCATCGTCAATACCCGAGACGAGCCCCACGCCACCGCGGATGATTGGCGCCGCCTCCACGTCATCATCGGCGATGCGAACTTGAGCCAATTCGCGACCTACCTGCGCTTCGGCACCACCGCGCTGGTACTCAAGGCCGTTGAGTCGGGGGCCGATTTCAGCGACATCGTGCTCATCGATCCGGTCGAAGATGTCCGCCGGGTCTCCAGCGATCTGGAGTTGCAGACCCCGCTGCGGCTCTACGGCAACACCACCGCTACCGCGATCGAGCTGCAGCGTAGGATCCGCGAGAAGGTCATCGGTGCGCTGGAGCCAACGGGGAAGCTCAGCAGTGACGAGCAGCGCGTTTTGGAACTGTGGGAGGAGATCCTGGACGACCTTGCCGCTGACCCGCTGCGCACCGCCGACCGGCTGGACTGGACCGCGAAATATGCGCTGCTGCGCGGCTATCGTGCTCGGGGCCTTCAGTGGTCGGATCCGCGGATGGCGCTGATCGATATTCAGTACCACGACATCGATCCGGCTCGCGGGCTGTACCACGCGCTCGTCGCACGCGGGAAGATGCGCACGCTGGTCGACGACGCAGACATCGCAACGGCTGTGGACGCCCCGCCCAGGGGCACCCGGGCCTGGCTGCGCGGCGTGCTGGTGAAGCACTACGCGCCCAAGATTCTCGCCGCGAACTGGGACAGCGTTGTCCTCGATCACCCGTACGAGGGGTGCCCAGCGATGCGCGTGGGGCTGCCTGAGCCGTTGCAGGCCACGGCCGACAGCTTCGCCGGCACCGTGCTCGAGAATCTCGCGGAAGCCGCAGTGGGCCAGGCACCAGACTTCGACGAGGTGGCGGCCGCGGTGATTGCCGCGATGCCGGAGCGCGTGATGGGTGTGGGCTAGCGCCGATCCACCCCGAGAGCCCAGGTAATGTGAAGATCAACTAATCAACGTTTGAGGAGATAGGCATGGCACACGCTCAGCAGCAGGTCTTCGGTGGCGGGGGCAGCGACGACGCCGAGAACAACGACGCCCCGCAGCAGGGTTCGGGTACCCAGCAGGTCAACGTCACCGGGACGGACGACCTGTTGGACGAGATCGACGGGCTGCTGGAGACCAACGCCGAGGAATTCGTCCGCTCCTACGTCCAGAAGGGCGGACAGTGAGCCCGGTGACCGGAGAAGCGACGCCAGCGGAGCAACAGGGTACGGCGGACAACCCCGTCTACGTCCGCCGCATCATGGGGCTGGAGACTGAGTACGGCATCACGAATGTCCTCGACGGCACGCGCCGCCTGGGCCCCGATGAGGTCTCCCGCCTGCTGTTTTCTCCCATCGTGGAGAAGTATCGCAGCTCCAATATCTTCACGGAGAATGCCTCGCGACTGTACCTGGACGTGGGCGCGCACCCGGAGATTGCCACTGCGGAGTGCGATAGCCTCCACCAGCTGCTCGCCTACGATCGCGCAGGCGACGAGCTTGTCCAGCAGCTGGCCAACCGTGCAGAGGAAGAACTAGCCAGTAACGGTGTCGGCGGGAACGTCTTCCTGCTGAAAAACAACACGGACTCGATGGGCAACTCCTATGGCTGCCACGAGAACTACCTGATCAGTCGCAACGTGCTGCTGAAGCACCTGTCTTCTCAGCTGCTGCCGTTCCTGGTGACCCGCCAGCTGATCTGCGGGGCGGGCAAGCTCACGATCCCAAGCCCAGGCGCCCCGAACGAGAATTTCGAGGCCGGGTTCATGATGAGCCAGCGGGCGGACTACATGTGGGAGGGCATCTCGAGTGCCACCACCCGTTCCCGGCCGATCATTAACACCCGCGACGAGCCGCACGCGGACTCGTCGAAGTACCGCCGCCTGCACGTGATCGTGGGGGACTCGAACATGTCCGAGACCACCACGGCGCTGAAGATCGGTTCCGCGCTGCTGGTCCTCGAGATGATCGAGGCGGGTGCGGAGCTGCCGAACTACGAGCTGGCCAATGAAATCCGCGCGATTCGGGATATCGCCCGGGACTTCACGGGGCTCACCGAGGTCAAGCTGCGCAGCGGCGAAACCGCGACCCCGCTGGAGATTCAGCGCACTTTCCACGCCGCCGCGGTGCAGTGGCTGGAGCGCCGCCCGGAGCCAGAGTGTGTCGATGGGCGTTGGCTGGGTACCCCGCGCGAACAGCTGGCTCCGGTCGTGGAGCTGTGGGGCCGCGTCCTGGACTGCTTCGAGACCGGGGATTTCTCGCCGGTGGACACCGAGATCGACTGGGTAATCAAGAAAAAGCTGCTGGACGGCATGGCCTCCCGCCACGGTTTGGAGATCACCGATCCGCGGTTGGCGCAGATTGACCTGCGCTATCACGATATTCACCCCACCCGTGGGCTGTTCAACGTGCTCAAGCGCCGCGGCCAGGCCGCTTCGATTCTCGGTGAGGAACAGATCCGCGAAGCAATGGATCAGGCACCGGCGACGACGCGTGCGGCCCTGCGTGGGAAGTTCCTCAGCGCCGCACGGGAGCACGGCTGTGCCACGACCGTGGACTGGATGCGGTTGAAGATCAACGGCGAATTCGGCAGCGAGGTCGCGCTCCCGAACCCGTTCGCGGCCACGAATCCGCAGGTGGACGAGATGATCGCCAGCATGGCGGATCTCGGCGCCACCGATGCAACCGCTCGGGGTTAATCGCTAATGGTGCCTCCACAGAAGCCCGGCAGCGCCGGGTCCCGCAACCGCCCAGTGAAGGTGACCTGGCAGCAGGGCGCAAGCCGGCTATTCAACCTGGTCATCGGCCTACTGAACGCCCCCAGCCCGCGCCCTACCGCCTGGGTCGTGAAAAATATCGCAGGCTACTCCGGGCAGCTCAAGTCCCGGGAACGCGTGTTTCACCGGGATCGCGAATCCCTGCGCCAGCTGGGGATCCAGTTGAGCCACGAAAACCGGGAGGGCCAGGACTACTGGCTGCTGCGCCCCGAGCAAGTCTTCCTGCCGGACCTGGCCCTTTCGGAGGCCGAGCTCCAGGTATTGGCGACCGCCACGCAGTGGGCACGCCAACCGGTGGATTCCGCCATGGCGGGCCCGACGGCACAGGCACAGTTGAAGCTCGCCGGTGCGGGGCTTAGCCGGGTCGAAAACTCCGCCGTGGTTCAGCCCGTTCCCGACATGGTTGAGCTGGATCCGCGCAGCGTCGACGCTATTTTCCGCGCCACCCAGCGCGGACTGCGGATGACCTTCTGGTACTACCCGGCCTACTTGGTCGAGCCGGAGCAGCGCACGCTTGATCCGTGGGCGGTCGCCGGGGTCGAGGGCCGGCTCTACGTCACCGGTTTCGACGTGGACCGGGGAGCTCAGCGCACCTTCCGGCTCGCCAGGCTCTCCGATGTCAGCGCGGAGGCGCAGTTCATCGAACACCCGGCACCCACCGATCCAGCCACCGGGCAACCAGTGTCGGCCGGTGAGTTGATCCGCCGCAGCCTTGACGGCCACCAGACGAAGGTCACAGCCAGCGTGTTGTTCACGGGGGAGGGGGCAATCGAGCTTCAGGACCTGGCCCGTGACCTCCGCGACACAACGGAAGGAAAGATCGGCACGGTCGGTCCGGTAGATCGCGATTGGCTGGTGCAAACTGCGGCGAGCTACGCCCCGGATGCGGTGCTGCTGGAGCCACAACAGCTCGTCAGTGACGTCGTCGACCTTCTGCACCGCGCCCAGCGGTTGGGTGCTCAGGAACGCCCCTCATCGGACCAGGCTACGGATACTCCTCCCACCGCTCTGGACGGCACGTCAGTGATGGCCGTGCAAGAGCCGGGACTCGCGGAATCAGCCGACCCCGGTCAGGCCGTGGACGAAGACGGACCGACCGAGGTCACGGCGCCGCCGGCAAACCTGGTCGCCCAGCAGTTCGCCCAGACACTCTCGGTGCTGGCCTGGTTCCAGGCGAACCCGCGTGGCTCCTTCATGCGGGCCTCCCGCGCCCTAGGGCTCAGCGTGGTCCAAATCCAGCACGAGCTGAAACAGCTGAGCATGTGTGGGCTGCCGGGCTACTACCCGGGCTCGCTCGTTGAGATTGCGATGGACCGCACCACCGCGGAGGCGCAGTTCACCGCCGGGTTGGACGGCCCGGTGCGACTCAGCACGGTTGAAGCCGGAGCCTTGCTGCTCAACCTGGAGGCGGTCCGGGACGCCGTCCCCGCTGAGCAGCGGGAGGCCGTGGACTCGGTGACCGCCAAGCTACGGGGTCTGCTGCAGGGAACACAGGGTGCGCCCAACCAGCCTTCCACGGGGGCAGGCGCAGATCTCTCGCAAGACGGCGCCATCACCGCGGAGCACCAAAAGATGCCGACCCCACCGCAGCTTAACGACCCCGAGGACCCTGTGGATGCCACCCTGGACCTGCTGCGCACCGCAGTTGCGGAGCGCCGCCTCGTACACTGCGAGTACCTCACCCTCAGTAGGGATCAGCGCAGTAAGCGCAGCCTGGTGCCCGATGCGATCCGCATGATCGAGGGCAACGTCTACCTTCTGGCACGCAGCATCGATGACGCGGGCGTGGTGGACGAGACTCCAAAGAACTTCCGGGTATCCCGAATGAGCGAGATCATGCTCGGGGAGGAATCGAGCGCACCGGCAGGATTGTCCACCGAGGTCGATGCCACCGACCCCTTCGATTTCGGTACGGCCGCCGAGTGGGCCCACTTTCGACTATCCGACTCCGCGCTGTGGATGCTGGAGTACTTCCCACTGTGGCAGGACGCCGACGCCGACAACGGGGATGTGAGCGAGGCCCCGCGAGCCGAATCCACCTCCACGTCCACCAGCCCCGAGGCTCGGAGCACCGCGGTGACGATGCCGGACACCGGCGCCTGGTTGGAGCGCTTCCTGATCGCCCATGCCGGGCAGGTCGCGGAACTCTCGAGCCCAGACCTCGCCGGACGCGTCGCGCGACGCGCGGAAGCGGGGCTAGGGGTTTATCGGGACCGTTTCCCCAATGTAAGCTGAGGGCTGAGATTTTTAACGCAGGTTCTGAAAGGCAAAAACCTTCATGCTCTCTGGTAGCCACATCCTCATCCTGTTGCTGGTTGTCCTCCTCGTGTTCGGCGCATCTCGCCTGCCGAATGCCGCCCGTTCCCTTGGCCGCTCGATGCGTATCTTCAAGTCCGAGATGGACGAGATGCGCACCGATAACCCGGAGCAGAACGAGCCGCAGGCCATCGAGCAGCAGCGCGCGCCGCAGCCGAATCCGACTCAGCAGGTTAATCCAGCACAGCAGCACAACCAGAACAGCAACTAGCTAAAGAATTCGCGCCCTTCTTCCGGCGCGTTTTCGCTTACCCGCATGAGTAATACTACTCAGGCAGCACGCACAGCC
>DYZK01000096.1 GCA_020741275.1 Corynebacterium urealyticum
GGGAGCGCCAGGCCGAGGGGATCGAGCGGGCGAAAAAGCGCGGCGCATACAAGGGGCGAGCGCCGGCAATGAACGAGACCAGCATCGAGCAGGCGCGCGAAATGGTCGACATGGGAGTGCCTAAGGCAGACCTTGCTCGCCGTCTAGGGGTGAGTAGAGCGACGCTTTACCGGTATCTCTCTTAGATCCCATGTGGGTAAATATGCGCAGCCTGACCTGCGGAAACTGTTTGCATGTGTCAAGTTGTCCGAGTCCCGTTGTGCTGGCCACGGTGGGGCGGCGACCCATGGTAAATATGCGCACGTTTGAACCCGACCGAGGGTAAATATGCGCAGCCTGGGATAAGGCAGATTGGAGCGCGGCAGGGCAATCCTGCCGCGGAAGCCGGCGGCTTCCTTGCCACTGAAAGTGAGGGCGTTGCGGTCTGGGGGGGGCTAGGTTTCGTCGTCCACGTTGGTCTTGTTGAGACTCCGTGAACGAGGGGTTCGGAGGGCGTCATCCATCAGTTGCTCGGTGATCTCTTCGAAGGCATCCCGGATCGCTGCGGTCTCAAACTGTCGGGTTAGTTGCTCCCACTGGTAGTCCTCAAACTGGGGGAGGCATGCCCACAGCGCCATGCGGAGGAAGTCGCCACGGCTCCGTCGAGTTCGTTCCGCGAGTGCGTCCAGTCGCTCCGCGAGTTCGGGTTCCACCCGCACAGAGATCACCGGACCACGACCCACCCAATGCTTCTGTTTGCGTGTCGGCATTGCTTACTCCTTGTCTGCGAACGTCTTCACGGAACTGTCGTAAACAATGTTTACAGGGGTTCAGTGCTGTTGGAAAGAGCGTCCGAAAATTCGATTCGGAACCGCTAGGCATCACATGTAAACATTGTTTACAGCTGATGCCTAGCAACGCTGGGCGTCTTATTTTGTGCCAGATTCGGTCAGCAACCTCATGCCTTCAGCCAACCGCTGATTGGCGCTCCTTTCTTCCCGGCAGGGCTTCGCGTTCGCTCCAGCGACTGACCAGCGTTCCCTCCGATGTGTTCATTGCTTCCCCTGGGCCAGCCAAACCGTTAAAATGAGAGGCAGATCATTAAAAAACCATGACCCTTTGGGCAGTCAGTCGCCAGACCGTCAGGCCATGCAGGCTGGTGGTAAGAACCCGGAGACCGCAGCATCGCGCCGTCAGTGGCAGGAGATGGTCGATGACGGATTGTGGAACCACCCGAGCCGACCGATCACCGAGTTTGATCACGCGCTGGTGCGAGACCACCTGATGGGCGGGCAGGACTTCTCTGACGCGTTGGCTGCCCAGCTTGGCCAGCCACGCCGCCAGACAGACCCGCAGAACCAGCAGGAGTGGGGCGCTAACACCCGCGACGATGGGATGGAGCTGTAGGCCAGAATCTGAGACAACATGCTCTCGCCGGTACGTAGCGTTACGTTGAACCCACCCGGTGAGGGGGGCAGAGAATCCGCAGCGTTTGCGGGTCATCCATCGGAGTGGACCACGCCCCTTGTCGGGGGAGGGGCACGGGAAACCGCGTAAGAAAAGCGTGGTCCTGAAGTTTTGGCAGAAGCTGTTTTTGGTGTGCGCCTTGCGCTGTTGAGGTCAGATATTTGTGTCCGACGCTATTCGCGTCATTGATCTTTTGGAGCAATGTGGCCGGAGGTGCGACAGTCTGTTGTGTCGGGAATCGGGGGTTGGACTGGCTCTTTTTCGACGGAAAACATCCGCCCCGAAACGTACAGTGAACTCATGCGGATCGTTAGAACACACCCAAGAACTGCACGTGCTGGTCTGGTGGCCGCGGCGTTTGTGGCCTCACTGTTAGTGGGCTGCTCCTCAGACGACGGGGCCGGGGAGATCGGCAATACAGAGACCACTGTCACTGATACGATCACCCAACAGCAGACAACCTCACCGGCCCAAGGAAAAGGGCCGGGGGATGACCCTTGTACAGATAATCCGGTGACGAATCCACTCACTGGTGACCAACCGATCCCGGTGCGCTTCGCGAATTCCGATGACGCGGATGTTCGCTTTGACTACACCGTGATGGAAGGAAAACCGGACCCCTGCACTCCCTTGAGCTGGGTAAAACTTGCCGGAACTAACGGCACAGGAGGTCCTGGAGCGACTGCCGGAAGTAATAGGGAGATTGTCGTCCTATTCGGGGATGGCCAGCTGATCACTGACCCTGCGCCTATTCTCGCGGGTCGGATTAAATCAGTCGAACAGGTGAGCGATAGGCCCGTTCGGGTCAATTACATGTTTTACACTGACACGCCAGCTGCGGCGGGGGAGATGGAGCCGGGTAGTGCAACCTTTAATTGGGACGGTGAACAGCTAAAAGTCACGGAAAACACGTTGCCTATAAGTCAGAATGAAACCGCAGAAACGCTCGATTTGTCTGGCGTTTCCTAGGTTGATGATTGCGAAAAATCGAACACTCGGTTAGTGTGGCGACGCAGTATTCGAACATACGTTTGGAGATTCACATGGATGTGAAAACGCTCAGCGCCGCCATGGGCGGCAGTGCTGGGTAAGCGCGATATGAACAGCTCGTCGAGCCGTTCACTAAGGCGATGCGTGGTGCTGATATCACCAACCTCAACCGAGCTGCGATGTGGTGTGCGCAGGTTGGCCATGAGTACAGCGGGCTTCTCTACACCGAAGAGATCGCAGACAGGTCGGAGTATGAGGGGCGCGAAGACCTTGGCAACACCAAGCGCCTTGGCAGCGGTTCCATAGCCCACGCCTTGCTCGAAACACTCCACCAACTGCTCGCGCTGATATTCGCTCAGCGAACTTTGTGCCCTCAATGGAAACTGCTCCCCACTAGTCGGTAACTGATTTCTCAGTCCAACTAATGGGGAGCAGTTCACTGTCGGTAGGGGGTTTTCCTGTTCAGGGCCACCCCTGCGTCCTACCGTGCAGATGCCTCGTCCGTGTTCATTCCACGTCACGACGCAGGAGCTCAGCGCCGGCAGCCTCATCTGCGTGAGTCTGCTTCGCGACGACCGCCAGCACTGTGGCGATACCGAGCTGGTCACGAGCATCCAGCTTCTCATAGGACGCGGCGAAATCACCCGGGGCCTCCTCCGGGCGTCCGAGCAGGACAGCCAGGCAGACCAGCAGGGCGTATTCACCGGTCGACAGGCCGCCGGCGGCCACGACCTCGCCGATGCGGATATCCCCGCCGGCCCCGCCCGGGATCGCGAGCTCGCTCCAGGACTGCGTCGTGCGGATAGCTGTGTCGATGACGTCGGTCAGCACGGGTGTCCTTGTTCTCGTTGGTGGGAAGTGGGCGATGACTCTCTGGGAAAACTGGCCTACGGTCTCCATTATGCACCGCGCGACGGGAAGTCGATCCTGCCATCGGTCCCGCGCCGGTCATCCATGGTCCAGCCTTACACTGCCAGCGCGAGGGACGTCCGGCCGATAGGTCGGGAGGGGTGAGGCGCTGTTTCCAGACCAGGAAACCTACGTTCCATGCGGAATACCCGTTCCTAACAGCATAAACGCAGCCGTGCTTCGTGGGAGCTTCATATAAGACTTTGCAATGTCGGAAGGCCTATGTTTCCCTCAAAGATGTTCGACCGAAAACGGCGTTGTCGAACAGAGGAGACCAAGGATGCGTAGGCATACGCGATCCCTAGCCGCCACTATGACAGCGGTCGCACTGACGATCACCACGCCCGCAGTAGCCTGGGCGCAGGAAGATCCCACGACCAACCAGGAACCCGAGATCGCTTCCTACGCCGATGATCAGGAAGCGGCCCAGGAAGCAGCCGAGGCAGCCACTGTTCCCGCCGAGGGAAGGGAAGGTCTCGAACTTGCTGAGGAAGGGTTCAACGACAACAACATCGACAACGACGCTGGTGCCGACTGGGAACCCACTGACGACCCTGAGCCCGAGGTAACCCCCGGTGAGATGCGCTCAGACTCCGAGGAAATCCCCGGCGGATTCACCAAGGAGGAAGCCGACCAGGCCGAGGTCCAGGAGGCCGAGGAGCAGTCACAGCAGAACCGCGTCGGCGTGATGGCGACGCCGACGAACTGTCGCACCTACTGGCCCAGCCCGTACAAGGTGTGTGGTGAGATCCGCAAGAAGTACGACGCCATGGGCGGCCCCGCCAGCTTCCTGACCTGGCCCCGCTCCGACGAGAAGGGCGTCCCCGACGGTGTCGGACGGCGCAACGAGTTCGTCAACGGCTTCATCTACTGGCACCCGACCCACGGCGCCCACCCCATCACCACCCACTTCTCACTCGTCTATGACCGCAACGGCTGGGAGGCCGGAGGTCTCGGCTACCCCACCAGTGACGAGTTCGCCACACCCAACGGGATCGGCCGAAAGCAGGAGTTCTCAAATGGCGCGATCTACGGATCACCAGCCGGACTCGCAGCTGTACAGGGGCTCATCTACGAGAAATACAAGAGCCTAGGAGCTTCCGAGGGGGTACTGGGATTCCCGACTGCTGACGAAGCTGCGTCCAACGGTGGCGGGAACGGCCGCTACAGCATCTTCACCGGTGGTCGCATCTACTGGCACCCAACCCACGGGGCACACAGCGTGCGAGGCACGATTCTCGATGACTGGGCGGAGAGTGGGTACGCCGGCGGACGATACGGATATCCCGTTGAGGATGCTGTCGCTGGCGACGGCCTCCGGTACCTGCAGAAGTTCGAGCACGGAGAGATCGCGGGATACAGTGATCCTTTCCCGGAGATCGCACGCCTGCTGAACGTAGCCAAAGATGGCCTGGAAACCTTCTACACTACGCTTGTAGAGGACATGAAAAAACGAAACGTGGACCTCGTAGAGGGATTCAACGATCTTCTGCGTCACGCCGAGTACTCCGCCGAAGCGAGTCGCAATGCGAGCACCGCGAACGCTACCGCCGGTATCGAACCAATGTCTATCCCTGGAGCAGCAAATGACTGTGCTCCTGCAGAACTCACAAAGCCCGGTAACGCACGAACAAACCGTGGCGACATGTTCTATTCCGGGGCAACGAACACAGTCAAGGGAGTAGATATCAACCATGGTCATAACGGCATGTTTGTATCGGTCCACGGAAGTGACAACGTCAACGAGATTAACACCGTCGAAGCACTGAACATTGACGAGGGAATCAAGCTCGTCAAGGGAGACTCCCGACAGGGCGTTTGCTCTCCCCGGTATATCTCTGCAGACACCGACCAGGCCACCCGATATCGCGCGGCAGACTTCGTGGATACCAAGGTCGGCATGGACTACGACGGCACGACCAGCAACCCGCTAACCTATGCTACGAGCCGCCGGGTGACGAGTGATTCGACCGCATACAACTGCGCATCCCTCCTTTGGGCGGCTTACATGGATGCCTCCAGCGGAAGCCTGGACATCGGAGACAACCAGAACCTCCCGTGGGGCGGAAACCGAGGATCGGTCTTCCCAATCGACATCATGGAATCGATCAACACAACGGAGTTCCAGTAAGTGAATCAAAAGTTCTACCTAAAGGGAGTTGCCGCAGTCGCTGTGTGCAGCTCCTTTTTGGTATCCTGCTCAAGTTCTGTACAAGATGACCTCGAGAGCGAAGCGAAAGGCACTCCCCGCTACCTCGCACTATCGAGTCAAACGACCGCGCCCATCGACTCTGATATTGAGGACAGTTTTCGAGTCATCTATGAAAATGGAGGAACGGAGGCCGGAGAGTCCATCAGTTCCATGTACTCACCACAGCTACAGCCGTACGGGGATGGTGCCGCTACAGCTACAGCGGAGAACATCAGCACGATTGGCCGCGAGGGAAACCTACTAGATTCGCACTCCGTAGAGGGAAGCATCGCAGTTACCACATCTAGCAGCTCTACTGGCGCTAAAGCAGCTAGCTTCGTCTACAACATGACATCGGAACTAGGAGGAGAAAAACAACTAGTCGCGACAATTTCAGACAGCGGCTTAGCAACCCACACCACAGAGTCTTTCCCGGTAGCCTTAACTACATGCGACGACGGGTCGACATACTGGATCGATAGCTCGGACGACGATGGATCACTCGCCGTGAAGATGAATCCCGATGGCAGTACACGGGAGACTAAAATTGATGACGTATCCTTCGATTCTGCCATCATTGGAGAGTTCGACTGTGCGACTGGTGGAGTGAATGTTCTCGTCGGCGACAAGGAGGATACTGTCTCCAGAATTAACATAACTGACGCTACCACGAGTCCGGAAGTATCAGACAGAGATAGCGTTTCGAAACCGATAGTCAGTGAATTCTCCAGGAGCCAGGGTGTGACAGAATCAAGTCTGGTTACCGTCATGCGAGATGGGGCATATCAGCAAATTCCACTTTCAGTGGGAGAACCTGTTATCGATGGTAACCTCAACATAGATGACGGTCTAGTAACTAGCGTTACGTTTGGTCACGACGAGTTAGTTGTCTCCCACGTAGCCGAAGCCCGTGAAGGCGATTTCGAAGTATCAACCTTTGACCTCAGCGCTCCTGACAATGCCATTGACCATGTTGTGGTCAAAGAATCTTCGTTCAACTCCGAGACAGCTCAAAGAGATGACCTAAATGGGTCCCGGGGCGCGGCAAGCATCCTCCCACTAGGGTGATGACTGCAGCACGGCCCGTTCATGCAACCGTTCGTGGCCCCAAAGGAATGCCGCCGAAAGATGAACGGGGGATGTACCGATGGTCTGCCCAGGGGGAACGCCGTAGGTAGTGGCGGTAACAGATCAACCACCGCAACTGCCGGTTTCAGGTTCTCAGCGGGGCTGACTGTCCCTCCCGCCCTCCTACTGGCCTGGGTTGGCCTCCTCGAAGGCGCGGATGATGTCGCCGGCGATCTGACCACGGACGGAGACCTGGTAGCCGTTGTCGCGTGCCCACTGGCGAATCAGTCGGTTGCCGGCAGCGTTACTCGCCGGGGACGCGGAGCGACGCTGGCGCTTCGTCGACACCAAGGGCATTGGCAGCGGCTGTATAACCCATGCCTTGCTCGAATAGTTCAACCAACTGCTCGCGCTGCTGCTTACTCAGCGAACTCCGTGCTCTCAATGAAAACTGCTCCCCACTAGTCGGTAACTGATTTCTCAGTCCAACTAATGGGGAGCAGTTCAGTGGGAGGTTTGGGGGCGATTCACTCGCGCAGGCCCTAAGCCTGCGCCCAGAGAGCCTCGAATCCTTAAGGCAGGGACTCGACGAACTCCGGCAGCCAGTCAGTGATGATCCGGCCGGTGAGGAACGGGGTCTCCTCGGAGACGTACTTGCGGGCCTCGGTGTAGCGCATCGTGCGCATCAGGTCCACGACCTCCGCAACATCCGGTGCCTCGAAGGCGAGCATCCACTCGTAGTCGCCTAGGCCGAAGGACGGGATGGTGTTCGCGCGAACACGGTTGTACTTGCGGGCTTCCACACCGTGGTCGACCAGCATCTTGCGGCGCGGGGCGTCGTCCATGAGGTACCACTCCGGGGTGCGGACGAAGGGGTAGAGGCAGATCCACTCCTTCGGCTCCGGGTCCACCATGAAGTCCGGGACGTGGGACTTGTTGAACTCCGCCGGGCGGTGCAGCGCCGCGTTCGTGCGATAAGGGACAGCCGCCTTACCCAGCAGCGTCTCGCGGCGGAAGGCGCGGTAGAAGGCCTGCAGATCCTCCAGCTTCTCGCCGTGGATCCAGAACATGATGTCCGCCTCCGGGCGCATGCCGGTGAGGTCATACACGCCACGCACGGTCACGCTGGAATCCTTGTAGGAATCGAGGAACTTCTGGAAGTCCTCAGCAACCGCCGCGCGATCCTTGCCGAGCACGCCGGCCTTGATCTCAAACGCCGACCACATGGCGTACTGGATCGTGTTGTTCAGCTTCTCGAAATCGATCTTCTTCGACATATCCGAGGCTGCCACCTTTCTCATCGTCACTTAATCCGCAGGTCATTCTACCTGCACGAAGTGCCGAGAACCACGATGGCAGCCTGTGCAACAGCTGGAGAACAACTGCCGTCAGGCTGCCACCGTGGCCCATCACGCGCGCCGGGGTGACCCCGGCCACAGAATCAGTGTTTAGGCGTTCACCTGCTTGGCCTGCGCCTGCACCGTGTTGATGCGTGCACCCAGGCGCACCATCAGCAGCACCAGGGATACGGCCAGCAGGATGTGGCCGATACCCGCCATGCCGGAAATGCCAGCGTCCATGCCCTTGCTCAGCTCCGGGGTCTGCTCCAGCGGGCTGCCGGCCAAGACCTGCAGCCAGCCGCGGACCGTCATCATCACCAGGGTGATCACCAGGCCGATGTTGTAGAGGTAGAAGAACCACGTGAACTGCTTCGATCCAGCCAGGGTGTAGAGCTTATCCAGGGCCAGCACCACCAGCGGGACGATGAAGCCCAGCACCAGCAGGTGCGTGTGCAGCGTGCTCAGCTGCGTGGCGTTATCGACCGGGAACTCCTTGAACTTGGTGACCTCCCGGTAGAACACGCCGCTGAGCATGCCGATCACGAGGTAAATGAAAGCGGTGGTAAACAGGGTCTTCTGCGCGTTCTTCATTGCGCTCATCCTTTTCTTTTCTGGTTTCTTGTTCTTCTTGTGGTGTCGTTTTTTAGTTTTGGACGTCGCCCCGGCTGGATTTGGAGACCATGAAGGCCGCCAGGAAGCCGATGACCAAGGCCACGATCGCGGAGACCAAGGCCCAGCGTGTGCCGCTGGCAAAGGCCGCAACCACGGGATCCAGCACCTGCCCCGGTACGCCCTGGCCACGCATGGCGGGGATCGCGGAGCCTGCTGAGGAGCGGGCGGCATCCGCCAGCTGGGCAGTGGTGCCGGTCAGGTCCCTGGAGTTGAACGCCATCCCGGCGGAGAGCATCGCGCCCGCCATCGCCGCGCCCAGCGCCGAGCCGAGCTGGCGGACTGTGGACTGGGTGGCCGAGCCCTGGCCGGACTGCTCCACCGGAACGTCCTTCAGCACCAGGCTCGTGAGCTGGGCCGATGCCAGGCCCAGGCCCACCCCGTAGATCACGAGGGCTACCACGATCAGCCACAGCGGGCGGTCCGGCGCCTGCTCCGCGGTCAGCTGCAGAACGCCGAAGACCTCCAGGCCCAGGCCCAGCAGCACGGTGCCGCTCGCGCCGATCCACGCCGCGAGGTGCCTGGCCAGCGCCCCGCTGAGGAATGCGCCTGCCGCCATCGCCGCGAGCACCAGGCCCGTGGCGATCGTGGACAGCCCCAGCGCGTTAATCAGGTACAGCGGGAGCACGAAGACTAGGGCGAACTCGCCCACAGCCACCATCAGCGCGGTGATGTTGCCCCACGTGAAGGTCGGTACCTGGAACAGGCCCACGTCCAGCAGAACCGCGTCCTGCGCCTTGCGGCGGTGATTCTCCAGAACCACGAAGGCAGCCACCGCCACCGCGCCGATGATCCCGGCCAGCCCCGGCCACGGCCACCAGCCCATCTTCGGGCCCTGAATGATTGCGAAGACCAGCAGACCGAAACCGATCGCGGAGAGCAGGAAGCCGGCGACGTCGTGCCCCGCATCCGACCGGCCCTTCGTATTCGGCACCAGCTTCAACGCCAACACGAAAAGCAGCACGCCGATCGGCACGTTGACCCAAAAGATCCACCGCCAGCCCGCGTACTCAGTCAGCAGGCCACCAGCCAGCGGGCCCACCGCCGCGGCACCCGCCATAACCGCACCCCACACGCCGAACGCCGCGGCGCGGTCCTCCCCCTGGAACAGGGAGTTCACGCTGGACAGGGTAGACGGCAGAATCGCCGCGCCACCGATGCCCTGCACCACGCGGGCCACAATCAGCACCCCGGCCGACCCCGCCAGACCGGCGAGCACCGAACCGAGAACGAACAGCGCCACACCGGCCAGGAATAACGTCCTCCGCCCCTTGGCGTCCCCCAACTTGCCCGCGGTGAGCAGCAGGGCAGCGAAAACCACCGAATACAGGCTCGTCACCCACTGGGCACCTGCCAGATCCAGGTCCAGGGCCTCGATGATCGCCGGCATGGACACCCCGACGATCGTTCCGTCCAGCACGATTAGCGCCAGACCACACGCCAGAACCCCCAGCGCAGCCCACTTATTCGGAGCATGCACTCGTGCCGAACCAGCTGCCGCCGGTGCGCTCTGCGTGCTTACTGCTCCACGATTTTCCCTCATACTTAGAAAGCCTATGAACCAGCCCCGAAAAGCACATCAGCCGAAAGGTTGAACTTTCAATCAGACGAAACACAAAATCGGTGCCGGTTGAGTGAAAGAAACTCGCTACTCTGGAAAATATGAATCTCCCACTAGACACCGTTGACCCCAAGGGACTCGTCGAATACTCCGTCGTATTCTCCGACCGCTCCCTGAACCACATGTCCGCGAAGTTCGTGGACGCCATGCAGGACATGCTCGGCATCCTGCGCGACACCTACAACGCGCACTCTGCGGCCATCATCCCAGGTGGCGGCTCCTTCGCCATGGAGTCCGTGGCCCGCCAGTTCGCGAACGATGCCAAGACCCTCGTCCTGCGCAACGGCTTCTTCAGCTACCGCTGGACCCAGATCATCGAAACCGGCAAGCTCACCGACCAGCACAGGGTCCTCAAGGCCAAGCAGGTCTCCACCGAGGCAGGCGCACCCACCTTCGAGCCGATGGATATTAAGGACGCCACCGACGCCATCGCCGAATACCAACCAGACGTGGTCTTTGCTCCCCACGTGGAGACCGCCTCCGGCATCCTCATCAGCGAGGACTACATCAAGCAGCTCGCCGAAGCGACGCACAAGGTCGGCGGCGTCTTCGTCCTCGACTGCGTGGCCAGCGGCACCCTGTGGGTGGACATGAAGAAGACGGGCGTGGACGTCCTGATCTCCGCGCCGCAGAAGGGCTGGTCCGGTAGCCCGGCAGCCGGCTACGTCATGTTCAGCGAGAACGGCCGCAAGGCGATGGAAAACACCCAGACCAGCAGCTTCGCGATGGATCTGAAGAAGTGGACCGCCATCGCCGATGGCTACGTGGATGGTGGCGCGGGCTACCACGCCACCATGGCCACCGACACCCTGCTGCACAACCTGGAGCTCATGAAGGAAGCCCAGGAGGTCGGCCTGGAGACCCTGCGCGCCAAGCAGGAGGAGCTGGGCGGCAAGGTCCGCGAGCTCTTCGCCGAGCGCGGCTACACCTCGGTCGCCGCGCCGGGCTGCGAGGCGCCGTCCGTCGTGGTGGTCAACGCCAAGGACCCGCAGAAGAACTACGTCGCGGCCTTCAAGGAGGCCGGCCTGCAGATCGCGGGTGGCGTGCCCCTGATGATCGACGAGCCAGAGGGCCTGGCCACCTTCCGCATTGGCCTGTTCGGCCTCGATAAGTGGGCGGACGTCGACGCTGCGGTGCAGCGCCTGGCCGACGCGCTGGATAAGATCGAGTAAGAGAGCAACGTTGATGCCCGAAGGGGCCGCTCCGCGCGCCGGGCGCAGACGCACCGGCCGTGGGGCGCGAGGTGGCCGCGGCCACCGCCCTTGGGCCTGAATGAACGTGGAGTAGACATGAAGCACGCTGATCACACAAGCGAGCACCCCGGCACCCCAGAGGAAATTCTGCAGCTCGTCGAGGACTGGGGGCAGTCGTTTAAGATCCTCTCGGATCCGACGCGCTTTCGTCTATTGCTGACCCTGCACTACCAGGGCCCCGCCCAGATGACGATGACGGAGCTAGCCAACGAGTGCGAACTCCGGCCCGCCACCGCCTCCGCAGCGTTGCGTTACATGTCCAACGCCGGAATCCTCACCGTGGAACGCGACGGTCGCCAGATGCTGTACTCGCTGGTAGACGATCGGATCCACCAGCTGCTGCACTACGTGGGCGGCAATAAGGATATGCACCGCCACGACTAGGCGGTGCTGGGGGTTCTGCCCGCGCCGGGGGCGCGTGGCTGCTGGGGTGATCTGGGGAGTAAGCGGGGGACCGGGAGCGCTATGCGCTGCCGGCGATCCGAGCGTCCAACGCTTCTAGCAGGGCACTGGCTTTGACCAGGATTTCCTGCCATTCCGCCTCGGGGTCAGAATCCGCGACGATCGCCCCGCCCACCCCAAAGCTGGATTCGCGACCATCGTCGATGAGCGTGCGGATCGTGATGGACAGATCCGCCTCGCCAGTGGGGGAGAGCCACCCAATCGCACCGGAGTACAACCCGCGCGCAGTACCTTCCAGATCCTCGAGCAGTTCCATCGAGCGAACCTTCGGAGCGCCCGTCATCGACCCGCCCGGGAAACACGCCGCGAGGCAATCCACGGCATCCGCTCCAGCGCCGCCATCCAGCTCGCCGGTGATCGTGCTGACCAGCTGGTGGACGTGACTATAGCTTTCCACCGCGAACAGCTCCGGCACCCGCACGCTGCCCGGCCGGCAGATCTTCGCCAGGTCATTGCGGAGCAGGTCGACGATCATGAGGTTCTCCGCCCGGTCCTTCTCGCTGTTCTGCAGTTCACGACGCCACCGCTCATCCTCAGTGCCGGTGCCGCGCGGCCGTGTGCCCTTGATGGGCTTGGCCTCGACGAAGAGCGGGCCGGGGGCGTCCGTGGCACGGCGGATGCGCAGGAAGCGCTCCGGGGACGCCGAGAGCACGTGGAGACCCGGGGTGCCGGTACCGGCTCCTGCCGAGTGCATCCCCAGCCCGGGGAACTGCAGATACGCGCCGTAGGGGACGGGGCTCGTGTCGCGCAGCCGCTGGTACGCGCCCCACGGGTCGGCGAGGGCTGGGCCCCGGGCGGTGGTGGTCAGGCAGAGCTCGTAACTATCCCCGGCCGCGATGTGCTCCTGGCAGGCCAGAACATTGGCCAGATACTGCTCATGGCCGTGGTCCAGCTGATATTCGGTGGCTTCGGTGGCCGCTCGGTCCTCCACGATTGGGGCTGCGTCCGGGGCGGTGTTCTGGGCTATCGAAGCCTCGGACCCAGCGGGGAAAAGCTCCCGCAGGCCAGCGCCGAAACGCTCCTCGAGCTGCCGGAACCAGGACTCGGCCGGGCTGGCGTCCGGAGCGGAGTCCGTGATCGGCCCGTCGCTGAGCGTGACCTCCGGCAACGCGCCCGTGGGGTCCACGGCCAGTGCGATCACTGCGCCATCATGCGGGGAGAAAACCAGCCCCCGGTCCGCGAAGAGCAGGGCGGCGTGCGGGTGACTGTGGTGGCGCAGGGGATCGGTGCCTCGCCCGATATCGCGCCGGGTGGCGCTGGCGCGCACGTCGGGGGAGAGGTTCTTCAACTCATAGCCGAAGGCGCCCACCCAGCCGAGCGCGAAACCGCCTGTGAGCTGTGCCGGGAAGTCCTCCGGCACGTGGATGCGCTGCAACTGTTCCCGCAGTGCGTCGTAGAAGGCGGCGTCCCCGTCTTCACCCGCAGCGTCATCGGCGGCCTCGGCACTGGCGCCGTGCCCCGGGACGCGGTAGGCCACCGCGAAACCGGGACCCTGGGCCGCGTTGGCGCCATCGTTAGCTGGGGGAACAGCCTCGTGAACAGCACCGTGAATGGGGCTGTCAGCGGCGGCGCGGGAGGAAGAGAAAGCGAGAAAAGACCGCGCCCGATCGCCCTGGAACTCGGAGCCGGAATCCAGAAAAACGGCATCCGCAGCCTTTCCGCTCTGGTGGCGGCGAAGCTCAGCGAATGCCGTATTCGCGGCCCGGCGGAAAAGCCCCTGGCACGAGGAAACGCCGCGACCAGCGGAAATCGGGAAGATCCGCCAGCGCAGCGTCAAAGATCCGGGTTGCACGCCCGCATCAGGGGTGGCTCCGGCAGCGTGGCTGACCCACGGGTAGTGCAAGTTCTTCCTTAGAGACGGTGGCGGCCGCCCTCGTCGTCCTTGGAATCCTTCCTGGCATCATCGGCCTTCTTCGGTGCAGCCGGTGCGCCCGGTGCCTTCGGGGCAGCCGGAGCAGCTGGCGCGTTCGGAGCTTTCGGAGCCGCAGCCTTGGAACCGGATTCCTTCTTGGACTCCTCGTTCTTCTTCTGCTCGGCCTTGGCCTTCTCCTCGCGTGCCTTAGCCTCAGCCTTGTCCTTCGCGTCGGAAGCCTGCTCCTTGGCCTCCTCGGCCTTATCCTCAGCCTTTGCCTTGGCCTCAGCAGCAGCGGAAGCGGCGGCGTCCT
>DYZK01000097.1 GCA_020741275.1 Corynebacterium urealyticum
GGCAAGGGTGGTGTGGGCAAGTCCTCCGCTACCGTGAACCTGGCGGTCTCCCTGCAGCGCCGTGGCCTGAAGGTCGGCGTGATCGACGCCGATATCTACGGTCACTCCATCCCGAACATGATGGGCAGCACCGACCGGCCGCACCAGGTCGATGAAATGATCATGCCGCTGCAGGCGCACGGCGTGAAGCTGATCTCCATCGGCCACTTTGTGGGCGACAACTCCCCGGTCGTGTGGCGTGGCCCGATGCTGCACCGCGCGATCCAGCAGTTCCTCGGCGACGTCTTCTGGGGAGACCTGGACATCCTGCTGCTCGACCTGCCACCGGGAACCGGCGACGTGGCGATCTCTGTCGCCCAGCTGGTGCCGAACGCTGAGCTTCTGATCGTGACGACCCCGCAGGCAGCTGCCGCGGAGGTCGCGGAGCGTGCGGGCTCCATCGCGCAGCAGACCCGCCAGCGCATCGGCGGCGTGATCGAGAACATGAGCTGGATGCAGATGCCGGATGGCTCGAAGAACGAGATCTTCGGCTCCGGTGGCGGTCAGCTGGTGGCCGATCGCCTGTCGCAGATCGCGGGCACGGAGGTGCCGCTGCTGGGCCAGATCCCGCTGGACCCGAACCTGCGCATTGGCGGCGACCTGGGTAACCCGATTGCCCTCTCGGAGCCGAACTCCGAGGCCGCCCAGGCCTTCGGCGCGATCGCCGATCACCTGGCGCTGCGGCGTTCCTCCCTGGCTGGCAAGTCCCTGGGCCTGGGGGTCACCCGCAAGTAGCTCTGGATGCAAAGGCTAACGCCCGCTCGCTTGGATATTCAGCGAGCGGGCGTTTGGCTTGTCACAGGGGTTGGCACGGGCACCTGGGGGCGCGTCCATCCCGGGTAGGGTGCCCAGCCGACGCTAGAGAACGTCGTCCCATACCCCGGCTGCCCGTGGCGACGCAGTGCGCTCCCCCGCCGCGGGTTGCTGAGGCTGTTGGCTCGGCTCGCTCCCCGGAGCACCACCCAATGTTCCTTGGCCGGCCGCGGTGGCCGAACCGGCTACGTTGGCGGCGCTCCCCGTGCTCTGGGTCCCCGCCCCTGCCTGGGAATCGGGCAGCGGCGCCTGTGAGGAGGGTCGCTCGGCGCTCGTGTGTCCGGCCGGATTGGTCACCGAGTTCACTGAGTCAGCCAGCTGGCGGCCGGTGTTCTCCAGATCGTTGAAGAAGGCATCATCTCCGTCGAAGAGCGCCTTCGTCACGAGACCGCGCGGCCCCATCCGGCGATACTCGTTGATCTGGCTCAGCGGCTTCTGGAACTCCTTGAATTCTGGGCCGAAGTCCTCATCCAGCTGGCGACGGGCGTCGTTGACGAGGTTGCGAAAGGCCAACGCCACCGCGCGGATATCTTTGATCATTCCTGGCAGCCGCTCCGGGCCGATAACAATCAGCCCGATGATCAAGAGCACCAGGATGTTGAACCAACTGATGGAAGAAAACACGCCTCCACTTTAGCCCACAGGGCAGACGGGTTTAAGACCTCCTAGCGTCGCGAA
The DNA here is from genome assembly GCA_020741275.1 of Corynebacterium urealyticum. Classification (GTDB taxonomy): domain Bacteria; phylum Actinomycetota; class Actinomycetes; order Mycobacteriales; family Mycobacteriaceae; genus Corynebacterium; species Corynebacterium urealyticum_A. The sequence goes on from DYZK01000097.1 coordinate 1,531, forward strand.
GCTGGTGAATAAAAAGCTCGATTTTCGCCGCCAGCGTGCGCGGGAATCGCCGTCCGGCGATATCGAAGTTCAGCTTCTGTTCAGCGCTGTCCGACCCACTACTCGTGCCCGGGTCATGCTGGCCAGCGGCGGTCGCACCGTTGGCACGCGTGACGTGCTCGTCTCGCGCATTCGCCTGGGGATCAGCAGAGTGCTCTGGGATGGCCGCCAACCGCGATAGCAGTGTGTCGGGCAGTCCCTGTCCCTCGTACTCAGTTGCGTGGCCCGAGCCGGCCTGGGGCGCCATGGCGGTACGCATCGCCTGGGCGACCTCGCGCTGGGACAGTACTTCGCGGCGGCAGTCCGCACAGTGCACGAGGTGGATGCGCGCGCGTTCAGCCGCGCGGGGGCTCAGTTCCCCGTCCACGAGGGCAGCAATAGCCTCCGGCCCTAAGTGACCGATCTCCATAGCTCCCACCTTAGGATCCGACGTAGTGCAATTCACCCTGTTTTTCCACGAGCCTAGCCTTCATCTGCGCACGAGCGCGGTGGATGCGGGAGCGCACCGTCCCCAACTTCACGCCAAGAGTGACGGCGATTTCGTCGTAGCTCATGTCCAGCCCATCCCTAAGCACCAGCGCAACACGGTATTCCGGCTGCAGGTCGGCCAGCGCTGCGTCTAAGGCAGGATCCAGGTGATTAAGCTCGAATGCAGCCTCAGGCGTAGGTTCCGAGGAGGTGGCCGGGGTCCAGTACTCCGGGTAATCCTCCAGCGCATCCATCCGAATCTTGGATCGGTGGCGCACCATGTCCAGGAAGAGGTTGGTGGTGATGCGGTGCAGCCACCCCTCAAAGGTGCCGGGACGGTAGTGCTTGAGACTGCGGAACACCCGCATAAAGGTTTCCTGGGTCAGGTCCTCGGCGTCCTGCTGATTGCCGGAAAGCTGATATGCCAGGCGGTAGACGCGATCGGCGTGTTCGGCCACCAGCTCGGACCAGGAGGGCATCTCAGCCTCGCCGGCATCGAATGCGGCGGTGGTGGCAGGGCTCGTCACCGGCCCGTCAACCTGGGGGTGGCGGCTGGCGTTCGCGTGAGTCATGTTTTTAGCATGTCATGCCAAGTTCCCTGCGGGGTAGTTTCCAACTGGAGAAACGCTGTGAACTTCGGCCGCCACCCCACTTAAGCCACAGTGATTAACAAGCGTTTCTATTTCCTTAAAAACCCCGCCCTATCAGGCATGTCCTGAGCCCAATCCAGGGCCCAGTGCCATAGTCTCGACAATCGTGAACTCTGCAAATAATTCCAGCATCAACGCCATCAAGTCCTACGTCGAGCAGACCACCCCTGCCGATGAGGCACTCGCCGCTGCGGCCGAAGCGGCACGCGAATTCGGTCTGCTCGTCCCGGACGCCGTGACCGCAGAACTGCTCCGATTCCTTGCGGCCAACACCGCGGGACGCGCGGCGCTGGGCGGCCACACCCCCACCGGAATCATTATGTCCCCCGCCTGCGGCCTGCTGGGCTCCCACCTCTTCCGCGGCTTCTACGCCGCTGCCGCCACCCAGGCGCACCTGACCTGCATCGAGCCAGAGGTCCAGCACCAGCAGCTCGCGAAGAATGCCTTCAAGCAGATCGGCATCACCAGCAACGGCTTCCGCTTCCTGCCCAGCCACCCCCTAGACGTCATCGGTCGGCTTGCCTCCACCAGTTACGACCTCGCAATTGCAGAGTGCGCGGTCGAGGACATCGAGGCAACCGTGGCAGCTACCCTTCCCACTCTCCGTTCCGGCGGCGTTCTTCTCTTGTTGGACACGCTGCTGGACGGCACCCTCGCCGACGCGGAGCGCACCGATCGCCAGTCCATCTGCGCGCGCGAGGCCGACGAATACATCACGAGCCTGCCCGACGTGACCGCCGCCCGCCTGCCCGTCGGCGCCGGTGCCACGATCATCACGAAGCACTAGCCCCCTCCTTCACCCCGTCCCCTTCGTCGCCCCCGACTGCCGGCTAAGGGGCAGGCACGAGCTGGGTGAACTCCGCCCGACCTCGCAGGCAATCCGCTGGTATAAACGGGGTCATGGCTAACCCTTCCGCAGAACACACTTCCGCGTCGGTCAACCCGCAGCATGCAGAGGCTGACGCGGAACTTCCTCACCAAGCCCCAGAGCTTCACATCACCGCCGAACGCGGTGTACTCGAGGCCCCGGCGGGAGCTGTCTTCGCCGATGGCGCGATCCACGTCTTCCACCAGTTCCGCACGAAGCGCAGCAACGGCTCGCGGTGGGCACATGTCACCGCGTCCCACATCCCCTACGACTGGGACATCAACGACGACGTCCTCAAGCCGGAGGGCGAGGAGCTGGACGTCCTCGCAGGTTCCGCCCTCACCCTCTCCGCCGCGGACGGCGCTCCGGAGACCGTTGAGCTGATCTTTGTCACCTCCGAGCCACGCGATGCGAACGCCAGTCGGGAGGAGCTGCTGGGCAGCCAGGTCGCAAATGGCCGCCGCGGCGAACGCACCTTCCGCATCCAACGCGCCCAGATCGACGACCTGGCCACCCTCAACGAGGTCTCCGACGACCCGAAGACCGTGGCCGCTGGGGTGCGCCGCCTTGGGCCCATCGACATCGACGACGCCGCCCACCCGGTCGCCGACCTCGTCACCCCGAGCGTCGTCCCCCTTGGCGAAGGCGGCTGGGGCATGCTGGCCCTGAACCTCGTCAACGACGAGGATGCCGAGATCGTGTGGCTCCTCTCCGAGGATCGCCAGCACTGGCGCGTCGCGGGTGCAGTCGAGATCGACGGCGACGTGTCGCTGCCTGCGTCCCGCCCGTTCGCCCCGCGTCTGGTCAAGATGACCGACCAGGGCGATGGCCATGACTACCACGTCCTCATCCTCACCTACCGCGACGACGGCACCTGGAAGGCCGAGGGCGATGAGGTCACTGGCTACCTCGTCGGACGTATCGACAGCCACTCTGCTGGGAAGGTCACTTTCCATCCCCAGGGTGAGTTCCGCGTCCTGGACCACGGCCACGACCTGACCCGTCCTCGCATTATCCCGGGCGACACCCCCGCGCTGATCGGTCTGGTGGGCGCCCACCCGGACGCCGGCACCGGCGCGGATTGGGCCAATTGCCTGTCCACGCCGCGCGCCCTCACCCTGCTGGATGGGGCGCTGTACCAGGACATCGTTGGCGCCCCACAGGCCGTGCACTCCTTCTCCGACTTCGGGCTCATCTGGACCGGCCAGCTTGCTCCAGGTGACGGAAAGGTGGAGCTTAGCGTGCGCAACATGGATGGCGGGGAAATCGCCCTGATCACCTACACCAAGGACGCGGTGTCCGTCACCCGCGAGGGAGAGACCCGCACCGCTTCCCTCGCCGACCCAGAGGCCGACGTGCTCACCGTCTTCATCGACGGCCCGCTATGCGAGGTCTACGCCGACGGTGGCGCAGCCACGCTGACCAGCAGCATCTCGGCGGCAGTGCCGGTTAAGGACGTGGAGGTCAGCGCGACCGGCGGGGCTCGCACCGAAGTGTCGATGGTTACCTTGGGTCGCCAGCTGCAGCGCCTGCACGCGGGCCTTAACTCGGCCGCAGCTCAGGAGCAGATCATCGCGGATTCGGCTCAGGCAGATCGGGATCTCGAGTCCGGTGCGATCGACGACCTGCTGGATCTGGACTAGCTCGGAAAGTCTGCCACGTCTTTCTGCGTGAACAATGCCAAAGCCCGGGCAGGGATGCCATCCCTGCCCGGGCTTTTACTCTGCTGTGGGGTTGTACTGGCGTACCGCTGCCGAGCGCGTATGCCACAGCGGCATCAGTGGCAGCGGCAGCGAGGGGCTTTGCCCCTTCCTGGCTGCGTTAAGCCTTCGCGAGTCGGGTGATCTTCGCGCGCGCGGTGACCTTCATCTGCGGCGGCAGGTTCTCAATGCGCTGGGCGAGCACCTTGGAATGAATGTGGCGTGCAGACGGGCTCATGCCGATCTGCGCGGCAATGGAGTCCTGGTCGAGGGTCATCTCGAATTCCACGGTCTCCGACTCTCCGACCGGGGTGAGATGGCCGGAGGCCTGCTCGATCATTCGCTCAACCTTGCCCTCCTCGACCTCAATAATGCCCAGCGGCTCGCGCAGCTCGTGAAGGTGGCCGGCGTCCGCCGTGAGAACCACGACCTCCCCGCCTGGCTTCAAGATGCGGGCGAACTCGGCAGCGTTACGCGGAGCGAAGACCACCATGATCGCGTCCACGGACTCGTCCTGAATCGGCAGGCGCGACCAAGCGTCCGCGACGACAGCGCCGATGCGAGAGTGAGCCTTGGCCAGGCGCTTGACCGCCGCGGTGGAAACATCGATACCCACGCCGCGGGAGTTTTCAATCGTGTCCAGCGCATGGCTCAGGTAATAACCGGTGCCGGCACCGATCTCCACCAGCCCCGGGTGGCTGCTCGGCTCGACCCCGGCGTCATCCAGCACGTCCTCCACCTTGTGGGTGACAGCCTCGACGAAGGGAGCGAAGTGCCCGCCGGTGAGGAAGGTTTCGCGAGCGCTAATCATCGCAGCGTCATCGCCTGAGTAACGAAGCCCGGCCCCACCGGCCAGCGTCACGTAGCCCTGGCGGGCAATGTCGTAGCTATGCCCCGAGTCGGACACGAGGGTTCGCCACTGCGCGTCACCAGCCGACAGCGCGGTTCCGTCCACCGGATCCGCCAGCAGATCAATCACATCAGAAAGCACAGTCGCGCTCCTTCATTCAAGCCTCAAGAATTTAATTTATAAACTATTTGGCTAACCACTGTACAAGCGTGCGGGCACCGAACCCGGTACCGACCGGCGTGACCTCCGCGTAGGTCTGCTCCGCACGCCCCGGTCCAGCGATATCCAGGTGGATCAGGTCGACTCCACGGGTGAATCGGCGGAGGAACATCGCTGCGGTGGTTGCCCCCGGCCCCTTCGGCGCCTGGCGGACGTCCGCGATCTTCGAATCCACCGCCTGTTCCAGGTACTTCGGCTGCGGCAGCGGCCACCACTGCTCCCCGACCTGGGCACCCCGGCGCGCGAGCTTCAGCGCTACCTGTGGAGTGGGTGCGAACACCGCCCCCGTGCGCAGTCCCAGGGCCAGTTTCGCCGCACCCGTGAGCGTGGCGATGGAGATGATGGCATTCGACTCGTATTTCCTGGCCACGTAGCTGATCGCGTCCGCCAGCACCATGCGGCCCTCGGCGTCGGTGTTGGTCACCTCAGAGGTGATGCCGCCGTAGTGTTCGACAACATCGCCCGGCCGGTAGGCATCCCCGGAGACCATGTTCTCTGCCATCGGAACGATTGCCACGACCTTGCGCGGTACCTGTCCCTCAGCGAGCGCCCGGAAGGCGGCGATGACGCTGGCCCCTCCGGTCATGTCCGTGCGCATAAGGTCCATCCCAGCGGCGGGCTTAATGCTGATACCGCCGGTATCGAAGGTCACTCCCTTGCCGACCATGGCGATGGGGCTGCGGCGCTGCGGCAGGCCGATGCTCTCGGGGTCCCACACCATCTCCACCATCACCGGTGGGCGGGACGATTCGGAGCCCACGGCGATGATGCCGCCGAAACCCTTACTACGTAGCCACTCGGCGTCGCGGACCTTCACCTTGACACCCGGGATGTTCCCGACCAGCTTCTTCGTGCGCTTAGCCAGCCATTCCGGGGACTTCACATTGCTGGGGGCGTTAGCTAGATCCCGGGATAAGCAGGTTGCCTTGCCCAGCTGCACACCGTCGCGCACTGCGCGACGCAGCCCCAGGTTCGTGCGATTGTCGATGCTGCGGTGCGCTGGGTTGTCCCACGCCAGGTGAAGGTTGCGCACTGCACCGGGTCGCTTCTCATTCGTGGTGACGAACTGGTGACCACCCACGATCGCACCAATGATGAGAGAGCGGAGCTGGCGGGGCTTAATGTTTGCGGGCAGGTGGAGTTGGACGAGGTGGCGCTTGGCGCGCACCGGGTGGCCAGCGACGACCTGGTTCATGTGACGGACGATCTGTGCCCCGTGAGCACGCCAACCGTCGTCGAAGAAGTCATTGTGCTCGGAAAAGTCGGATGCCCGTTTCGGGGCATCAGGCAGCCCCACGACCCATTCGACGGGTTCTCCGTTGGCGCTGATCTCGACACCGCGGGAGTGATCGCGGTCCGCGTCGAAGCGCACAGTGAGCACTTCGGTTCCCTCGACGGGCGCGCCGAAGGTGATTTCGGGTACGGCCTGCGGAATCTTGGGAATGGGTGCCACGGTTCTATGCCCTTTCTGCTGCTTCTTTATCGTCCTTATTATCCCCGACGGGTGGGGACGCTTGCTGACGGTCGCCCGGCCGGACCGGGTCGTCGAGGTGGGTGGCGAGCCGCTCAAGCAGAGCGTCAACCTCGGCTGCGTCGTACCCGCGGAGGGAGCGGGTGAACTTCAGCTGCCGCAGGTTCGCCCCGGTGAGCTCACAGTTCGCCCGGAACTCCGCTGCCTGCCTTTCGGCGGGGTGATCTGCTCGCGGGCCGGCGTACTCCCCCGGGCCGAATACACGCCCCACCAAGTAGACGAGAAGCCCTGCGACGAGTGCCGCGCCGGCAATCGAAAAGATCCAGTACATCCTTGTGGCTTCTCCTAGGGCTGCTCCCGGCGGAGCATCTCCAGCTCCTCCTCAATCCGACCACGCTCACGTTCGAGGTCTTCCCGGCGGCGCTTGAGGCTTTCGGTGTGTTTATCGTGCGCACGGTGGCAAAAGTCCATGGCATCTTCGGGATCATCCGTGAGGTGAATCAGATCGACGTCCTCCGGAGAAATCAACTTTTCCTCGACGAGCCGTTCCTTAATCCAGTCCACCAACGGGCCCCAGAAGCTCGTCCCGACGAGGATGATCGGGAAGCGTTGGATCTTCTGCGTCTGAACCATCACCAGGGCCTCGAAGAGCTCATCGAGGGTGCCAAAACCGCCCGGCAGGCATATGAAGGCCTGGGAGTACTTCAGGAACATCGTCTTGCGCACGAAGAAGTAGCGGAAGTTCATACCCAGCTGGACCCAGTCGTTGAGTCGCTGCTCGTGGGGCAGCTCGATGCCCAGGCCAATGGAGAGCCCGCCGGCATCAGCCGCGCCTCGGTTCGCGGCCTCCATCAGTCCTGGTCCCCCACCCGTGATCGTGGCGTAGCCGCTGCGGGCGATCAGCTCACCGATCTGCTGACCGAGCTTGTAGTACTCGTGGTCTTCCCGGATGCGTGCGGAGCCAAAGACGGTGATCGCCTTAGGGATCTTCGCGAGCGCGCCGAAGCCGTCGACGAACTCGGCTTGGATCCGCATCACTCGCCACGGATCCGTGTGCAGCCAGTCGGTGCTCTCCTGAGGCTGAAGCAAGCGCTGGTCAGTAGTGGAGTTCTTCGGCTCTGAATCCGGAGTCCCCCGGTACAGCACCGGTCCACGGAAACGAAAATCGGAAAGATTGGCCGAATCGGTGGCCGGGAAGTTGGGGGTGGAGTCTTCAGTAGTCATCGTTACTCATACTAACGGTGACCCAGGACACGCGGTCGCCGGGAAACCCCTGGCGCTGCCCGCATTCCCCCTTAACAGGTGCACTACCCGCCCCCACAGGCCCGGAAGTGGGCAAATAACTGGACTCCGTTGTCTGACGCGCGCGTGAATATGGTCTAATTCTTACATGAATTCCCCCAATACTCAGACGGCTGCCGACACCACAGCGGCAACCCCAGAGAGCGGCTCCGCCCTCGGCAAGGGGCTTGAAACCCGACACCTCACCATGATGGGCCTCGGCTCGGCCATCGGCGCCGGCCTGTTCCTCGGAACGGGCGTTGGCATCGAGGCGGCCGGCCCTGCTGTCCTGTTGTCCTACATCGTCGCCGGCATCATCGTCATCTTCGTGATGCAGATGCTGGGCGAGCTCGCGGCCGCACGCCCGGCCTCGGGCACCTTCGCCACTTATGGCCGCCTGGCCTTCGGTAACTGGGCGGGTTTCTCGCTCGGTTGGTTGTACTATTTCATGCTCGTCATGGTCATGGGTGCCGAGATCACCGGCGCCGGCGCCATCATGGGCAAGTGGTTCGGCGTGGAGGGGTGGATCCCCGGCCTGGTCGCGGTCGTGTTCTTCACCTTCGTCAACCTCACCGCCGTGCGCGGCTTCGGCGAGTTTGAGTACTGGTTCGCGTTCATCAAGGTCGCGGTCATCATTATCTTCCTCGCCATCGGCCTGGGACTGCTGTTTGGCTTCTTCCCGGGCTTCGATAGCCCGGGGCTGTCCCACTTCAGCGACTTTGCACCAAACGGCGTCTCCGGCATGGCCGCCGGCCTGCTCGCGGTTGCCTTCGCCTTCGGCGGCATTGAGATCGTGACCATCGCCGCCGCCGAGGCCAAGGACCCCACCACCTCTATCGCCTCGGCCGTCCGCGCTGTTATCTGGCGCATCTCGGTCTTCTACCTTGGCTCGGTCTTCCTGATCACCGCGCTGCTTCCATTCTCCACCCTGGGTGACGCTGAGACCGCCGCAGAATCCCCGTTCACCCGCGTTCTGGAGCTGGCGAACATCCCGGGTGCGGTGATGCTCATGGAGATCGTCATCGTCCTCGCCCTGCTCTCGGCATGTAACGCCCAGATCTACGCGACCTCCCGCCTCCTGTTCAGCTTCGGCAGCACCGGTTACGCGCCGAAGTTCGTCCGAAAGACGAACTCCAACCAGGTTCCGATCCCGGCTGTGTGGGCATCCCTGCTCTTCGCATTCCTCTCAGTGACCCTGCAGGTCTGGGGTCCGGAGAACCTGATCGGCATCCTGTTCAACGCCGTCGGTGGCTCGCTGCTGGTGATCTGGGTGATGATTGTGCTCTCCGAGATCAAACTGCGCCCGGCCCTCGAGGCCCGCGGCAAGATGCCGGTCCGGATGTGGGGCTACCCCTTCCTGCCGTGGCTGACAGTTGCCCTCCTGGTGGGACTCACCGTCCTCATGTTGTGGGATCCTTCGGCCCGAGGCCAGGTCATCACCGTGGCCGTCGCATTCGCTGCACTCTCCGCGCTGGGCTACATCGTGGGCAAGGTTAATCCTGCTGCCCAGGACCACGAGGAGATGACACTCTAGAACGTCACCGGGGCGCACCGGACCCTCCTGGAGCGTCCGCCCCCGTGGCAAGATAAGCCAACGGCCTCGGAAGCACGATCTTATGCTTCCGAGGCCGTTTTCTTTATGTCTATAACACGCCCGAGCCCAGCTCCGCCAAGCGCTGAGCCGCCTTGGCGATCTGCTCATCGCTAGCGGTCAGCCCCACCCGGACATGTTGCGCCCCGGCGGGGCCATAGAAGTGCCCCGGGGCCACGAGGATGCCGAGTTCCGCGAACCGGCCCACCGTCTCCCACGCGTCCCGTCCTTCAGTAGCCCAGATATAGAGCCCGGCTTCGGAGTGCTCGACGGTGAATCCAGCAGCGTCCAGCCCGGCGAGCAGGACCTCACGGCGTTCCCGGTAGCGCTGCCGCTGCAAGGTTTCGAAATCATCGGAACTCAGCGCCGCAATCATCGCGTGCTGGATCGGCCCCGGCACCATGCCCCCGGCGTGCTTCCGGATCCCGAGAATCTCGGCCATGAGCTGCCGATCCCCCGCGAGCCAGCCTGCGCGATAGCTGGCCATGTTGGAGGTCTTCGACAGCGAGTGCACCGCAATCAGGTTACGGTGGTCGCCATCGCAGACCCGCGGATCGAGGATGGAGACGGGCGCGTCGGCCACCTCGGTGGCCTCCCATCCCAGGCCCAGGTAGCACTCGTCGGAGACGACGATGCAGTCGCGCTGCCGGGCGAAGTCCACGACCTTGCGCAGGTGCTCTACCCCGAGCACTGCGCCGTGCGGGTTGGCGGGCGAGTTGAGGTAAATCAGGGCTGGGGTTTCGGGCCCCAGCTTCAGCAGCGAATCAGCGCGCAGCACCCGGCAGCCCGCGAGCTTCGCGGAGACCTCATAGGTCGGATACGCGAGCTCCGGGATGACCACCAGCGAATCGGCATGGATCCCGAGGTCCATCGGCAGGCTCGCGATCGCCTCCTTGGTGCCGATCACCGGCACCACGGCATCCTCGCTGAGCCCGGTGACCCCGAATCGTCGGGCCATCGCGGCCACGATAGCTCCCCGTAGTTCAGCGGAACCTTCAGTGGGCGGGTAGCCCGGCTGCCACGCAGCCTCCGCCAGCGCGAGCTGGACATTCGGGGGGACGTCGTCGACTGGTGTTCCGACGGAGAGGTTGATCATCCCGTCGGGGTGGGCGGCAGCGCGCTGGGTCGCCTCAGCCAGGCTGTCCCAGGGGAACGCAGGCAGCCGCTCGGCGGCGGGGCTGCGAAAAGCTGGTGACCGTCGAGTCACGGATTCACTCTCCTCATTGAAAAGCTCCCGGTGCCCCACCAGAAGCACCGGGAGCCGGGCACGCGGCCGACACAGTGAAGGCCGGCCTCCGAGCCACTTAGGCCTGTGGTGGCAGAGCTGCGATCATCGGAGCGTCGAAATCCTGCGGGCCAAGCGCCGCAGCGCCGCCCGGGGAGCCCAGGTCGTCGAAGAACGCCGCGTTGGCGTCGTTGTACTCTTCCCACTCCTCCGGGATGTCGTCCTCGTAGAAGATGGCCTCGACCGGGCAGACCGGCTCACACGCGCCGCAGTCCACGCACTCGTCCGGGTGGATGTACAGCATGCGCTTGCCTTCGTAGATGCAGTCCACTGGGCATTCCTCGACGCAGCTGCGATCCAGGACGTCGACGCATGGTTGTGCAATCGTGTAGGTCATTGTTCTTCCTTATGCACTATCGGGTCTAGCGCTAACGGCTAAGTTCTTATCTTTTTATTCTGTCACTCGGGCGGGTTCAATTCGAATCACGATCGGCCGTGGGGTCGATGTACATGACCGGAATCGCGCCACCCAGAAGACCCGCCGCGAGCAGGCCGAGCGTGGCAAGGCTTTGCGGGATCAGGGTATCCCCGCTGGCGCTGAGGGCAGGCCACATCAGCAGCGCGATAAATCCCGCCAGCCAGATCCACGTGGGAATGGCAGCGATTGCTTTATTCGGGGTCCACAGCAGCGCGGTCTTGGTGATGATCCAGTTGAACACTCCCGCAAACAGGATCGTCCAAGGCAACGGAATACTCACCTCGCCGATGCTGATGCGGCTGCCCAGGTAGAGCACGGAAACGAAGAGGCCGAACGCGGCCCCGACACTCAGCCAGGCAATCCCCGCGATTCGCTCGCGGCGGGTGGTGTCGCGGCGGACCTGGCTGCGGTTCGGGTCTCCCCAGTGAGGTTCACTCTGGCGTTGTCCTTCAGGGTCTGCGACACGGCGATTATGGCTCATCACGTTGTCAGCCATCCTCACCCTGCGCCTTCCCGTCAGTACCGTGCTCTTGGGCGGTCCCGTTGCTGGGAACCACGAAGTCAAAGTGTAGCAGACTGATCTGTCTGTTTGTGTTTAGGTCGGAGTTCTTCACCCAGCCCAGCTGATATCCCTCGACGGGAAGGATCGGCTGACTAATGAGGTTCGACAACGCGAAGAGGTACTCCCCCGTCGGCGTGGTGACATCCCGAGCATCGGGGTTGACATCCGTTCGCGAACCGTCGGCGACCCACAACTGCGTGGCGTGTGCCGCCATCGCCTTTCGCTTGGCCGCGACGTCCTCCGGCGCACCCTGGACGAAGGCGTCGATAAAATCTTCCGCAACCAGCGCGACGTCGCCGTCTTTGGCCTCGCGCCAGCCCTCGGGGATCTCCGCTCCCGCCATCACAGCATGGAAAGCCCCCGCCGGGGTTACGGCCCACCAGATCTCTTGCGGAGTGGCCTCCTCACCCGCGTCCGCGAGTCGGCGGACTGCCTCGTGGGTCACCCGGTGGGCTCGGATGTGATCGGGGTGCCCATAGCCGCCGTCGGGCCCATAGGTGACGAGCACGTCCGGGCCCTCACGGCGGAGCACCGCGAGCAGCTGCCCCACCTGTTGCTCCCAGTTATCCTCCGAGTCCCCGGCGAAGGCATGGGGGTGTCGGATAGCCGGGGTATCGGCCATCCCGGAATCCCGCCAACGGCTCAGCCCACCCAGGAACTGCGGCCCCTGATGAACCCCCAGGTGCTCGAGGGCCCGCTGCAGTTCCCCAATACGGAAACCACCCAGCAGATCGGAGTGCTCGGAGATCAGGTTCTGGTACTTCTCCCCGATCACCTCCCCTTCCTCCCCGAGCGTGCAGGTCAGCACGGATGTCTCCGCCCCGACCCGGGAACTCGCGGCCACCAACAGGCCGGTAAACAGGGATTCATCGTCCGGGTGAGCGTGAACAAACATCACCCGCTGCGGTGCCACGTGGGTGGCGTGCTTAGTCATGTGAACTTGGTACCTCCGGTTCTGGGGCCGCCGTCGTCGTCGGTTCCGCTACTTCCTGGCGCGTCCAGCGAGTACCGCCAACGAAAATTCCACTATAGGGATCGAAAGGCCATTGTTCGACAGGCTTGTCGGAGCCCACGAACTCTGGGCTCGCGGCGTAGTACTGCTCATCTCGCAATAGCGGCAGCAGCACAGACTGGTTCTGCACCAGCGCGTTCACCCGCTCGATCGCAGCGGCAGAATCTTGACCGTCGCGTACCTCGGCAATCGCTTCGTCGATTGCTGGGGCACAGAGGCCTGTGATGTTTGCCCCAAAGGTTCGCTGCTGGGGCGCCTCTGCCGGTTCCGTCGACGAGGTGGGCTCCGATCTACGGGATTCTTGCGGCGAACTCTGGCTTGCGGATTCGGTTGAACGTTCGCTCGGCACGATGGTGCTCGTCGACTCGTCCGACTTCTCATCCTTGTGCGACGCCTTATCCTCGGCAGCCCGCTCCTCAGCCTGACGCAGCGTCTCCGGCCGGACGCACGAGAACTGGTTGGCCACGTCCGTGGGAGTATCCGGGGTGCGCCCCCACAGCACCGACGCGTCGACCTCTCCCTCTGGGATCATCTTCTCAAGCAGGTTTTCCGAATCAACAGTCAAAGCCTGAGCGTTGATCCCGTTGCGGCTGAGCTCATCAGCAATCGTGCGGGCGGCGATGGCCGCCTGCTTGTCGTTATTGGGAGCAGCGATAGTGAAGGGTCGCTCGTCGAACAGACCCCGGGCCTCGTCCGGCATCTGCCCCGCCGGTTGCTCGCCCCATTGCGGAGGGGCAACATCCCTGTTCCCGGAGACGATCTGCGCCACGATGTCAGGCTTGATCGCCGCCAATGCCGCGCGACGCACGGGCAGCTCGCTCATCCGCTCCGAATCGAGGTTGAGAGCGAAGTTCAGTTGAACCTTCCGGTCCCGCTGCGTGCCACGGACATCCGGCACCTCGCCGAGAGTCAGCGCTCCCAAACCCGCTGGGTAAGCGGCATACATCTGCAGCTGCCGCGAGCGCAGCATCTGCGCCCCCGTGTGCACATCCGGGACCGCCCGGAGGATCAGCTTATCGGTGGCGGCAGGGGCCGATCCCCAGTAGCGGTCGTTGCGCTGCAGTTCGATAACACCGCGGCCAGCATCAACCGAGTGAACCCGATAAGCCCCGCCCGAGGCGACCGAACGCTCGTCCATCATCGTGGCGAACTGCTGTCCCTCAGACCGATAGATATGACTCGGCAGCAGGTGCCGGAACAACTGCCGCCAGCCTTCCTGCGGCTCGCTGAAACTCACGCGAACCTTCGAGCCCCCTCCGGAAACCTTGATCGCGGAGATCTTGCTGTACTGGACCGCATTCTCCGCGATGCGCTGGGTACGCAGCTCATCCCAGAGGTACTGAAAATCACTGCCGGAGATCGGGGTTCCGTCGGACCACTGTGCGTGCGGGCGCAACGTGTAGGTCACCTCGGTCGGCGCCTGCGGGTTATCAGCATCCACCTTGACCAGGAGATCCTTATTCATCACCCAGCGGTTGCCAACGCGGTTGAACGCGGAGGGCAGCGTGAGATCTGCGACCGCCATCGTGGATTGGCCCAGGTTGCCGACGATGTGCGGGTTCAGATTGCCGTCGAATTCGTCGACGCCGATATTGATCTCCCGCAGCTTCGAATCCGCGGTGTTCTCGTTCTTTTCCTCGTTGGAGTCCTTGGCCTTGGGCTTGGCCGGTTCCTCCACGGTGGGGGCATCGCCGGGGCGAGCCTGACAGCCGGCCAGGACGAGGCTGAGGGCCACCGGGGTGGCCACGAGGGCAGCAAAAAAGCGCTGACGGGGTTGCCGGTGAATAACTGCCAAGACCAACCTCCGTCAGCGCTGCTGCGCTCTATTCCGCCCGCGCGGGTGGCTCCCCGCCGCGGGTGAAGAGCCCCTTACTTGTTACGTGCCTTCTCGCGGGACCGGGCGCGGGCACGCTCAGTTGCGTTGAGAACCAGCTTACGCACGCGAATCACGTCCGGCGCGACCTCGACGCACTCGTCGTAGCCACAGAATTCCATGGCCTCTTCGAGGCTCATCTCGTGGGCCTTCGCCAGGGTCACGGTCGTGTCCGCGGACGCGGCACGCATGTTCGTCAGCTTCTTTTCCTTGGTGACGTTGACGTCCATGTCCTCGTCGCGGTTGTTCGCGCCGACGACGACGCCCTCGTAGACCTCAGCGCCCGGCTCGACGAAGAACTGACCGCGGTCGGCGAGATTGATCAGCGCATAGGCGGTGACCTGACCGGTGCGGTCCGCAACCAGGGAGCCGGTTGGGCGGCCCTTGATCTCGCCAGCCCAGGGCTGGTAGCCCGCAGAGTAGTGGTTGGCGATACCGGTGCCGTGAGTCTCGGTCATGAAGACAGTACGGAAGCCAATGAGGCCACGGGCAGGCACGATGAAGTGCATGCGGATCCAGCCGGAGCCGGTGTTGTCCATGGACTCCATGCGGCCCTTGCGGGCTGCCATCAGCTGGGTGATGTTGCCCAGATACTCCTCTGGAGTGTCGATGGTGAGGTTTTCGTAGGGCTCCATGAGCTGACCATTCTCGGTGCGGGTCACGACCTGTGGCTTACCGACGGTGAGCTCGAAGCCCTCGCGACGCATCGTCTCAACGAGGACGGACAGTGCCATCTCACCACGGCCCTGGACCTCCCAGGCGTCGGGGCGTTCGGTCGGCAGCACGCGGAGGGAGACGTTACCGATCAGCTCCTGATCGAGGCGGGCCTTCACCATGCGGGCCGTGAGCTTATCGCCACCACCACGGCCAGCCATCGGGGAGGTATTCACGCCGATCGTCATGGAGATCGCGGGCTCATCCACGGCGATGCGCGGCAGCGGATTCGGGTGCTCCGGGTCGGCGAGGGTATCGCCGATCATGATGTCGTCGATGCCAGAGATCGCGGCGATGTCACCGGCGATGACCTCCTGGGCGGGAACGCGGGTTACGCCCACGGTGCGCAGGAGCTCGGCGATCTTGGCGGTCTTGACGTGCTGCTCGCCCTCCTCGTCGTAGTGGATCCACGCGACCTGCTGGCCCTTGCGCAGCACGCCGGAGTGGACACGGACCAGGCCGATGCGGCCCAGGAAGGAGCTGGAGTCGAGGTTCGTGACGTGAGCCTGCAGCGGGCCTTCGATGTCGGCGGAAGGCTCCGGGAGAGTGTCGTACAGGACATCGAAGAGCGGCTGCAGGTCCGGGGAGTTCGGGACGTTGCCGTCGCCCGGGTTCTCGGTGGATGCCTTGCCCTCGCGGCCGGAGGTGTAGAGCACCGGCAGCTCCAAGAGGGACTCGGCGGCCTCCATGGCCTCCTCGTCCTCCAGGGTGGATGCCAGCTCAAGGAGCAGGTCCTGTGCCTCTTCAACAACCTCGTCGATGCGGGCGTCCGGGCGGTCGGTCTTGTTCACGCAAATGATGACCGGCATCTTGGCGGCCAGCGCCTTGCCGAGCACGAAGCGGGTCTGCGGCAGTGGCCCCTCGGAGGCGTCGACGAGCAGCACCACGCCGTCCACCATGGACAGGGCGCGCTCGACCTCGCCGCCGAAGTCGGCGTGCCCCGGGGTGTCGATCACGTTGATGACGAGGTCGGCGCCGTCCTTACCGAGCCCCTTGCGGCGAATCGCGGTGTTCTTCGCAAGGATCGTGATGCCCTTTTCGCGCTCCAGGTCACCGGAGTCCATGACACGGTCCTCGACTTCCGCGTGCGGGTCGAAGGCGCCAGACTGACGCAGCATGGCATCGACGAGAGTCGTCTTTCCGTGGTCGACGTGCGCGACAATGGCGACATTTCGAAACTCGGTATGGGTCACTAGTTCAACGCTTCCTTAAAAATATTGACTATGAGTGATTGGCTACTCCTACGGTGCCAATGTTAGCCCCGCGGTTGACTCCACTATTTTTCCACATGCCTCGAAGTTTTTCTGCATGCGTTACCCCGGCCCGCGCTCGTCACCCCTGCACACTCCCCCGCGTCCGGGCCAGGCGGCAGCCAGAAAAATTTTATCGTTTTCTCCAACTTTTCATGCCTTGCTGATATTGTGAACCAAACCAAACAACAATCGTGCAAGCGCTGACCACCTACCGCCCGCGGGGCGGGGATGGGTAACACCAGGCTTGCCAGTCCGAAATATTTCGCAACCAGCACTGGAAGGCACCACCCGGAATGAACGTCAAGGCCACTTCCTCTCGCAAGCGCACATGGGGCCGCCGCGCCGCCACGACCCTCGCCGCGATGGCGCTCGGCGCCACGGCGGTCATCAGCCCTGCTCAGGCGGCCCCTGTCGGCTCCCTCGATCACCTCGGCCGTCCGGCACCGCACGTCCTCAACCAGATCGAGCAGTTCGCCAACACCCCTGGCCTGCCGGATAAGGCCAAGTCCGCCCTGGAGTCGGTGGTCGGATTCTTCCGCGGCGATGGAGACAAAGATCCTGGCGTCTACCTGCCAGAGGGCGGGCCGGCATTCACCCAGTTCGCTTTCCCGAGCGTGTCCATGAAGTGCATCGGCGGCAAGGATAAGGCCGTCGGTACCGCCATGGCGGTCCCCGGCCCAGCAGCATTGCCGCTGCCTGGCGTTGCACACGGTGAGGTGAACTTCGTCTTCACCGCACTGGGCACGGGCCCGGCTGCTAAGAAGCAGGCGATCCCAATGCGCGTCCACTGGGTGAACATCAACAACGGCCGCACCGGCACCACCACGCTGGGCAACAACGGCATCAACCCGAAGGGTCCAGGCACCGTCAACGGTGCTGCGAAGACCGGCTCCGGCACGGTCGTGGCTCTGCTCGAGGGCGGCGTAACGACGGTAGAGAAGAACTCCGGCCCGTCCAACTGCGGATTCAGCCCGACCGTGGCAATGATCAACGTCCGCTAAAACGGCCGCGATAACCATCGTCGGCTAGCACAGCGCCCGTGGCCCTTGGGGCCACGGGCGCACATGCTTGCGGACACAGCTAAGCGGCCTCGCCCCCACTTTCCGTGGGGGCTATTTTTGTGAGTACTACGCCCACCGCAGCTCCCAAGACCACACCCACCGCGAGGTTATTGGTGGCCAGGGTCGCCGTGAAGACGCACATCATCACCAACGAGTGCTGCCAAGGCAACCGCAGCAGCCCCTTGGGACTCACGGTGTACCAGGAGATCGTCTTCAGAGAGACGATGACCATCACCGCGGCCAGCGCCGCCATCGGGATGGCGGAGACGACTTGGTGCAGCGAAAGGATGAAAAGCAGCAGGAATCCGCCAGCGGCGATCGATGAGAAGCGGGTGCGGGCGCGGGACTCTTCGACGTTGACCATCGTTTGGCCGATCATGCCGCAGCCACCCGTTCCAGCTAGCGCGCCGGCGGCAATGTTGGCCACGCCCTGGCCCCAGCTTTCCCGGGTCTTATTGGAGGAAGTCATGGTCATACCGTCGACCAGCTGACCCGTCATCACCGACTCCACCAGCCCGACGGCGGCGAAGCCCAGCGCGTAGGGCAGCACGAGGAAGAAGGTCTCCCAGGTCCATGGGACATCCGGCATGCGCACCTCGGGCAACCCACCAGTGAGCCCACCCATGTCCCCCACGTTCGGCACCCGCCAGCTGAGGATCACCACCATCAGGGTCAGGATCGCGATGGCAATCAGAGGGGCGGGGATCGCCGCGGTGACCTTCGGGAAGATCAGGAGAGCGGCGATACCAATGGCGAAGAGCACCCACACCGGCCAGTCTGCGCCGATGATGTGCTCCAGCTGAGCGGTGAGAATCATGATGCCCAGGGCGTTAACGAATCCGGACATCACCTCGGGGGTGATGAAGCGCTGCAGCTTGGCCACACCCAGCAGACCGAAGATCACCTGGATGATACCGGCCAGCACGACCGTCACAATGAGGTAGTCCGTACCGTGGCTAGCCACCAAGGGCGCGATGACCAGGGCGGTGGCACCGGCAGCGCCAGTAATCATCGCTGGGCGCCCGCCCGTGAACGCGATGACGAAGCACAACACCACCGTGGAAAACAGCCCCACCGCGGGGCTAACCCCGGCGAGAATGGCGAAGCTGATGACTTCTGGAATCAGCGCAAAGGAGGTGGCCAGACCTGCCAGCACCTCGGTGCGGAATCTTTGTCGGCTGCTGAAGGCTTCGCGGAAGGAGCCCACCACCGACTGGTACGGCGGCCCCTGGGGAACGGTACGTGGCATGCGTTTCAGCATATCGGACTGCGGACATCCCCCACGGCCCTACCCCGGAAGGATCAGCCGCTCGGGGGCGTGGAGGTCATGCTGCGTGACTCCACGCGCAGCGCTCTTCCGGGCTGCGCACAAAAGAAAACCCGCCCCGGGTGCTGTGCGGCACTCCAGAGCGGATCAGTGGGCTACGGCCTGTTGCGGTATTAGCCCAGAATCTGGCGGCCCATCACCATGCGGCAGATCTGGTTGGTGCCCTCGTAGATCTGGGTGATCTTGGCGTCGCGCATCATGCGCTCCACCGGGAAGTCACGGGTGAAGCCATAACCCCCAAGCAGCTGAACCGCGTCAACGGTGACCTCCATCGCGACGTCGGAGGCGAAGGCCTTGGAACCGGCAGCCATCAGGCCCAGTCGCTCCCCGCCCTCGGCGACCCCGCGCTCCGCGTTGGACGCGGCGGTGTAGATCATCAGCCGGGCGGCGTCGATCTTCATCTGCATATCGGCAAGCATGAACTGGGTGTTCTGGAAGTCCGCGATGGCCTTCCCGAACTGCTTGCGCTCCTTGACATATGCCACGGCCTGGTCGAAAGCCCCCTGGGCGATGCCGAGAGCCTGCGCGCCAATGGTCGGACGAGTGTGGTCCAGGGTTTGCAGGGCGGTCTTGAAGCCCGTCCCCTCCTCGCCGATCATGCGGGAAGCCGGCACGCGGCAGTCCTCGAAGTACAGCTCCGCAGTCGGGGAACCCTTGATGCCAAGCTTGTGCTCAAGTCCACCGACGCGGAATCCCGGGTCATCCTTGTGGACCATGAATGCAGAGATGCCACGGGCCCCTGCCTCCGGATCGGTGACAGCCATGACGGTGTACCAGGAGGAGCGTCCACCGTTGGTGATGAAGCACTTGGAGCCGTTAATGACCCACTCGTCACCGTCGCGCACGGCGCGGGTCTTCATCGCACCAGCGTCGGAGCCAGCCTCGCGCTCGGTCAGCGCGTAAGAAGCAAGCTCGCCGTTGGCGATATCCGGCAGCACTTCCTGCTTCAGCTCGTCGGAGCCGTTGAGGATTAGGCCCATCGTGCCGAGCTTGTTCACGGCCGGGATGAGGGACGACGAGCCGCAGACGCGGGCGACCTCCTCGATCACGATCACAGCCGCGAGGGAGTCCGCCCCCTGGCCACCGCACTCCTCCGGGACGTGGATCGCATTGAACCCGGATTCGTTCAGCGACTTGAGGGCCTCCTCCGGGAAGCGCTCATTTTCATCGACATCCTGTGCGTACGGGGCGATGTCGCGCTCCGCGAGGCCGCGGATGGCTTCGCGCAGCTCCTGGTACTCCTCTGGGAGCTTGAATGGTTCGAAGTCCGGGTTGAATCCCATAGGTCGCCTCCACAAATTGCGTTTAGGAATTGTGTTCTAGATAACTATCTGACACTGTAGCGCGCCACAGTCCAGCGGGTCAGAATAGTCACGATTTCACAACTTTTCACCCCTTCCGGTTCTCGGTTTTTCCGCAGCTCAGTTACCCTAAAATTCATGATTGAGTCCCAGCCACGCAGCGACGCCAGTCCCGCATCCCAGCTAGGTAGCAAGCGCACCAGCCCTTTGGTTACTAATACTTCGCCGGGCGCAACCACCTCCGGCTCCGCAGACAAGCGAGCCCCCCGATGGGCCCGGCGCACCGCTGCAGGACTGGGTGCTGCAGCACTGGCGCTGACCGCCGCCTGCAGCGGGGGCTCCGACTCCCCCGAGGATGCCAAGCCGCAGTCGCTTTCCTCACAGACGGATCGCGAATCCACCGCCACTGCTACTGCCGACTCCACTGGCCCGGCGGCCGCCGGTGACGAGCGCAAGCGCGACGGCCTGTGCGCCACCCCTGATCTGAAGATCGACACCGACAACATGCAGGGCGCAGCCGGCAGCACCCTGCTGGACGTCGTATTTACGAATACTGGCGACGAGGAATGCTCGCTCGAGGGCTACCCCGGGGTAAGTCTGGTGACCGATAACAACGGCACACAGCTCGGCGCCAGCGCCGAGCGCGAGGAATCCGGCGAGTCCGAAAAGGTGATCCTCCAGCCGGGAGACCGCGCGACCGCATCCGTCCGCATCACGAAGGTCGGGGCACTGGATCCTGAGGAGTGCAGCCCGAAGACCGCCGACGGGATCCGTGTCTACCCGCCGGAGGAAACCCGCTCCGCCTATATCGAACTCAAGGGACTCGAGGGCTGCACTGGCAAGGATAAGTACATGTCCGTCCAGCCGGTGCGCGCCGCTCAGTAGCAGCTGAATAGGGGGTTCCATGGGCGCAGCGAGGTTGGTGCGGTTTGCCGCTTTCGCCATCATTCTCGCCACCACCGCGCTCAGCGCATACCGGGTGGCTGGCCGGACCCTGTACTGGGATGACTTCCTGATTCCCGCCGCCTACGGTGCCCCGGAGCAGCTCTCGTTCACGGGGCTTTTCCGCCCCCACGACGGGCACCTCATGCCCGGCGCGATCGCCCTCCAACTGGCGGTCGACCGCATCGCTGCCCTGGAATGGTGGCTGCCGGCCATGCTGACCGTGGTCGGCACCTTTGTATCCGCTGTGCTGTGGGCTGCTAGTGGCGTCGCCCGAGGGCGACCGCTGGTGCTCGCCCTGCTGTGCTTCTCGCCATTCCTTGGGGCTGCGCTGGGTTGGTGGTCAGCGGCCATTAACGCGCTGGCCTGGCAAATCGCTTGCGCTGTGGCGTTGTCGCTACTGCGTCGGACGCGGCCATCGTCTCGCACCCGGCTGGCTGTGCGCGGAGCTGCTGTTGCCTTCGCCGTCTGCGTCGGCCTTTTCTTTACTGAGAAGGCGCTTTCGATTCTTCCCCTGCTCACCGCGTTGGCGCTGTTCTTCCCGTCCTTCCTCTACCCACGGTGTCAGGACGACGCGACGCGACGGTTGCGAGTTCTCACCCTTGCACCTGGGTGGCTGGTCACCGCAGCGTGGACTCTGCTTTATGTCGCGGTGACCCAATCTGAGCCGTCAACTGGGGAGGCGTCGGGGTCCGTGGTGTGGGGCGCGGTGCCGCGAGCGCTCAGGGACGCTGTTCTCCCCGGTGTCCTCGGGGGGCCGTGGAGCTTCGAGCGCTGGGCGCCTGGCGGTAGCTTCGCTTCCCCATCGGCCGCAGTGGGGTGGCTCGCCGCGGGCGGGGCCGTCGTGCTCGTGGCAGTGTGGCTTTTCCGGCATGGCCAGGGCGCCGTGGTCACTCGGCTGCGGGTAGGTGGGCTGGTGCTTTCGTTGAGTTACCTGGGGCTGGTGTTCTTGGCCCTTGCCCTGGCCCGCTCTGGCACGAACACAGCGGACGTCATCACCGCCTCGCTGCACTATTACGCTGATGCATTCACCGCGGCCGTGTTGCTGTGCACCGCTGCTGCTGTGCAGGCAAAGGCCCGAACGCTACACGAGCGTCAGCTCGCCGGTTACACGCCAGCAACTGATGATGCCCCACGGGCAACCACCACGCACGGACGGAATGCCAAGGACAAGCCGCGGACGCCCCGCGCCCGTGGCGTTGTCCAGGCAATCCTCGCCATGGGGTTCATCGCTTCTTCCACCGCCACGACCATCGGCTACCTGGATAGCTGGCATAACGATGAGACCGCCGAGTGGCTGCGCACCATCAAGTCCAGCTTGCGGGGCGCACCCGCCCCGCTTCTGCCCCAGCCCGTCCCTGCGATGATCGCGAACCGCTACGACGGCCCACGGGTGGACATCGGCGAGGTCGCCCGCTCCCTGCCAGATTGGCCCGGTGTGTCAGCTGCAACGCCACACCCCATGTTCCTTAACGACGACGGGAAGCTGGTGGCCGCGGACGTCCTGAAACTCGCGGTCAACGAGCAGCCAGACGACAAACAATGCGGGCAGCGGATCCCCTTGAACGAACCGACGCTGGTCAAGCTCAGCGCTCCGCTGAAGTTCGGCGAGTGGACCTGGGTACTGAACACCACGGCGAGCATCCCCGTCACGCTACGCATCCTGACCCCCAATGGGCTCGAAAGCTACGAGGATTCCCTGGCCCGCGCGCACCGGGTCGCCGTCCCTGCCGAACTGAACCAACAGTACGTGCGGGTCTCCGGGGGCGGAAACACGATCGAAGTTTTGGCGACCCCACAGCAGCGCTCCACCCCAGCGAGCGGCAACTACCTGTGCTTGGGAGCAGGCGCGATCGGTCCGCTCCTCCCCATGGAGCGCTCCGCGCACTAAACTTGAGCCTTCTTGGCAATCCGGGCGAGCGCGACTGCGCCCCGCCTCAGAACCGAAAGGCTACAACCGGACTATGGCAGGTGGACTCGCCGCCCTTTTGGATGACGTCGCGCTGATCGCGAAAAAGGCAGCGGCCACGGTGGACGACGTCGCTGCGGCCGCCGGGCGCACGAGCGCGAAGGCTGCAGGCGTGGTTGTCGACGACGCCGCGGTGACCCCAAAGTTCGTCCAGGGCGTGACCCCTGCTCGGGAGCTGCCGATCATCTTCCGCATCGGGCGCGGCTCACTATTCAACAAGCTCGTGATCATCCTGCCGCTCGCACTACTGCTGAGCTGGCTCGCCCCGTGGGCGCTGATGCCCCTGTTGATGGTGGGCGGGTTCTACCTCTCCTTCGAGGGGGCTGAGAAAGTCGCCGAGAAGCTCGGAATCGTCGCGCATCACGACGCCGGGGATGAAGAGGTCGTCGAGGAGGACGCGTTGGTAAAACAGGCAATCCTCACGGACTTCATCCTCTCGGCGGAGATCATGGTCATCTCGCTGAACGAGGTAGCCACCGAGCCGTTCTTAAACCGCACCCTCATCCTCATCGTCGTCGCGCTGGCGATCACGCTCGGTGTCTACGGCTTCGTTGGCCTGCTGGTGAAAATCGACGATATCGGGCTACGGCTCATCGCCACCAACAAGCCCGCGGTCGCCCGCTTCGGCCGGGGCCTGGTCACGGCGATGCCGAAGGTTCTGAACACCATCGCGGTGATCGGCACCTTCGCGATGCTGTGGGTGGGCGGCCACATCCTGCTCTCCGGCTTCGACGAGCTCGGCTGGCATTGGCCACACAGGGTCGCCGCGGCAGCCAGCGACGCAGTGGCCGGCTGGGGCGGTTTCGCCGCCTGGACCGCGGAAACCCTGTGTAGCCTCGGGTTTGGTCTGGTCGCCGGGTTCATCGTGCTTGGCATCGTAGCTGGGTGCAAGGCGATCGCGACGTCGATAAAGAAGAGGTAGGGAAAACATGCTGGATGCAAGAAACGTTGCCCTCGTCCTGGAGGGCGGTGGCATGCGCAATAGCTACACCGCGGCCTGCATCGATCAGTTGCTCGCCCATGGGGTGAAGTTCGGCTGGGTCGGCGGGGTGAGCGCGGGCGCCTCGCACACCGTGAACTTCCTCTCCGGCGACCGGCTGCGTGCCCGAGAGAGCTTCATCACCCTGCCTGCCCACCCCACGGCGGGTGGGATGTCTTCCTTCATGCGGGGCAACGGCTATTTCAACTCGGACTTCATCTACGAGCAGGCCGCGCTGCCGAATGCATCCATCCCCTTCGATTTCGAAACTTTCTTCGCGGACGACACCCCCTTTTCGATCAGCGCGTTGCGGGCCGACACGGGAGAGACGGTCTCCTGGGGTCGCGGTGATCAGAAAGACGACGCGGACCTGATGCGGCAGGTGCGAGCCAGTTCCACGATCCCTGCCCTCATGCCAACGGCCTTTGTCGACGGGGTTCCCTACGTGGACGGTGCGCTGGGCGACACGGGCGGCCTCGTGCTGCCGAATGCGATCGAAGCCGGCTTCGATAAATTCCTCATTCTGGCGACGAAGCCACGCAACTACACCCGCCCAGCGTTGAACTCACCGCAGTTGGTGCGGCTGTTCAACCGCAAGTACCCAGCGGTGGCGGAGGCGGCGTTGACGAGGCACGAGCGCTACAACGCGGTGCGGGAGCAGATGACCGAGCTGGAGCGCCAGGGTAAGGCCATGATCTTCTACCCGGAGAACATGATGGTTGCCAGCACCGAGCGCAAAGTTCGCGCGCTGCGGCGCAACTACGCGTTAGGGATGCAGCAGACGATGCGCGAGCTCCCCCGGTGGTTGGAGTTCCTGCGGGACTAGACCCGCTGCACAGAGATAGCTTCAAGGGGCAGGGCTAAACTCCAAGTCTCAGCTTTCAGCGAACCGGCATAACGGCAGTTCAGATAGCCTATCCTTGCTGGCAAGGAACACATTAATAGGCGAATATGTGTGTATGCTTAAAAATCTCCAACGCTACTGGCTGGTCTACCTCGCGCTGGTAATTCTGGCCACGACGGGCGCGCTCCGTTTGATGGAGCAGCCCGTCGCCGCACAGTGGCTCGCCTCAATCTTCATCGTGGCGGTGATCCTCTGGGTGGGCGCGGACATGATCCGCGACCTCCTGCGCGGGCACACCGGCCTGGATATCCTCGCCGTGATGTCGATGACAGCCACCTTGCTGGTGGGCGAGTATGTCGCGGGCCTGATCATCGTCATCATGATCACCGGGGGCGAGGCCTTGGAGGACTACGCGCAAGCCCGCGCAGAGCGCAATCTCACGAATCTTCTGAACCGCGCCCCGCAATACGCCCTCCGCCTGATCTCGGCAGACTCCGACGCGGTCGAGGAGATCGCAGTGGCGGACATCGCGGTTGGGGATGTCATCCTGGTTCGCCCCTCCGAGCAGATCCCGGTGGATGGCACGCTGCTCTCCGAGCGTGCCAGCGTGGACGAGTCCGCGCTGACCGGCGAGCCCCTCAGCGTGGATAAGTTCGCCGGCGACAAACTGATGTCTGGCTCCCTGGTTGGCCAGGCCGCCCTTCGTCTGCGGGCGGACCGCGTGGCCGCGGACTCGCAGTACCAGCGGATCATCGACCTAGTGGCCACGGCCCGCGAGGAAAAGGCCCCGGTCGTTCGCATCGCTGACCGTTTCGCGCTCCCTTTTACGGTCTTTGCTGTTCTCCTCGCCGCGGTGGCGGCGATCATCGCACACGACGCTACCCGCTTCGCCGAGGTGCTCGTGCTGGCCACCCCGTGTCCGCTGATCATCGCAGCACCCGTCGCCTTCCTGGGCGGGCTGTCGCGCGCCTCCGAGCGGGGCATGGTGGTCAAAGGCGGTGGCGTGCTGGAACAGCTTGCCGCAGTGCGTTCCGCCGCCTTCGACAAGACCGGCACTCTCACGTCGGGCCGGCCGCAGCTGGAGCGCATCGATACCAGCAATGGCTGGCAGGCCAACGAGGTTCTGGCACTCGTCGCGGCCACGGAACGCGGCTCCACCCACGCGCTCGCCGATGGGATCATGCAGGCCGCAGAGGCCCGCGGAATCACCGTCCCCACTGCCACGGATTTCGAAGAAATCGCCACGAATGGTGTGGCTGCCGAGGTCGGTCGGCACCAGGTCCGGGTCGGCAAGCTGAGCTTCATCCAGCAGTTCGACCCGGCGGCACAGGCGGCGGAGGTGCTATCCGGGGAGACGGTGGCCTATGTCGCGATCGATGGCCGGTTCGCTGGGTCACTGCACCTGGCGGACCAGGTGCGCCCGGAAGCGGGTGCGTTGATTCGCTGGCTGCGGAACCAGGGCGTGGACAAGTTCGCAATCCTCACCGGGGACGCTGAGCCGACGGCAAAGGCCGTGGCAGAAAAGCTGGGAATTAACGAGGTCCACGCGGGGCTGCTGCCAAAGGACAAGGTGGAGCTGGCGAGTAACCTCGCTCCACACCCGACGATGATGGTCGGCGACGGCATCAATGACGCCCCGGTGCTCGCCGCGGCAGACGTCGGCGTCGCCCTTGGTGTGCGGGGGACGACGGCGGCGGGCGAGGCCGCGGACGCCGTCATCTTGAAGGACAGCCTCTCTCCCCTGGCCGAGGCGATCGCGATCGCTCGGCACACGCTGCGGACTGCCAAGACCGCGATCATCATTGGTATCGCGATGTCGGTAGGTCTGATGTTGGTGGCCGCGTTCGGCTACATTCCGGCGGTCGCTGGTGCACTTCTCCAGGAGGTCGTGGACCTCGCGGCAATCCTGTACGCGCTGCGGGCGCTCCAGGCGCCAGTGGCCGATCTCGAAGGTTCCGCGCAGCGCTAGCCTCACCGCTGGTCCTTCGTCTGCTCCCCATGCTGGGGCGCTGCGCGCGCTCTGCAGGCTTCTGGCCCGGCCGTTACAGTGGAATTCACAATGGCACCACTGCGGCTGGTCTCCCCCGGACCGGCAACCAGCCGCAACTGTTCCTAGAGAAACACAGAAACTTAGGTCTGAATTCAAGGAGCGATTGAACCCATGGCTATGACAGTTGGCGAAATGATGGTTACGGCCCTGGCCGAGCACGGGGTCTCCAAGGTCTGGGGCGTGGTGGGTGATGCCCTCAACCCCATCACGGACGCGATCCGGCGCGAGGATCGCATTGACTGGATCGGTGTGCGTCACGAGGAGGCCGGCGCCTTCGCCGCCTCTGCGCAGGCACAGCTCACCGGTGAGCTCGGGGTGGTCATGGGCACCGTCGGCCCCGGCGCGATCCACCTTCTCAACGGGCTTTATGACGCCAAGAAATCTCACGCCCCGGTGCTGGCCATCGTGGGCCAGGTGCCGCAGGCCTCCATCGGAACGAGCTTCTTCCAGGAGGTCAACAACGACCGCCTCTTCGACGACGTCTCCGTTTTCACCGCGACGGTGACCAGCGCCGAGCAGATGCCCTACCTCTTCGAGCAGGCCGTCAACACCGCGATCGCGCAGAGCGGCGTGGCAGTGCTGAGCATCCCCGCCGACGTGGGCGGCCTGACTCTGCCCAAGGAGGCCACCACCCCACACTTCGCGCCAAAGCCCACGGGATCTACCCCGTCTGCTGACCGGATCGGCGAGGCCGTTAACGCGTTGCAGTCGGCGGAGAAGGTCTCGCTGCTGGTAGGCCGCGGGGCGCAGAACTCCCGTGAGGAACTGCTGGAGCTGGCGGAGATCTTGGACTCCCCGATGGTGCTGACCCTCAAGGGCAAGGAGTTCCTGGAGGATGAGAACCCGTGGCAGTTGGGTCAATCAGGGCTGATTGGTAACCCGGCGGCGATTAAGGCCATGGACGAATCCGACACGATCTTCATGATCGGCACGGACTTCCCCTACCGAGAGTGGATCCCCTCCGGCAAGCAGATGATCCAGCTGGATATCAACGCCAGCCACATCGGCCGCCGCGCCCAGATCGACGTCGCCCTGGTCGGCGACGCCACCGAAAGCCTCCGCCTACTGATCGCCGCTTTGAGCAGCGCCGGGGTCGAAAAGGACGCGAAGGACTGGGCAGAAGGACTTCGCAAGCGCTACGAGCACTGGCTCGACGGGCAGAAGAAGCTAGCCAACCCGCACTTCGATGAAACACTGCTCGGCAAGCTGCGTTCGCTGGGCGATAACCCCAGCAAGCGGATCCGCCCGGAGGGCGTGGCCACCGCGCTCGACGAGGTCTGCGCCGACGATGCGATCTTCACCTCAGATACCGGCATGTCGACGGTGTGGCCCTCCCGGCTGCTGCCAATGCGCGGCACCCGGCGCCTGATCGGTTCCTATAACTTGGGCTCGATGGCCAACGCCCTGCCGATGGCGCTGGGCGCGCAGGCGGAGTACCCAGACCGCCAGGTTGTGGCGATGGCAGGCGACGGCGGGCTAATGATGCTGGCAGGCGATCTACGCACCGCGGTGACCTACGATCTGCCGATCACCATCGTGGTGTTCAACAACACGAAGCTCGGAATGGTGAAGCTGGAAATGGAACAGGTCGGCCTACCGGAGTACGGTACTGACTTGGATAACCCAGACTTCGCTGAACTCGGCCGTGCCATGGGCTTGGAGGCGGTGCAGGTTTCCGAGCCAGAGGACCTGGCCGACGCCCTGCGCACTGCTGTGCACTCCTCCAAGCCCTACCTGGTCGAAGTTCTCACCAACCCCGACGAGGTGTCGGTGCCGGGTGAAATCGAGCCCTCCCAGGTTTATGGTCTCGCCCGGGCGAAGGCGCTAGAGCTGCTGCCGGATGTGAACTTCCGGAAGTAGCGAGAAGCACCTTCAAGGAACAAGTTAAGAATGAGAACCATCAAAATTGGGTTGGCGCTCGTCGGGCTACTGGTCGGCGCTGGTTTTGCAACTGGCAAGGAAGTTACCCAGTACTTCGTGAGCTTCGGCACGATGGGCGTGTGGGGTGTGCTCGTCGCGGCCATCACCACCGCGGGTGCCGCGATCGTCGCGATGACGGCGGGCAGTTTCTTCCTCGCCGAAGAGCACTCCTCCGTCTTCAACCGCATCTCACACCCGATCATCTCCAAGGTGATGGATGCGGGAGCGACGGTCACCCAATTTGCGATTGGTTTCATCATGATCGCCGGCGCCGGCGCCGTCGTCGAGCAGCAATGGGGCATTCAGCCTTGGATCGGCGCATTGAGCCTGACGATCATCATCGCCTTGGTGGGATTGTTGGACGTGGACCGGGTCTCAACGATCATCGGTGGGGCAACGCCACTGATCGTCGTGGTGATCTTCATCGTCTTCGTGTGGGTGCTGCTGAATAAACCGGACGGCTCTTTCACGGAGCTGGCTGCCATCGGAGCACAAAACGAGTCCCCGGTGCAGCCATGGTGGCTCTCCGCCCTGAACTACACGGGCATGACTCTGGCCACCGGCATCAGCATGATCCTGGTCATCGGTGGTGATAGCGCCAACATGCAAACCGCGATCCGCGGTGGTCTGCTGGGTGGGCTGATCTACAGCACCATGGTGGTCGTCGAGGTCATCATGCTGTTGCTGGCCGCTCCGCTGGTCCTCGGCTCCGACGTCCCGATCCTGGCGCTGACGACGCACATCGCACCGTGGTTCAGCCACTTCGCCAGTGTGGTCGTGGTGTTCATGGTTTTCAACACAGCCCTGGGCATGTTCTATGCCCTGGGTCGTCGCATGACCGCCAAAAAGCCGGAGGCCTACCGCCCGGTGTACCTGCTGGGTGTGCTGGTCGGTTTCGGCGTGAGTTTCGTGGGCTTCGGCGACCTGGTCTCCGTGGTCTTCCCGATCCTGGGCTGGATTGGCATGGTCATCGTGGGTGCGTTGATCCTGTGGCGCTTCAAGACGGCGAGCCGCATCGAGGCAGAGGGCGAGGCGCGCTCCCGTATCTGGAAGTTCGCCACTGCGCCGGCCAAGGCATCTACCCGCGACCTGCGCCGCATCGCGACGCTGATCCGCGGCACCGCACCGGACAATGA
Organism: Corynebacterium urealyticum; assembly: GCA_020741275.1. Taxonomy (GTDB): domain Bacteria; phylum Actinomycetota; class Actinomycetes; order Mycobacteriales; family Mycobacteriaceae; genus Corynebacterium; species Corynebacterium urealyticum_A. The sequence continues at coordinate 31,314 of DYZK01000097.1, forward strand.
GCGCTTCCGTGCGAAGCTACAGGATGAGTTGGAGCAGCAGCACGAGGGCGAGGGCGAGTACGATGACTCCCCAGAGGCTGCCCAGCATCAGGAGATGCTCGACAAGCTCGAGGAGTACGACGCACGCTACGCGTCGCAGCAAACCGCGGGTGCGTCGGATCAGGCCCCAAACGCTGCAGCGGACGCGCCGAAGCAGAGCTAGGACCAGCGCGGGCGCGGTGGCTGCCAGCTCTCGAAGCGCTCCAGGGTCTCGGCTGCGTCCTCGGTGACGAGCAGCGAATCGACGTCTTCCGCGCGGATGAAGCCCTCGCCGGCCATCGCGGCCAGCCCAGTGACCAACGGTTGCCAGAACTGGGAGTTGCACAGCGCCACCGGCTTGCCGTGGGTGCCTAGCTGGAGGCCGGTCCACACCTCGAAGACCTCGTCGAGGGTGCCCACCCCGCCTGGCAGCGCGACGAATCCGTCCGCCAGGTCCGTCATCACCTGCTTGCGCTCGGCCATGGAGTCCACCACCAGCAGCGCTGAAAGCCCGGGGTGCGCGATCTCCTCGTCCACCAGGTGCCGAGGCATAACACCGACCACGTGTCCGCTGTTTTCTAGGACGCCGTCGGCGATCTCTCCCATCAGGCCGACGTGGCCGCCGCCGTAGACCAAGGTGATGCCGCGGTCCGATAGCTGCCGGCCGAACTCACGGGCCTGCGCCACGTACTCCTCCCCCGTGCCGGTCTTGGCACCGGTGAACACGGTCAGCGCGTTGATTCTCCTGTTGAGCGCAGGCCCGATGCGCTGAGCCAGCAGCGGGGCGAGCTGTTCATCCAGTTCCTCGGGCACGGTGATGTCCAGCCACCGGGCCTCCGCGATTTCTGCCTGGCCACCGGCCACCTGCCCCAGCGCCTCGGTGTGCGGGTGGGTGTACACGGTGCTGCGCACCTGGAAGCCCTCCTCGTTGGCGGCCGGGGCGCTGAAGATTCCCAGAAAGCTCAGGTCTTCCTCCTTGAACTTCACGCCGATCTCCTCCGCGACCTCCCGCGTGGCGGCCTGGGAGCTGGACTCGCCGGCCTCTGGCTTACCGCCGGGCAGCTGGAAGTAGGGCGAGCCTTCCTTTCGCACGCACAACACCCGGCCATGCGGATCCTGGATCACGGTGGCGCTGACGGTGATGAGTCTTTCGGGTTCAGTGCTGCTCACGGGGTCCTCTCGGTGGGAGTTGGCGTCCTAAAAAGGGGCCGAAACAGGCCCTGGAAAAGAACGGGAGGGGAAGGTTCACGATAACAAGACAGCAAAAGCGCCCAGCCGATCGGCTGGGCGCTTTGCATTCATCGCGAAGCGAACTTCTTAGTCGACGTCGTCCGCCTGGGTCTGGTGAACGGTGCCGTGCGCATGGTGCGGCGGTGCGTAGATGCTGTAGAGCTTCATCGGCTCATCACCAATGTTGATGATGTTGTGCCAGGTACCCTTCGGAACGATGACTGCCCAGTCGGCGGAGACTTCCTCGGTGAAGGTTACCTCGTCCTTGGACGGGCCCATCTCGACGCGGCCGCGGCCGGACTCGAGGCGGAGGAACTGGTCCTCCTTGGTGTGCACCTCGTGACCGACGTCGCCGCCCACCGGGATGCTCATCACGGTGACCTGGAACTGCTCACCGGTCCACAGGGCGGTGCGGAAGGTCTCGTTATCGAGGGTTTCCTTCTCGATATCGACGACGAACGGCTTCGGACCCTGATCGCGTGTCTCTGCCATGACTACTCCTTGTCCTTGAGATTCTTCGGCTTAGTCGGCTGCGGCTGAGCCAACCGTAATCCGTGGTGAAACGGCTACACCTCAATTATAGGCGCGATCATGCAGGCCCGCCGGGTGAGAAGGCAGGCCACTAGGCGGGTCTTAGGCATCGCGACGGCGCAGCAGCAGCCAGGCACCAGCCACAACGAGGACGACGACGCCCGCGCCAATGCCGACGTTGCGGGCTGCGTTCCCGGAGTCCTCCGAGGACGCCGCGGCTGCAGGTTCACTGGAATCTTCCTTCTTGTCGCCGCTCCTCGCATCACCGTCACCGATGATCCCGCGGATCCAGTCGGCCTGCTCCGCCACCGGCGCGACAGAGACAGCGGCGTTCGAGGTCATCTCCTCCTCCGTCGGGTTCTCCGGGTCCTCGAACAGACCTGCGGACATGATGCCCGCGACCTTGCCTTCCGCAAAGATCGCGCCACCGGAGTCGCCCGGCTGGATGCGCGCGCCGTCCTTCAGGGCAACATCGGGGGCCTTCGGGGCCTCGTAGAGCGCGAGCGGCGAGTCGCCGCGGACCTTCGCCTTGGCGCACGGCAGCTTGGTGGAGCCACCGGAGCCGTCGGAAGACCAACCGTAGATGTTCACGTCCCCGTTGGGCACTTCATCGGCTACCTCGGCGAAGGTATCGAGGTTGATTTCCTGCTCAGTGTGGAGCAGAGCGATGTCCCCGCGTGGTGCGACCTCGTGGCGGTCGACCTTGTACACCCGCTGCTCATCGCCCTGACCGATGCGCACCGAACCGCCCGGCTTGGCGGCCGCGTCAATGCAGTGGCGAGCGGTAATCACCCAGTGGGGGTCGATGACGGTACCGGTGCACACGCCCTCGTCGGGGTCGGAATCATCAACGCGGACGGAGACGACCGGCTTTGCCTCCTCGGTGTCGCCGGCGAAGGTCTTGCTCTCCATGGCACCAGCTGGGGCGATGGCGAGTGCTCCTGCTGCGACCACCCCGGCGGCCACGCTAGCTGCGAACTTCTTCATTTTTATCCTTTCCAAATACCGCGGTGATGCGGCGTAGCAGAGTTTCCAGCGGCCCACGGTCACACACCGCGAGCCACGCATAAGAGATGAGGATGGCGCCGCCCAGGCTGACCCAGAAGCCGAACCACTCCGGTGCCAGCCGATCCGCCGTGAGCACGTGGATGCAGTAGATCGTGAGCGGCATGCGACCCAGTGGTGCGAGCCAACCGATCCCCCGCTGCAGCAGGCAGCACAGCGAGCAGATCCCCACCGACGCCCCGATGCTTCCGATGATGTCGCCCAAGCCACCGGTGTGGCCGCCGACGTCGAAAAACTCGGGCAGCATGGTGTACCAGCGAAGCGCGAGATCCACGGCGAACAGCCCCAGCCCAATCACGAGGCCAAGAACGAGGCGTGGACGCGTGAGCATGTGCCTCCGGAAAAGCATCCCGGCGATCATCAGCGCTCCCCACGTCAGCGGCGAGTAGGGCCAAAAGGCGGGGATCAGCACCGTCGTGGTTGAGGCCAGCACCGCCGATCCGAAGGCCAGCACGCAGGCCAACCACAGGAGTACGGGCGAACTCCAGCGCGGTGCCCAGGCGAGCAACGCCATGCAGAGTCCGATGGTCCCGAGCATCACGAACACCTCCCCGGTGAGCGGGGCGAGTGCGAAGTGCAACGCGATCAGGCACAGCCCGCGCACGATGAGTTGCGCGGGGCGTGCCCGCATGTAGCCCATCGACACTCCGGAGATGAAGGCAAACAGTGCGGCCGGGAAGCCGTAGAACACCTGGACAGCCACGCCATCCAGGTAAGTCAGGTGGGCGATCATCATGCCGACGAGCGCAACGGTCCGCGCGACGTCGATACCAACGTTTCGGTTCTGCATAGCGTGAACGGTACGCAGACCGATGTTGCGGGGACGTTAACGCGGGCACAACACCCGTGCCGTTACGATCGGTGACGTGACCATCCGCGTTCTCGTCGTCGACGACGAAAGCTACCTCGCCGACGCCATTTGCACAGCACTGAACAGCGCAAACATGCAGGCCACTGCGGTCTACGACGGTGCCACTGCGCGCTCGTCGATCGACGGTATCCGGCCCGACGTCGTCGTCCTGGACCGCGACCTTCCTGGCATCCACGGCGACGACATCTGCCGCTGGGTCGTCGATGCCCACCCGGCGACGAGGGTGATCATGCTGACTGCCTCGGGCACCCTGGACGACCGGCTGGAGGGCTTTGACCTCGGCGCGGATGATTACCTGCCCAAGCCCTTCGAGGTCCCGGAGCTCATCGCGCGGGTTAATGCGCTGGCTAAGCGAAACCTGCCGGTGCGGGGCGAGGTCTACCGCTGCGGCGACGTGCGGCTGGACACCTTCCGCCGCGAGGTCACCCGTGGTGGGGTTCCGGTGCCCTTGAGCCCGAAGGAGTTTGCGGTGCTGGAGGTGCTCATGGAGGCAGCCGGTGGGGTGATTTCCGCCGAGGATCTACTCGCAGAAGCGTGGGATGAGAATGCCGATCCCTTCACGAACTCCCCACGCGTGACGGTCTCCCACCTGCGCAAGAAGCTGGGCGAGCCGCGCATCGTGCACACCGTGACCGGTGCCGGTTACTACGCGGCGGAGGTGCCGCTATGAGACTGAGTATGCGGGCGCGGATCACCGTGATGTTCCTCGGCACCGTCCTGGGCGTGGGGTTGGCGCTGATCGGGCTGGTGTATGCGTATTTGAAGCTCACGCCGGTGCCTTTCATGGCGCAGATCCCGACGCCGGACGAGGGGCTGGTCATCGACGGGGCGGGCCGATCGCCGATGAGGTTCTGCGCCGTGTGCTGGTGGCCTCCCTGACGGTATTGGCGCTGCTCACCGCGGTCGCTGGGGTGATCGGTTGGTTCGTGGCTGGGCTCGTGATTAAGCCGCTTCGGGAGTTTGCTGACGACGCCGCAACCGTCACCCGGGGTGATTTGAGTGCCCGCATCAGCCACCAAGGCTCTGATGACGAGGTGAGCGAATTGGCGGATGCGCTGAATGCAATGCTCGACGAGCTGGCGGATTCCCTCGAGCGGCAGCGCCGCTTCGCGTCGAACGCCTCCCACGAGTTGAAGACTCCGATCGCGACGATCCAGACGATGGCTGATGTGGCCTTGGCCAGCGGCGATGAGCAGGTTCTGCGGGACACCTTGGTCCGGATGCGTGAGGTCAACGCGCGGGCCGCCTAGACAGTGGCTTCATTGCTGCACCTGGCGAATGTGGACGTCCGGGATCGCCAGGAGTTGGATCTGGTCGGTGCGCTGTGTCGTGGCATCGCACGTAGGAACAGCGTAACGTCGGCTACATGACAATCAATAATGTAACTGTTCTCGGCGCTGGTGTCTTGGGTGCCCAAATCGCTTTCGTTTCCGCATTCGCAGGAAAAAAGGTCGTCTCTTATGACATCAACGAAGAGGCGCTCGCCGCAGGAAAGAAGCGCTTCGAAGCTATTAGCCAACAGATGAAGCAAGAGCTGGACTCTGCCAATGACGACACCATCGCCGCAGCCTACGCGAATCTCACCCAAACCGCTGAACTGAAAGAAGCGGTTTCGGGAGCCGACCTCATCATCGAGGCGGTCCCGGAAAATCTGGACCTCAAACGCCAAGTCTGGTCACAGGTCGGCGAGCTAGCCGACGACAACACCATGTTCGCCACGAATACGTCCACGCTCATGCCCAGCAAGTTCGCTGATGCCTCGGGTGCACCCGAGCGCTTCCTGGCTATCCATTTTGCCAACCACATCTGGATTCAGAACACTGCGGAAATTATGCCGCACGAAGGCACAGACCCGAAGTTCATTGACCAGGCCGTGAAGTTTGCAGAAGAGATCAACATGGTGCCTGTGCCACTCAAGCGCGAGCAGCCCGGGTACGTGCTAAACACTCTGCTGGTGCCACTTTTGAGTGCAGGCATGTACCTGCTGCATCATGAGATAGCCGAGCCCGCTGACATCGACCGAGATTGGCGCAACTCCACGGGTTCCCCTCGTGGCCCTGTCGAGATCATGGATCTGGTTGGACTGCGCACGTTAGTGGCCGTTATCGAGTCGGATGAGCAGGCGCCGCAGTGGAAGAAGACCTTCGTGGACGAAACCATCAAGCCGATGATCGCGGCAGGTAAAACCGGCAAAGAGTCCGGTGCTGGCTTTTACACTTACGACGCCAACGGCAACATCGTGCGCTGAATACGAAGCCAACCAAACGACAATATCGGCGTGAATGGGAACGATACGCCGCAATCATCAACCAGGTCGTAGCGTGGAATGCTAGGCGCCGATATCGGTGTCTAGCCTCGTAAAAACCTCGTCAATCAGCTCGATGAGTATCTCCAACCTTTATGCCCCGCCAGTGTCCATTCTCGTACGCTCCCGACCCCCCTACGTCCCCGCCGCGACCATGCTTTAGCCTCATCTCCCCTGCCCCTGCCATGTGGGCCGCACAGTGCACCCATCCTTATTCATATGCCCCTTGTGCTGGTCCGAGATTTCGCAAGCACCGACGAACACGTAGCTTAACTGAGTGCCCGCAACCTACCCCCCACGCCGAGAAACCGACCTCCTGCACACCGCAGGCGGTGTCGAATTTCGGGAGTCAGAAGGGGCGCGAAGCGTCGTTGTTTGTTTCCCCGTTGCGACCGCTCCTAGGCTTTCTGGCACCTCCGCCCACGCACCCAAACCTCACAGCACTGCGTGACACAGCCACCAGTCCCATGTGCTGGCAGATTTCCATCAACACTCTATTGACGCAGTGGTAGAATAAACTCCGAAACACTCAGAGAATTCTCCTTGTCGTTCCATGCAACGATCACTGGGCGCAAAAGCAACCACAATTTCCCCTTGGATAATGTCGCTGCCTGGAGACGGTGGGTATTTGGTCCGGGCATCTATGCCGGTCGCCATACCCGATGCTTCATAGGATCCACGATCACAACGAACAGCCGTATCTCGCACAGCGAAGTCGCTCCTCGCCAGGACGTCTAGTTTCATATGGTTTGAAGTCACTATTAACGGCGGTCACTAGCCATCGCCGTTAATAGCGGATGACTAACACCATAGCTCGCGTAACGCGGCTCTGATATTCGTGCCCAATATGGGTGAGCAAATCAGGTCGACTCTAAGCAAGCCTTACGCGCTATTTGGTGTAAGTCATTTCAAAGACATGGCTCCGGTGACAGCCGAGCAGGTCACCGTGGCCGCCTCCCCCACCCTTGTGCGCCAGGCGGTGGAGAACATGGTGGGCAACGGGCTCACCCACGGCGAGGATCCGTCCATGACGGTGGCACAGGTAGGCCGGAATGCGGAGATTACCGTGGAGTCGGATGGCCCGCAGTTGGACGCGGCGGAGGTCCGCACGTGGGTGGAACCCTTCGCTCGGGCGCAGCGGACCTCGGGGGCCGGTCAAGGCCTGGGGCTGGCGATCGTCGATGCAATTGCGAAAGCCCACGGCGGTTCGGTGGAACTGACTCCGCGGGCTGAAGGTGGGCTCGCCGTGACGCTGCGCCTGCCTGCTTAATAGAACAGCGCAGCTTTCGGGCGCTCTCTTAGGCTTCGAGCACGTAACGCAGGATCTCCACGACCTGGTCGGTGGTGGTGCACCACGCCTGCGCGGCAGCGTCGACTTCCTTGAGCGGGTGGACGATGTCCTCGCCATGCAGCGTGACATAAGGCTTATCCAGTGCCGCGCAATAGCCCGCGTCGAAGGCGGCATTCCACTGCTTGTACTGATCCCCGAAGCGGACGACGACCATGTCGGCCTTCTCGATCAGGGTGCGGGTGCGGATGGAGTTGACCTTCGAGGACTGGTGATCGCGCCAAAAACCCGCGGGTGCCTCACCCAGGTGGTCGCCGGCGGCGTCGCTGGCAGGGTGATCGGTCACCGGCGCGGTGAACACGACGTCGAGCCCGGCGGCCTCCGCGCCGCGCTGGATCTCTTCGCGCCAGTCGGTGTGGATCTCGCCGGACAGGTACACGTTGAAGCTCAAGGCCATTTCTCCTTAAAATTTTTGACGTTGACCTTGAAGTTTACGCGTTTATAGGGAGATATTTGCCCGATCTCGGCAAGGAGCTTATTCTCCGCAGCTGCCCGTTGCGAAGCGTCGGTCACGCTAGACGTTGAACTTGAAGTCCACGGCGTGTCGGCGCAAAGAAACCTTCTCATTCGTGAAGCCGATGTAAGTGTAATCGCTTGGCGCGTAGCATTGGCGACATGCGCATTTTCACCGTGGGCCACTCCAACCTCGAGTTCGAGGACTTCGTTGAAATGATCGAGGCTGCCGGTGTGGCATCCATCGTGGATGTGCGCAAGCTGCCCGGGTCCAGGAAATACCCGTGGTTCAACGACGACCACCTCGCCGAACACCTTCCCACATGTGGCATCACTTACAGCAGAAGCGAGGGCCTCACCGGGCGGCGCAACGTGTCCCAATCGGTGCCGTTTGAGGTTAACGGCAACTGGCGTAACCGCAGCTTCCACAATTACGCCGACCATGCGCTGGGCGCGGAATTCTCCGACGCGATCTCGCAACTACGGGCGAACGCAGCCGAAACCCCCACCGCGATCATGTGCTCCGAAGCTGTGTGGTGGCGCTGCCACCGGCGTATCATCGCCGACCACCTCATCGCCCACGGTGACGAGGTTGAACACATCATGGGGATGGGTGCAGCCGGGGCGAAGGTGAGCGAGGCAACACTCAACGACGGCGCAGTCATCGGCAACGATCTCCTCGTGCGCTACCCCGAGCGGGGCTAGCGCGTACACCAGAGCCCAGGGGTGCGGAAACTCGGACTACGACTCAGTCAGCCACGGCATCCTCCACGACCTGACCTCAGGTGCGACCTACGCCTTGTATTCATGGAACGCCCGCTACCTTATGAGCAGCATCGGAGGCACACCAGCGGATAGCACGCTCAAATGAGCTTTAGGTGAGGAAATCTGAACCGCTCAATCTAAGAAGACCACCGGAACCCCGGTAGTGCCCCAAAGCGTCGAAACGAAAAACGTTCTACCAACTTGCCACGGGCTTAGACGTCGAGCTTGAAGTCCACGGTATCTCGTTGCAAAGTTACCTTCTCGTTAACACCATCAAAAAGAGTATTTTTCCAATGAAAGCGTTCGGATTCTTAAGCTTCGGGCATTACGCCTTCGGTGGCCAGCGCGGGCCATCTGCGGAAAAGATCGCCAAGACTCATCTGGAGATCGCCCAGGCTGCGGACGAAATCGGCGTGAACAACACGTCCTTCCGTGTCCACCACTTCGTGCCACAGGCCTCCGCCCCGATGCCGCTGCTGGGTGCTGTCGCGGCCACCACCAAACACATCGAGGTAGGCACCGGTGTCATCGACATGCGCTATGAAAACCCACTCTACCTCGCCGAAGAGGCCGCGTCGCTGTACCAAATTTCCGGTGGCCGCGTGGCCCTGGGCGTCTCGCGCGGCGCCCCCGAGGTGGCTGACCGCGGCTGGGAGGCCTTCGGCTACACGGGCGAAGCGCCCAACGGCGCGGACGTGGCACGAGCCCACCTCGAGGCGTTCATGGCTGCAGTGGACGGCAACGGATTCGCCACCGCCGCACCGCTGGACCGGCAGTACCCCAACATGTTCCAGCCCGGCTCCGCCCTGCCGGTCTTCCCCATGGTGCCCGAGCTGCGTAAGCACATTTTCTACGGCTCCGGCACCCACGCTTCTGCCGAGCAAACCGCCAAGGACGGGCTCAATTTGATGTCCTCCACCCTGGTCTCCGAGACCACCGCCGAGACCCTGGGCGAAATCCAGGCGGATCAGATCAGCCGCTACCGCGCCGCGTGGAAGAAGGCGGGCCACGTTTGGACGCCGCGCGTGTCGGTGTCCCGCTCCGTGTTCCCCATCGTCGACGGCGCGGACATGCAGTTGTTCGGCATGCAGGCCTCCGGCTCCGATCAGGTGGGCATGCTTCCCGACGTCGGCGCCTCCACCTTCGGCCGCACCTACGCCGCCGAGCCGGACAAGCTCATTGAGCAACTCAAAGCCGACGCCGCCGTCATGTCCGCCGACACCCTGCTCATCACCATCCCCACCGGAATGGACGTCGACGTCAACGTGAAGATCTTGGACAACTTCGCCACGCATGTCGCCCCCGCGTTGGGTTGGCAGCCGAATCACGAAGGCCCAATTACCGGCTATCCCATCGACTAATTCCTGCAGGTCGCAAGCTCTTCGCTTCAACGGCAGTTCAGTGTGTGTTGAATAGTTCAATATCTGCTGTATATTTCAGTGCATGCTGACTATTGCTTCACGCCTCGACGTCATGAACCGGCTCGGCCGGGCCATGGCGGATCCGACGCGCTCCAGAATCCTGATCACCC
>DYZK01000098.1 GCA_020741275.1 Corynebacterium urealyticum
AGGCGAGGGTCAACCTCGAGGGAGACCCAGCCGTCGACCCCGCCGGTTTGCTCGTGGACACCAGCCAGAACGTCGCAGGCATCCTGCACGTCCTTGACAGCCATGGCGAAGACCGCCTCGTCGGCGGCAACGCCGGCGGCAGCGAGCTGGTGCAGCTGCTCGTCGTAGGCATCCCCCTGGGACATGGCGGCCGCGAAGATGGCTGGGTTGGTCGTCACTCCCACGATGCCCTTGGCATCGATGAGGGAGGCGAGCTCACCGCTGGTCAGGCGTGGCCGGGACAGGTCATCGAGCCACACGGAGGTGCCAGCGGAAGCGAGTTTCTGGATATTGCTTGGAGTGTTCATCGCTCACCAGCCTACTGCTGGCAGGCGACGGTTTCGACTTTGCTCCCCCGGGCAGAAAACCCGCCAAAAAACGCCGGGGGAGCGCGCCGTAACGAGCTGGCTAGACGAGCTCGCGGGCGGCGTCGGCGACAGCCTCTGCCGTGATGCCGTACTCCTGGTAGAGGCGCTGGTAGTCCGCCGAGGCACCGAAGTGCTCGATAGAGATGTTGCGCCCACCGAAGCCGGTGAACTCGTGCCACGGCATCGCGATGCCCGCCTCGACGGAGACGCGGGCGGTCACGGACGGTGGCAGCACCTCGTCGCGGTAGGTCTGGTCCTGGGCCTTGAACCACTCGACGACCGGCATGGACACCACGCGGGCGCCGATACCCTCGGCCTCGAGTGCCTCGGCCGCAGCCACGGCCAGCTGCACCTCGGAGCCGGTGCCGATGAGGATGACCTGCGGGGTCTCGGTGGAGGATTCGCGGAGGATGTAGCCACCGCGACGCACGCCCTCGCGGGCCTTCTCCTTAGTGCCCTCCAAGACCGGGACGTTCTGGCGGGTGAGGATCATGGCCTTGGGCGCGGCCGGAGCCTCGAGTGCCTCGGCCCACGCAGCGGAGGTCTCGTTCGCATCAGCCGGGCGGATCACCGCGAGGTTCGGGATCGCGCGCAGCGCAGCCAGGTGCTCGATCGGCTGGTGGGTCGGACCGTCCTCGCCGAGGCCGATGGAGTCGTGCGTCCACACGAAGTAGCTATCCGTGCTCATCAGCGCGGCCAGGCGGACCGAGGCGCGCATGTAGTCGGAGAACTGGAGGAAGGTCGCACCGTACGGGCGGGTCGGGCCGTGCAGGGCGATGCCGTTGATGATCGCGCCCATCGCGTGCTCCCGGATGCCGAAGTGCAGGTTCCGGCCGGTGGGGGAAGCGGTGAAGGTAGAGGTGGAGATGCTGGTCGGGCCGAAGGAGTCCTCCCCATTGATGAGGGTGTTGTTGGAGCCAGCCAGGTCGGCGGAGCCGCCCCACAGCTCCGGCATCTTCTTCGCCAGGGCCTGGAGCGCGGCACCGGAGGCCTTGCGGGTCGCGACGGACTCGCCGGCCTCGTAGCTCGGCAGCTCTGCATCGAAGCCCTCCGGCAGCTCGCCGGCGAAGAGGCGGTCGAAGAGCCCCTTATTCTCCGGGTTGGCCTCAGCCCAGGCGTCGAAGCTCTTGCGCCACTCGGCCTCCGCTGCCTCACCACGGGCGATGAGCTGGCGGGTGTGCTCGATGATCTCCTCTTCAACCGGGAAGAGCTCGTCCGGGAAGCCCAGGTTCTCCTTGACCCCGGAGATCTCCTCGGCGCCCAGGGCCGCGCCGTGCGAAGCTCCGGTGTTCACTGCGGTCGGCGCACCGTAGGCGATCACGCTGCGCATGCGGATGAAGGTGGGCTTGTTCTTCTCCTGCTTCGCGCTCTCCACGGCGTTCAGGATGCCGTCGACGTCCTCACCAGTGACCTCCAGGACCTGCCAGCCGTAGGCCTCATAGCGGGCGGCGACGTCCTCGGTGAAGGCGATGGTGGTGTCGTCCTCGATGGAGATACCGTTATCGTCCCAGAAGACGATGAGGTTGCCCAGCTCCTGGGTACCTGCCAGGGAGCCGGCCTCGGCGGTGATGCCCTCCTGGACGTCGCCGTCGGAGGCGATGACGTAGACGAAGTGGTCGAAGGGGGAGTCGCCGTCGCCCGCGTTCGGGTCGAAGAGTGCCTTCTCGCGGCGGGCTGCCATCGCCATGCCCACGGCGGACGCCAGGCCCTGGCCGAGCGGACCGGTGGTGATCTCCACGCCGTCGGTGTGACCGACCTCCGGGTGGCCGGGGGTCAGGGAGCCCCACTGGCGCAGCTGCTTGATGTCCTCAAGCTCCAGGCCGAAACCGCCCAGGTACAGCTGGATGTACTGGGTGAGAGAAGAGTGACCACAGGAGAGGATGAAGCGGTCGCGACCGACCCAGGTCGGGTTCTTCGGGTTGTGGCGCAGTACGCGCTGGTAGAGCGTGTACGCCAGGGGAGCCAGGCTCATCGCGGTGCCCGGGTGGCCCGAACCGCACTTCTCCACGGCATCGGCGGCAAGCACGCGGGCAAGGTCGACCGCCCGGGTGTCCTTCTCGGACCAATCCGCCGGGAAGTTGCGGATCATCAATGCTTGGAGCTCGGCAGGGAGATTCGGATTATAAGACACGAACTTGGGCCTTCCTCGGGGTATGACGTACTCGGGTTGTAGCTCTCGCCACTGCGGACGCGCGGGCGAGGCTTGACTATGCATATTCAATCTACCGGCCAGGGCGAAACTCTGCGTTCTTGGGGCAGCCGGAACTTTTTAGCGGTCATTTTCGACTACTCAAGAGGGCTTGATGAATCATCCCCAATCCGGCTTTCAATCTGGCGACTCGCGGTATCGGCGCAGTTTCGCCCACAGAATGCGCTCGGGTAGCGTATAGGCGGATAAGACGTGGAGAAGTGGAGGCAGAAGGCTTCGTGAATGGAATCTTGGATGCGGTCAAGGCTTATCTAGCGTTGACCAAGCCCCGGGTCATCGAGTTGCTCCTCGTCGCGACGATCCCGGCGATGCTCCAGGCCAATCGCGGTGAGATTGAGCTCGGCCTGATCATCCTCACCCTCATCGGTGGCTGGATGGGCGCAGCCTCCGCTAATACCTTCAACATGGTCGTCGACTACGACATTGACCAGTTGATGCGCCGCACGCGCCGCCGCCCGCTGGCCAAGGACACGGTTCCGGTCGAGCACGCAAAGATCTTCGCCTGGGTGCTGATGATCGCCAGTGTGCTGTGGCTGACCTTCCTCGTGCACTCTCCGCTGTCTGCCGCGTTCATCCTGCTGACCATCTGGTTCTACGTCTACGTCTACTCCAAGTGGTTGAAGCGCCGCACTTGGCAGAACGTGATCTGGGGCGGGGCCGCCGGCTGCATGCCCGTCATGGTCGGCTGGGCTGCTGTGACGGATAACAACGGCGGCGCTTTCAACGCCGGCTGGAGCTCCTGGATTCAGGCGATCATCCTGTTCATGGTGATCTTCTTCTGGACCCCACCCCACACCTGGGCGCTGGGCATGCGCTACCGCGAGGACTACAAGGCCGCGGGCGTACCCATGATGCCGGTGGTCAAGCCGCCGCTGGAGGTCACCCGCCAGATCCTCTGGTACACCTGGGCGACGGTCATCACCTCGCTGCTTCTGGTCCCCGCCGCGGGTTGGATCTACGCCGTCGCGGCTCTGGCCTCCGGCGCCTGGTTCATCTTCCGCGCCCACGGCCTGCACCGCGGGGTCAAGGAGGGCACGCCGGTCAAGCCGATGAAGCTGTTCTTCCTCTCGAATAACTACCTTTCCCTGCTCTTCGTTGCCCTTTCGGTCGACGCCGTTATTGGCTGGGACACCATTTGGCAGATGCTCGGCAACTAAGGTGGAGAGCCAACCGGGGAATCGCCCCGATCTGCAGGCCGCATCCGGGAGGGTGCGGCCGTTATTTTTTTGTTAGCGAAGAGGAATACCGATGCCGCTCTTTTCCATCATCATGGTGACTTCTTACCTGGCCGGGGGCGCCGT
>DYZK01000099.1 GCA_020741275.1 Corynebacterium urealyticum
GAGCCCTCCCGGCCCTCGCGGCGGGCGGCCAGCAGGGATGGGGTGACCTTCTCCACCAGCACGCGCTGGAAGCCGTTCGGAAGCTGGCCGGTATTCAGCGCGGTCTGCGCCGCTGCCACCGCACCGCAGGCCTCGTGGCCGAGCACCAACACCAGCGGCACGCCGAGCCCGTCCACGGCGAACTCCAGGGAGGCCAGCACGGATAGGTCCGTGATCTCCCCGGCGGTGCGGATCACGAAGACATCCCCCAGGCCCTGGTCGAAGACGATCTCCACCGGCACGCGGGAGTCAGAGCACGCCAGGACCACAGCATGCGGGCGCTGCCCGGCGGTGAGGACGTGGCGGCGGTTGACGTCCTGATTCGGGTGGGCAACATCCTCGCTCATGAAGCGGCGGTTGCCATCTCGCATCGCAACCCAGGCCTGTTCCGGGGTCATCGTTTGCTGCTGAGCGGTGGGCTCCGACGACTCTGTATTGGACTGCTTGCCAGGTACAGTATTCGAAGGGCTTTCAGGGCTGCGGGAGTCAGTCATGGCTTCAATCTTGCTCTTAAAGCTTTCCCAGGACAATTTTGTAGGATAATCCGGCAGGTGGGGCCCTCCCACTGCCTTCGAAACAACCGCTGTAATCCACTCTCCGATGCGCTTTCACCAGGCACCCCGCCCACACTGCGCGGGACACATCGCAGGGCAAGGTTCACCCCGACACCCCGGGGAGGTGGCCGCATGACACTCCCAACCGCAGAGGGTCAGCAGGAAACCACCTTCGACCTTGCCCTCATCAGCGCACTGAACCACTGGTTCGCACGCAACGCCCGCGACCTGCCCTGGCGCCACATCGGCACCAGCCCGTGGGCAATTCTGGTGAGCGAAGTGATGTCGCAGCAGACCCCCGTCGCCCGCGTCGCACCGCGGTGGCGCTCCTGGCTCCAGCGCTGGCCCACCCCGGCCGCGCTCGCAGCAGCTGCCACCGCGGACGTCATCCGCGAATGGGGGAACCTGGGCTATCCGCGCCGCGCCCTGCGGCTGCAGGAATGTGCCCAGGCCTGCGTGGATCGCTTTGACGGGGAACTGCCCCGCAACGTCGCCGAACTGGAGAGTCTGCCAGGCGTGGGCAGCTACACCGCCCGGGCGGTGGCCGCCTACGCCTTCGAGCAGGCCGTCCCCGTGGTGGACACCAACGTCCGTCGCGTGTGCCACCGGGCAGCTCATGGCAACTTCCTCCAGGGGCCGGCACGCAGCCGCGACCTCGCGGACGTCGCCGACATGATGCCGTGGGTGGACCACGATCCCGCCCTGGACCGACGCGGATACCGGAATGCGGGACACGACCGGCGCCACCGGGACGCGGCACTTCTCATGACCGCCTCCCTGATGGAACTCGGCAGTCTGATCTGCCAGGCCCGCACGCCGCAGTGCGAGCTCTGCCCCATCGCCGCGCGCTGCGCGTGGGTGGCGGCAGGCAAGCCCGCGCCGACGGAAGAGGAAAAATCCGCCGCCGCCCGGCGCGTCCAGAAATTCGAAGGCACGGACCGTCAGGTTCGGGGCCTCGTCCTCAAAACCCTGAGAGAATCTGCGACCACCCACGTCGCAGTCGATGAGATCGATCAACTGTGGCCCGATCGGGTTCAGCTTTCGCGAGCGGTGGATTCGCTCGTGGCTGACCGGCTGATCGAGCGCACCCACGCCGGGATTACCCTTCCCGACTAGTTGATTCCTACTGGGGCACCCTAACCTCTACTTAGATACGTTTAATCTGATCCGCCACTGGTTCAGCCTCGAGCGGCACCACCGCCACAACCGGCCGCGCTTGCTCACGCCACCCGACCCGGGGGTGTGGTTGAACCTGGTCCTAGGCCGCCACCGCGCGGATCGTCGTTGTAGAAAGGCCCTCATTTCATGAGTTCCGGAACCTCCACTCAATCCGCGGCTGGCCGTGGCGCGGTAAAACCCGCCGCCTCGATTTTCGCCGTCGGGCTGATGCTGTTTTCGATGTTCTTCGGCGCCGGCAACCTGATCTTCCCACCCATGCTGGGGATCGAGTCCGGCGAGAACTTCACCCCCGCCATCATCGGCTTCATCCTGACCGGCGTGCTGCTGCCGACCATCACGATCATCGCGGTGGCCATCTCTGGCGCCGGGGTGCGTCAGTTGGCGTCGCGTGCAGGCGCGGTATTCGGGCTGGTGTTTTCCATCGCCGCGTACCTGTCCATCGGCTCCTTCTACGCCATGCCGCGCGCCGCAGCGATCGGCTACGAGCTGGGCATCGAGTCCACCTTCGGCCTCTCCGGCCAGGTATGGCGCCTGGTGACCACCGCGATCTTCTTCGCGGTGGCTTTCGCGATCGTGCTGTTCCCTGGCAAGGTCGCCGACACCCTGGGTAATTTCCTGACGCCGCTGCTGCTGGCCTTGATCGCCATCCTCGCTGTGCTGGGCTTCATGAAGCTCAACGGCGAACCGGCCGCCGCGACTGGCGAATATGCCAGCAGCCCGCTAACCGCGGGCATTCTGGAGGGCTATTTCACGATGGACTCCATCGCGGCGATGGCTTTTGCGATCATCGTGGTGAGCTCCTTCAACGCCCACGGCGTCACGGAGCGCAAGACGGTCGTCAAGTACTCCTCTATCGCCGCGGTGCTGGCTGGTTTCTTCCTGCTGATCGTATACCTCGCGCTGGGCGTGATGGGTACGAAGATGCCGGACAAGGGGCAGTACTCGGACGGTGCTGCGGTGCTGTCGGAGGCGTCCAAGATTTCCCTGGGGACGGCTGGTGACATGGTCTTCTCCGGTGTGGTGCTGCTCGCCTGCTTGACGACGGCGGTTGGCCTGATCGCAGCGTCGGCGTCCTTCTTCCATGAGCTGGTTCCCGTGATCAGCTACCGCTGGTGGTCCGTGGTCTTCACCCTGATTGGCTTCACGGTGGCTAACCTCGGCCTGGAGAAGATTCTGAGCTTCTCCGGCCCGATCATCGGCCTGATCTACCCGCCGGCGATCGCGCTGATCGCGGTGACTTTCACGCAGCTGGCAGTGCGCGGCCGCCCGATTCCACTGACCTACCGAGCTGCCGTGGCGGTCGCCCTGGTGTTCTCCATCATCGATCTGCTGAGCGACCTGTTGGGCGAGACGATGGACGGCATCACCGGTGCCCTGAGTGTGATTCCGCTGTACCCGGAGGGCCTGGGCTGGGTACTGCCCACGATCGTCGTCGGCGCTATTGCGCTGGTGATAGACCTGAGCCGGAAGGATTCGGGCCACGAGGCTGACGCGCTGGCTGTCGCCGCGCCGGAAAAGTAATTTCCCCGACGCAATAGTGTTCCTGCCGATAGGATCTAGCTGTTAACCGCCGGCCAGCCCCGATCCTTCCAAGGAGCACGCATGTTCAGTCTTCGCTCTCACAGTTCCCGCCGCACCAGCCGCGCGGCGAGCCTCACCGCCGCCGCTGCCATCACCGCCGTCGCGCTGCCACTTTCTGTGGCCGGCGCGGCGGCTTCCCCACTTTATGGCTCCGTCGAAGGTGCGTGGCGGGGCTCTTCAGAGATGGGTTCCGGGGCCGCGCTTGGCAGCTCCATGCCGAACTACGACCCGGATAACTTCTACAGCTCCCTGCCGGAGTACGTGGAGGGCACGCCCGGCCAGGTGCTGAAGACCGGCCCGAGCAAGCTGGCACTGGGGCTGCCGTTCGTCGATCTGACGAATAGTAAGGCCACCCGAGTGGCTTATGTGTCCACCGATTCGAATGGCAAGACCATTCCGGTCACCGGCACCATCTACGAGTCCTCCAGGCCCTGGCGGGGCAAGGGGCCCCGCCCGCTGATGCTGATCGCCCCGGGCACCCAGGGCTCCTCCAATGCATGCGCGCCGGGCAAGCTCGCGCCGTGGGGCCTGGAGTATGAGGCGCTGCCCGCCCTGCAGGCGCTGATGCGCGGCTGGGATGTCGCGTTAACCGACCTGCCGGGCCTGGGGACCCGCGCGCAGCACACGTACATGAACCGCGTGGCCCAGGGAAATGCCACGCTCGATATCGGCCGCGTCGCTAAGAACATGGGTATCCGTGGGGTCAGTGATCAGACCCCGGTGGCAACCTGGGGTTATTCCCAGGGCGGTGGGGCAAGTGCTTCTGCCCTGGAGCTGGCTGATTCCTACGCCCCGGAGCTGAATCTGGTCGCGGGCTACGCGGGTGGCATCCCGGCGAACCTGGGTGTGGTGGCTGGCGCCATCGATAATGGCGCGCTGGCCGCGGCCCTCGGCTACGCCATCAACGGCCTGCTGTACTCTGATCCGGAGCTGCGCGAGCCGATCTACTCGAAGCTCAACGACAAGGGCCGGAAGCTGCTGGAGCAGACGAAGGACGAGTGTGTGCCGGAGTCGCTGATCCGCCATGCTTATAAGGACACCCGCACGCTCACCAAGGATGGTTCCTCCCTGACGCAGCTGATGCAGGAGGAGCCGATCGCCAGCGCGGTGGAGAAGCAGCTGATCGGCACTCTCTCCCCGTCTGTCCCGGTGTACATCGGGCAGGGGAAGAACGACGACACGATCCCGGCCTCCCAGGCCCGCGACCTGGCCCGCAGCTGGCTGGGCAAGGGGACGAAGGTGTACTACCGGGAGCAAAACGTGCCGAGCGTAGCTCCGCTAGTCGATCACGTGATCCCGATGCTGGCGAATCTCTCCCCCGCGGTGCTGTGGCTGGAGAAGGTGATCAATGGCCAGCCTTATGAGCTGTCCACCGCAGATCAGATCCCGCGCTAGAAGCGAGCTGCGGGGTCCCTCATCCCGACCCCGCATTGCGCCGGCGCTGCATCTGCGCGGCCCCCGACGGATAGCGTCCCAGGCATAGCAAGAGCCGCGGCCACCCGTTACTGGGTGTGCCGCGGCTCTTTAGCTGTAGCCGGCGTCCCGGCTAAGCCGGCCCGGGAGGGTTTAGTCCTCGGACTGCCCCTCTGAGCTGATGTCGTCGCCGGCAGCGCCCTCCTCGGGCACGTCCCCGGCTGCCGCGGAGGTGACAGAGGCCTTGGCCTCCTCGGCCGGACTGTGGTGCTCCTCGCCACCCTCGACCTCGAAGTCAGCGGCATCGAACTCCGGCAGCGGCTTCGGCTTGGAGCCGAAGACGAACTTCGCATCCTTGCCGGCGGACTCGCCATCCCAGTTCTCCACGTCCACGGTGACGATCTCGCCTGCACCGAACTCGCCGAAGAGGATCTTCTCGGAGAGCTCGTCCTCGATCTCGCGCTGGATCGTGCGACGCAGCGGGCGGGCACCCAGAACCGGGTCGAAGCCACGCTTGGCGAGCAGGTTCTTGGCCTTCTCGCTGACCTCGATGCCCATGTCCTTGTCCTCCAGGGCGCGGCGGACGCGGCCCATGAGCAGGTCCACCATCTGGACGATCTGTTCGCGGGTGAGCTGGTGGAAGACCACGATGTCGTCGATACGGTTCAGGAACTCCGGGCGGAAGTGCTTCTTCAGCTCGTCATCCACCTTGGACTTCATCCGCTCGTACTGCGCAGCCTCGTCCTGCTCGCCGGTGCTGGAGAAGCCCATGCCCACGGCCTTGGAGATATCCCGCGTACCCAGGTTCGAGGTGAAGATCAGCACTGTGTTCTTGAAGTCCACGATGCGGCCCTGGCCATCGGTCAGGCGACCTTCCTCCAGCACCTGGAGCAGCGTATTGTAGATGTCCTTATCGGCCTTCTCGATCTCGTCGAAGAGGACGACGGAGAACGGCTTGCGGCGGACCTTCTCCGTCAGCTGGCCACCCTCGTCGTAACCGACGTATCCCGGAGGGGCACCGAACAGGCGGGAGGCGGTGAACTTGTCGTGGAACTCGCCCATATCCACCTGGATCAGGGCGTCGTCGTCGCCGAAGAGGAACTCGGCGAGCGCCTTGGACAGCTCCGTCTTACCGACACCGGACGGACCGGCGAAGATGAAGGAGCCGGACGGGCGGTTCGGGTCCTTCAGGCCGGCACGGGTGCGGCGGATCGCGCGGGAGACGGCCTTGACGGCATCGTCCTGGCCAATGATGCGCTTATGCAGCTCGCCTTCCATGTCCAGCAGGCGGGAGGACTCCTCCTCCGTCAGCTTGAACACCGGGATGCCGGTCCAGTTGGCCAGCACCTCTGCGATCTGCTCCTCGTCAACCTCGGCGACCTCATCGAGCTCGCCTGCACGCCAAGCCTTTTCCTTCTCGGCGCGCTCCTCGGTCAGGGTGCGCTCGTCGTCGCGCAGTGCCGCTGCCTTCTCGAAGTCCTGCTCATCGATCGCGGCCTCCTTCTTGCGGCGGACCTCGGCGATCTTGTCGTCAACTTCCTGGACGGACTTCGGCGCGGTGAGGCGCTTAATGCGCATGCGCGCGCCCGCCTCGTCGAGCAGGTCGACGGCCTTATCCGGCAGGAAGCGGTCGTTGATGTAGCGGTCGGCGAGAGTTGCTGCGGAACGCAGGGCACCATCGGTGATGGAAACGCGGTGGTGAGCCTCGTAGCGGTCGCGCAGACCCTTCAGGATCTCGACGGTGTCCGCGACGGATGGCTCCGGCACCTGCACCGGCTGGAAGCGGCGCTCCAGGGCGGCGTCCTTCTCGATGTGCTTGCGGTACTCCTCCAGCG
>DYZK01000100.1 GCA_020741275.1 Corynebacterium urealyticum
GTCACCAAGTACTCCGTGACCTCCGGCCAGATCACCGGTGAGATCGACGGCGAGCAGGTCAACCTGCGCAACCCGGAGGTCTACGCAGGCTACGTCGGCGAGGAGTCCAACCCGTCCGGCATCCTGGTCCGCAACAACGGCCTGTACTTCGAGATCCAGATCGATCCGGAGTCCCCGATCGGCAAGACCGACAAGGCCGGCGTGAAGGACCTGAACCTCGAATCCGCAGTGACGACAATTATCGATTTTGAAGACTCAGTGGCAGCTGTGGACGCGGAGGATAAAACTCTGGGTTATCGCAACTGGCTTGGGCTAAATGTTGGTAACCTGACAAAAACTATTACCAAGTCGGGGCGAACCTTCACCCGTAAGCTCAATGAGGATCGTGTGTTTACCTCCCTTGATGGTGAGGAGCTGCGTCTGCACGGCCGTTCTCTGCTGTTCGTGCGTAACGTTGGCCACCTGATGCAGAACCCGGCGATCCTGGATGCCAACGGGGAGGAGATTTTCGAGGGCATCATGGATGCCGTTATTACCTCGGCTGCTGCGATTCCGGGTCTGGATGAGAATAACCCGCTGCGTAACTCCCGTAATGGTTCGATCTACATTGTGAAGCCGAAGCAGCACGGCCCGGAGGAGGTTGCCTTCACCAACGAGCTGTTCGCGGCTGTGGAGGACCTGCTGGGTCTGGAGCGGTTTACCTTGAAGGTCGGTGTGATGGATGAGGAGCGTCGCACCACCGCCAACCTGGATGCCTGCATCGCAGAGGTTAAGGAGCGCCTGGCGTTCATTAACACCGGCTTCCTGGACCGCACCGGTGATGAGATCCACACCTCGATGCTGGCCGGCCCGATGGTTCGCAAGGCGGAGCTGCAGACCGCGCCGTGGAAGATCGCTTACGAGGACAACAATGTCGACGCCGGCCTGGAGCACGGCCTGCCAGGCAAGGCTCAGATCGGTAAGGGCATGTGGGCTAAGACCGAGCTGATGGCGGACATGCTGGTCCAGAAGATTGGTCAGCCGAAGGAGGGTGCTTCCACCGCGTGGGTTCCGTCCCCGACTGGTGCGACCTTGCACGCGACCCACTACCACGAGGTGGATGTCTTCGAGGTGCAGGACAAGCTGCGCACCGAGGGTCGCCGTGAGACCCTGGGTGACATCCTGACCCTGCCGGTGGCCGAGTCCGCTGACTGGTCTGCTGAGGAGATCGCCGAGGAGATCGACAACAACTCCCAGTCCATCCTGGGTTATGTGGTCCGCTGGGTGGAGCAGGGTGTTGGTTGCTCCAAGATTCCGGATATCCACGATATTGACCTGATGGAGGACCGCGCGACCTGCCGTATTAACTCCCAGCACCTGGCCAACTGGCTGAAGCACGGTGTGGTGACCGAGGAGCAGGTTCTGGAGTCCCTGCAGCGTATGGCTGCGAAGGTGGATGAGCAGAACGCTGGTGATGCGAACTACCGCAACATGGCGCCGAACTTTGATGAGTCTGTGGCTTTCCAGGCTGCGAAGGATCTGGTGTTTAAGGGTCTGGAGCAGCCGGCTGGTTATACCGAGCCGATCCTGCATGCACGTCGTTTGGAGTTCAAGGCTAAAAACGGCATCGCCTAATACGGCTGCCGACTCCCGCTAGAGCCCTCGGAACGGGGCCAGTGAGAGAAGAAGCGGGGCGGACACACCACAACGGTGTGCCCGCCCCGTTTGCTCTTGGGGCGGTGGCGACGGTGAGGCGGCAGTGGGTGTGTAGGAGGAAGCGCAAGAGGAAAGTCCGGCCTGGCCACAAATGGCGGCGGGAAACGTACTATCGGCAGCATGAACCCTGGGAACGTGAACAAGCGACAGCCCGAGACGTCGACAAGCGGGCAGGGGAGCAGCAGCGCAGGCGCAAACCTGCCCGACCTGTGCCTGCCCGATCTGTGGCAGTACGGCGCGATCCTCTTCGACCTCGACGGCGTAATCACCCCCACCGCCGACCTCCACCGCGAGGCCTGGGCCCACATGTTCACCGAGTACTTCCTCGAACTCGGCGCCGGTGGGCAGAGCGTGGCCGAATACACCGACCAGGACTACTACGACTACCTCGACGGCAGACCACGGACCGAGGGCATCGCCGCGCTGCTGCACTCCCGCGGTATCGACCTGCCCGCCGGTAGCGAGGCGGACACGGCGGCAGAGAACACCATCTACGGATTGGGCGAGCGCAAGAACGCCGAGTTCCTTCGACTGCTGGGCCAGGGCATCGCGGCCTACCCGGGCAGTGTCCAGCTCCTCGACACCCTGACTGCGCCGAAGGAGGGCGTGGCCCCGCCCCGGCTGGCGATCGTCTCCTCCTCCAAGAACGCCCGCCCAGTACTCGAGACGGCTGGCCTGCTCGACCGCTTCGAGCTGGTCGTGGACGGCCTGGTCGCCGCGGAACTCGAGCTGCCCGGCAAGCCCGCCCCGGATACCTACCTGCACGCGGCCACGTGGCTGGGCGTTCCAGCCGAGAAGGCCGTGGTGGTGGAGGATGCGCTCAGTGGCGTGGCTTCCGGGCGTAACGGCAAGTTCGGCCTCGTTGTGGGGGTGGACCGGGGAGCAGGCGAACAGGAACTGCTCGACGCCGGGGCGGACACCGTGGTCGCCGACCTCGCGGCCTTCGTGCACTAGCTCCGCTATAGCGCCACAGCGCTCGCTGCACTGCCTTGTGGGGCCGCGCAAAAAGCCGCCGTGCGGCCGCGCAAGAAAGCAGCGTGACAACCCGAGCCCGCGATTCGGGGTAGTGCAACCCTCTCGCTAGACTGTGCGCGGCTCAGAAGAAAACCTCAACATGTGGGACACAATGACCTCAGCTTCTCAATCCGGAAACGCACAGCTCCAAGCCTTCCTCGCCGCCAAGCGCAACGGTGGCGCGCAAGGCCCGAACCGGCCGATCGACGGTACGGACTTGGCCGCCGAGGGCTACCGGGCGGACCGCCACCACCACGGCGTCGACCCGCTGGAGCTGATCGACCGCGATAACAACCCCGTCTGGGAGTGGGGCTGGGCGGAAACGAAGCCCAACCGCACCGACCTCGGGGTGGCTGAGACCCTCTTCGCGCAGTCCAACGGCTACCTCGGCATGCGCGGCAACCCGCCAGAGGGTCGCGATTCCGCTGTCCACGGCACCTATATCAATGGTGTCTACGAGAACTGGAAGATCACCCACGCCGAGGATGCCTACGGCCTGGCCCGCGACGGCCAGTCCATCATCGACGTCCCGGACGCGAAGGCGATGCGCCTGTACATCGACGACGAGCCGCTGCGCCTCGGCAACGCGGATATCAGCGAGTACAGCCGCACCCTCGACTTCCGCGACGGCGTGCTGCGCCGCAGCATGATCTGGCGCACCCCAGGCGGCAAGCGCGTGCGCGTGACTACCGAGCGCATGGTCAGCTTCCAGGAGCGCCACCTCGCGATCATGGCGCTCGAAGTGGAGCTGCTGGATTCGGACGCCGCCGTCGTCGTCTCCTCCCAGCTGCTCAACCGCCAGGACGGCGAGGGCGAGTTCCCGGACAACAACGGCCCCGTCGCCGTCCAGGGCGGTGAGCTGGACCCGCGGAAGGGTTCCACCTTCGACGAGCGCGTCCTGATCCCGAAGTACCAGTCCCAGCCCGAACCGGAGCGCGCGACCCTGGGCTACCAGGTCAACCACTCCGGCATGACGGTCGCCGCCTCCATGGACCACGAGCTGCGCGTGGACAATCCGGCGACCGCGGATTCCGGCGACGTCGAGGTCACCACGGAGGTCGCGGAGGACGTCGCCAGCGTCGTCTACCACATCAACGGTGCGAAGGGCTGCCACCTGCGCCTGGAGAAGTTCGTTAGCTACCACTCCTCTCGCCACGTGGCCCCGAAGGAGCTGGCTTTCCGCTGCGACCGCACCATCAACCGGGCGAAGCAGGTGGGGTACAGCAGCCTCGTGGAGAACCA
Organism: Corynebacterium urealyticum; assembly: GCA_020741275.1. Taxonomy (GTDB): domain Bacteria; phylum Actinomycetota; class Actinomycetes; order Mycobacteriales; family Mycobacteriaceae; genus Corynebacterium; species Corynebacterium urealyticum_A. The sequence goes on from DYZK01000100.1 coordinate 3,952, forward strand.
GCGCGAGTGGCTGGGCGAATTCTGGGAGCGTTCGGACGTTCGGATCGGTGGCCAGCCAGAGCTGCAGCAGGCGGCCCGCTGGTGCATCTTCCAGCTGATCCAGGCCTCCGCGAGGGCAGAGACCACCGGCGTTCCTGCCAAGGGGTTGACTGGTGCTGGCTACGGCGGGCATTACTTCTGGGACACGGAAATCTACGTGATGCCGTTCCTCAGCTATACGAACTCGAATTATGCCCGCAATGCTTTGCGCTTCCGCTACGAGATGCTGCCCTCCGCGCACGAGCGCGCGCTGGAACTTTCCCACGACGGCGTGCTCTTCCCGTGGCGCACGATTAACGGGCACGAGTCCTCCGCGTACTACGCCGCCGGCACGGCGCAGTATCACATCGACGCGGACGTGGCCTTCGCGCTGATGAAGTACTTCTATGCCACCGAGGACAAGGAATTCCTCATGCGCGAGGGCGTGGAGATCCTGCTGGGTACGGCCCGGTTCTGGGTATCCATCGGCTTCTTTAACTCTGCGCAAGATCGCTTCGAGATCCACGCGGTCACCGGTCCGGATGAGTACACCACGGTGGTGAATAACAACCTCTACACCAACGTGATGGCGCAATATAACCTGCGCATGGCTGCGAAGGTGCTGAAGGCGATGCGCGCCGAGTGGCCGGACGACTACGCAGACCTGGCTGCCCAGCACAAGCTCAACGATTCCGAGCTGGATCGCTGGGAGCTCGCCGCCGAGCAGATGTACATCCCCTTCAATGAGGAGCTGGGGATCAATCCGCAGGATGATTTCTTCCTCAACCGCCAGATCTGGGACCTGGATGACCCGAACGGTGAGCCGAAGCGTCCCCTGTTGTTGCACTATCACCCGCTGACGATCTACCGCTATCAGATCTTGAAGCAGGCGGATGTGGTGCTGGCACTGTTCCTGCAGGGGAAGCGATTCTCGCAGGAGGTCAAGCGGGCTGACTATGACTACTACGACCGGCTGACGACGGGGGATTCCACCCTTTCGGCGGTGGTGCAATCCATCATGGCCGCGGAACTTGGTTATGCGGATAAGGCATTGGCATTCTTCCACCGCGGGCTGTTTGTGGACCTGGCAGATATGCACGGCAATACCGCTGACGGCGTGCATATTGCCTCCTGCGGCGGGGTGTGGACTGCGCTGACCTATGGCTTTGGTGGCCTGCGCGATCACGAGGGTGAGTTCACCATCGATCCCCGCCTGCCGGAAGGCTGGGAGCACCTCAGCTACAACGTCACCATCCGGGATGTTCAGGTTCGCGTGACGGTTCGCCCGGGTGAGGTGGAGCTGGTGTCCGTTCGGGGGAAGGACGCCGGTGTGGTCACGGTGCTGGGGCAGGAGGTTCGGGTCGCCGGTGAGCCGCAGGTTGTCGTGGGGGAGACGGTGCTCGCCGCAGGCTAGGGGGTCGAGCTTTTCCATTCTTCTCGCCGCCCCGGTGGCTTCCTCAGCCGCCGGGGCGGCGAGTTGTGTGGCTGGTGCGACTGATGTGATTCGGGGGCATTTACGCAACGCAGCTGTTGCACAATAGGTGTACTTCCTGTGATTTTGCCCCAAATAGGGTGTAAAACCCCAGGGTGGACCATGGCAGTTAGTGACCAAGGTCTCGAAGCTCGTAGAGTTATTACGACACTGGAGGTGCCATGACTGTAAAGAATGAAGAAAACCGGGACGCCCTTGTCCACGGGAAAATAACGACGAAAGCCCTGCGCGAAAAGCCGGGCATCCCAACCTGGGTTATGAAGTTGACGATGGCCATCACTGGCATCATCTTCGGCCTGTTTGTTCTGGTCCACATGCTCGGAAACCTGAAGGTTTACACCGGCGCTGAGGGCCTCAATACTTACGCGGACTTCCTCCGCGAGGTCGGTTCGCCGATCCTGCCTGAGAGCGGCATGCTGTGGATCTTCCGCATCGTGCTGCTCGTGGCAATCGTGTTGCACGTGTGGTTTGCGTTCGCACTGGTCGGCCGCAGCCACCAGTCCCGCGGCCGCTTCCGCCGCAAGGGCATGGTCAGCAACTGGAATACCTTCTCCGCACGCACCATGCCGGTGACCGGCATCGTGCTGCTGCTGTTCATCATCTTCCATATCCTGGACCTGACCCTGGGTGTCCAGCCGGCCGCGTCCAGCGACTTCACCGAGGCTGTTGACGGCAACCACGCCGCCTACCAGAACCTCGTGGCCTCCTTCGAGCGCCCGGCAGTTGCGATCATCTACATCGTCGCGATGTTCATCCTGTTCGCCCACCTGTCTCACGGCATCTGGACCGCGTCCTCGGACCTGGGAATTACCGGCCACCGCTGGCGCCAGGTGATCCTGTGGATCTCCTACCTGGTCCCGGCCCTGATCCTCATCGGCAATATCTCTATCCCACTGGCTGTGCTGTTCGGGGGCATTGAGCAAGTGCCATTCGTCCCAGGCGTTTAAGCTCGCGAGTCTGTTAAGGAGTAAACGGCTATGAGCGATGTTATTAACCACCCGCACAACCAAACTGCGGATTTCAACTACGACGAGGCAGTCGCAGCTTTCACCGCGCCTGAGTCCTCCGTCGACGGGGTGACCGTCGGCAAGGTCCTGAAGGACAACGCCCCGCACGAGGTCGGCCAGGATCAGCAGTGGACCTACGCCAAGGACCACTTCGGCCTGGTGTCCCCGCTGAACCGCAACAAGTTCCGCGTCCTGATCGTCGGTACCGGCCTGGCCGGTGGCGCTGCCGCCGCAGCCCTCGGCGAGCTGGGCTACGACGTGAAGGTCTTCACCTACCACGATTCCCCACGCCGCGCGCACTCCATTGCTGCGCAGGGTGGCGTGAACTCCTCCCGTGGTAAGAAGCTGGACAACGACTCGACCTACCTCCACACCAAGGACACGGTCAAGGGCGGCGACTACCGCTGCCGCGAGAACGACTGCTGGCGCCTGGCTATGGAGTCCCCGAAGGTCATCGACCACATGAACGCCATCGGCGCACCGTTCTCCCGTGAGTACGGCGGCACCCTGGCAACCCGTTCCTTCGGTGGCGTGCAGGTCTCCCGCACCTACTACACCCGTGGTCAAACGGGTCAGCAGCTGCAGCTGGCGACGACCTCCGCGCTGTACCGCCAGATTGGCGCCGGCAACGTGGAGATCTTCACCCACGCAGACATGCAGGACGTCATCGTCGAGGACGGCGTCTGTAAGGGTGTCGTGATGCGTAACCTGATCACCGGTGAGCTGACCGCCCACACCGGCCACGCAACCGTGCTGGCCACCGGTGGTTACGGCAACGTGTACCACATGTCCACCTTGGCGAAGAACTCCAACGTCTCCGCCATCATGCGTGCTTACGACCAGGGTGCCTACATGGCGTCCCCGTCCTTCGTGCAGTTCCACCCGACCGGCCTGCCGGTCAACTCGGACTGGCAGTCCAAGACCATCCTGATGTCCGAGTCCCTGCGTAACGACGGTCGCATTTGGACCCCGAAGAAGAAGGACGACGACCGCGACCCGAACAACATCCCGGACGACGAGCGCGACTACTTCCTGGAGCGTCGTTACCCGGCATTCGGCAACCTGGTCCCGCGTGACATCGCGTCCCGCGCGAACGCCCAGCAGATCAACGCTGGCTACGGCGTTGGCCCGAAGAAGAACTCCGTCTACCTGGACCTGGGTGACGCCATCAAGCGCCTCGGCAAGGACACCATCCGCGAGCGCTACGGCAACCTGATTCAGATGTACGAAGAGGCCATCGGTGAGTCCGCATACGAGACCCCGATGCGCATCGCGCCGACCTGCCACTACACCATGGGTGGACTGTGGACCGACTTCCACGAGATGACCTCCATCCCTGGCCTGTTCTGCGCCGGTGAGGCGTCCTGGATGTACCACGGCGCGAACCGCCTGGGTGCTAACTCCCTGCTCTCCTCCTCCGTCGAGGGCTGGTTCACCCTGCCGTTCACGATCCCGAACTACCTGGCGCCGCTGCTGGGCGAGGAGGTCTCTGCTGAGGACTCCCCGGCCGCTCAGGAGGCCCTGGAGCGCTCTCAGAAGCGCATCGACCGGATCATGAGTGTCCGTGGTGAGGAGCCGCACGGCGCGGCGTACTACCACCGCCAGCTCGGCGAGATCCTCTACTTCTCCTGTGGCGTGTCCCGTAACGTCGAGGACATGAAGGACGGCATCGAGAAGATCCGCGCACTGCGCAAGGAATTCTGGGCCAACGTCCACGTCCCTGGCGAAGCCAACGAGATGAACCAGGAGCTGGAGTACGCACTGCGCGTGGCCGACTACCTGGACCTCGGCGAGCTCATGTGCGTCGACGCACTGGACCGCGACGAGTCCTGCGGTGCCCACTACCGCGATGACCACCTCTCCGAGGACGGCGAGGCCGAGCGTGACGATGACAACTGGTGCTTCGTCTCCGCTTGGGAGTCGAACGGCGATGAGAAGTTCATCCGCCACTCCGAGCCGCTGTACTTCGATCGAATCCCGCTGATGACAAGGAATTACAAGTAATGAAGCTGAATCTTGAAATTTGGCGTCAGGCGGGCCCGAACGCCGAAGGCCACTTCGAGTCCGTCAAGGTTGATGACGCCGCAGAGCAGATGTCCATCCTGGAGCTGCTGGACCACGTCAACGCCATGTACGTCGAGGATGGCAAGGAGCCCTTTGCCTTTGCCTCTGACTGCCGCGAGGGTATCTGTGGTACCTGTGGCCTGATGGTGAACGACCGTCCGCACGGCCCAGACCAGAACAAGCCTGCCTGCCAGCAGCGCCTGGTCTCCTTCAACGATGGTGACACCATCAAGCTGGAGCCGCTGCGCTCCGCTGCGTACCCGGTCATCAAGGATATGGTCGTCGACCGTTCCGCACTGGACCGCGTCATGGAGAAGGGCGGCTTCGTCTCCGTCCAGGCTGGTACCGCACCGGACGCCGACGATCTGCTGGTCAACCACTCCGAGGCAGAGAAGGCTCTGGACCACGCGGCCTGCATCGGCTGTGGTGCCTGTGTCGCAGCCTGCCCGAACGGCGCTGCCCACCTGTTCACCGGTGCGAAGCTGGTTCACCTCACCCTGTCCCCGATGGGTCGCGAGGAGCGTGGCAAGCGCGCCCGCGCCATGGTCGACGAGGTGGAGACCAACTTCGGTCACTGCTCCCTGTACGGTGAGTGCGCGGACGTCTGCCCGGCTGGCATCCCGCTGACCGCCGTTGCCGCGATCACGAAGGAGCGCGCACGCGCTGCCTTCCGCGGTAAGGACGACTAGGTTAAGCTGTAGATACATACAGTTTTCCGGAAAGTAGGAAAGAAATGGCTCTCGCTGAAAGCCTCCAGATGGAGCGTTACTACGAGGACGGCTTCGTCCCGTCGAGCTACGATGCGCCGCACTCTTCTCTGCACCGCTCTATCACCTGGGTCGCAATGGGCTCCATCCTGAGCTCCCTGGTCTTCTTCGGTCTGGCGATCTACGGCCTGGCTGGTGCAGCTGGTAGCGAAAACTCGACCGCATTCATCATCGGCGGTGTGATCGGTGGTGTGCTCCTCCTCTTCGGTGGCTTCGCCATGGTCCGCATCGGTCGCGCGAACTACCGCGAGTACGTCAAGCGCAGTGGTCGCATCCACTAAAACTTGGCTAACGAGCGCGTGATGAGCGCGCAGGGCACGCACCTCCAACGCAGCCCGCAACGCTAGTACTTGAGGCCGCCCCGGTCCCGTCATTGAAGACGGTGACCGGGGCGGCCTTTTTGCATGCCGTTCCCGGTCATGCCGCGGAGCACGAGACCTGGCCAGTGCATCGACCCCGGGGGGGAGATGCGGGTGAGCTTAGGCAGCTCGTTCTCCGCACCGGGGGAAGACAATCAGAGTGGGGGTGTGGCGCGTGCCGACCGGGGCGAGGGGACCGCCGAAGACCCAAAGCTGCGATACTGGTGGGGTGAGCCATCGCAGCATTGATAACCCCGCCCCAGCAAGCAGCAGCCTGCCGGTGCCCGGACCCTCCCCGGAGTCCGAGGCCCAGCGGCGCCATGACCTGCGCAAGCACAAGGCCATCGCCTCGGGTCTGCTGATCTTCGCAGCGATCGTCTTCGCCATCTGCCGCATCGTGGACCACGGCGGCAATGCCCCGGCCTGGGTCGGCTACGTCCAGGCCGCCGCCGAGGCCGGCATGGTGGGTGGCATCGCGGACTGGTTCGCCGTCACCGCGCTCTTCCGCCACCCACTGGGCCTGCCGATCCCACACACCGCGATCATCAAGCGGAAGAAGGACCATGTCGGCCACTCTCTGTCGGAGTTCGTCGGCGAGAACTTCCTCAACGCCACCCTGATCTCTGAAAAACTGCGCGCCGCCCACCTGCCTACACGGGCCGCCAAGTGGGTCGTGGAGTCCGAGGGGGACCAGGTCATCAGCCGGGAGATCGGCAAACTGATCCGGCTGACGGTCAACGGGGTTAACGCCAAGGAAGTCGAGGCCGTCCTGCGCGTGATGGTCATCGACCGCCTCCGCGAACCACAGTGGGGTCCGCCGATGGGGCGCGGACTCCAGCAGCTCATCGACGAAGGCCGCACCGAGCCACTGGTGGACGCGACCGTCATCTGGATGGACGATAAGGCCCGCGAGTCGGAGGATTTCATCGTCAACCTCATCGACGAGCGCACCCCGCGCTGGGCGCCCCGCTTTGTTCGCGAGCTCGTCGGCGACCGCGTCTACCGCGAGGTCGTGGACTTTACCGCCGCGGTGCGGGCCAACCCGAACCACGAGGCCCGCCAGCAGTTCCGCAGCTTCATCGCGGGCCTGGCTCATGATCTTCAGCACGACCCCGTGATGATCCAACGCATGGAGAAGATCAAGGAGGACATCCTCAATTCTGGGCCGATCACCGCGCTCCCGGCGACCGTGTGGGAGAACACCCGGCACGTGCTCGTAGAGCAGGCCGAGGACCCAGAGTCGATGCTGCGCACCCGCATCGCGGCCTGGGGCACCGAATTCGCCGAGCGGGTGCTCGCGGAACCACAGCTGCGAGAGAACCTGGAAGACCGGCTGGTTGGGGCGGCGTCCTACCTGGCGGAGAACTACGCAGGCGAGGTCACCAGCATCATCGGTGAGACCGTGGAGCGGTGGGACGCTGAGGAGGCTAGCGACCGCATCGAGCTGATGGTGGGCAAGGACCTGCAGTTCATCCGCGTCAACGGCACCGTCGTGGGCGCCCTGGCGGGGCTGGCTATCTACTCGCTGGCACAGCTGATCGGCTGGCTCTTCTAGCGGCAAGGACGGTGGCCTGCCGCTTCCGCTGCGTGTCCGGGGAGTGCATTAGGATGAGGCCATGATGAATCCCGCAATACTCATCGGCTTCCAGGTGGCTTCCTACCTGTACTTGTCTCTGTCCGTGATCGTTCTGATCCTGGGGGTTGCTGCCGCTGCCCAGGTGGCAATGACCCGCGATGATGCCTTCGAGGTCATTAACCGCAAGAAGCAGAACTGGCTGCTGCTTGGGGGTGGGGCAGCGTTGACCGGCCTACTCGGCATTTTCGGCGGCGGTTTCTTCCCGTTGTGGATCATCGGTGCGGTGATCGTCGGTATCTACTGGCAGGATGTTCGCCCGGCGATCCGGGACGTCCTCGATAACGCCTCCGGAGCGTGGTAACTGTGGTTGCTCCCCAGAACTCGTCAAGGTCCGTGTCCCCGAGCCGAGAGTCGGTCGCTCAGATTATGGACGCCACCCTGCTGGCCACCGACGCCAGCCGGGAGGACGTGCGGGCTCTGCTCCGCGAGGCCCAGGAACTCGGCTGTGGTGCGGTGTGCGTATCCCCGTCCATGCTGCCGATCTCGGGGGATTACCCCGGGCTGCGCGTGGCCACGGTGGCGGGTTTTCCCTCCGGTAAGCACCAGAGTCTCATCAAGGCGACCGAGGCCCGGTTTTCAGTGGAACAGGGCGCCGATGAGGTGGACATGGTCATTGACGTGGCCAATGCTGTGGCCGGCGACGAGAATGCCATGCTTTCGGAGATCATGGCCGTGCGCGAGGCCCTACCAGCGCCTGCGGTGCTGAAGGTGATCCTGGAGTCCGCGGTGCTTTCCGAGGAGCAGTTGCGCGCTGCAGTGCGCTCGGCCGCCCGCGCCGGCGCGGATTTCGTGAAGACTTCCACCGGCTTCCATCCCGCGGGAGGCGCCAGTGTCGAGGCTGTGCGGATCATGGCCGATGAGCTGGATCGGATGGGCAAGCGCGGCCAGGTGGGGATCAAGGCCTCCGGCGGCATTCGCACCTGGGAGCAAGCCGTGGCGATGATCGAGGCGGGGGCGACCCGCCTGGGGGTTTCTGCCGCCCGCGCGATTTTGGAGGGCGCGCCGCAGCAGTAGCCGGGGGGGAGGGGCTTAAGCTGCGGCCCGGTTGAAGATTTCGCCGCCGGAGCCCACGGGGCCCGGGTGGTCCTCCCCGGCAGGGGTGTTGTTCCCGGCACCATCGTTGCCGCGATCCTCGCGCGGGCTTTCCTGCCCGCCCTGCTGGGATTGCCCCGCCTCATTGAGGGAGCTCTGCAGCTCGTTGAGGTCGACATCCGTGCCGTGCAGGGAGATCTCCAGGCCGCTGTCGGTGACGCGCACATCCCGGGGCTCAAGGCCGCCCGGCGTGTTCTGGTCCACGGACTCCTCGACAGCGCCGCCGAGCGCCTCGGCAAGAACATCCGGCAGCTCCTGACCGAAGACCTTCACGGCCGAGACTTCCATCGCCAGCTTGCCCTCTTGGATCTTCGGGCTCATCACGATGCTGGCCAACCCGCCGCTGAACTGCACCTCGAGGGTCTGGTCCTGGGGGTTTGGCACAACGTCATTGACCTGCAGGAGGCTGTTCAGTAGGTCGTCGTCCGACTGGCCGGACTGATTGGCGATCATCTCGGCCTTCATGACCTCCTTCGGCAGCTCTGCGTCGACGGTCAGCTCGCCGAAACGCATGTCTTGCGGGGTCTCGCCCATCGAGAGCTTCTTTCCGGTGATGTGGGTTCGCGGCATGCCGGTGACGACCGGGCGGCTGGGGTCGTTGTCCTCATAAGAGACGTCGATGCTGGAGGGGACCTCCACCTCCAGATGTGGCAGCGAGCGCTGCACCAACCCAAAAAGAACCGGGGTGGTGCCCAGCGATACCTTCGGGTCCTCGACCGTGCGCGAATTCGAAGCCTCGGTCAGGGAATTCTTGATCTCATGCTTGATGTACCAGCGCGCGCCGAACTCGGCGATCAGAGCGAGCAGAAGCACGATGATCACGATGATGGCCAGGACCTTCGGCGCCTTCGACTTCTTCTCTGGCGCCTGCTGGGCCGGGGAACCGGAGAACTGGGGCTGCTGGGGATAGTAATTTTGAGAGCTCACCCAACATAGTGTTCCGCAAAGCCGGCAAGATTTCTATAGAACCGCGCTCCGGTGGCAGTTGCGGACGATCCAGCGGGAGTCCCCACCCGCAGCGGAACGACGCCTGCCGAGGCGCCGCCAAAGGGGCTCAGAGCCGGACGTCGCTCACGAGTTCCCAGGGGACAGTGAGCAGATTGTCCTGCATTCGCCGACGCGGGTTGAGCTTTGCCACCTCGGCCGGGAGCTGGCCCAGCAGGTCCTCGCGGGCGAAGCGCCAGCGCACCCGCGGGCCGTAGGGCGCATAACCCGCAGCCCGATCCCAGGCCGCGTCCGCAGCCTGCAGCAGCGCGAAAATCTTGTGGCCCTCGGTGTTCTCGTGGATCAGGGCCTTCGGCAGCCGTTCCGCCACATCCGAAGGCTTGTCAACATCGGGCGGATCCCAGGCCAGCGTCAGCGTCCGGGGGCCAGACTCGTCCAGGAGTACCCAGGCTGCCCGCCGTCCAATCTCATCGCAGGTCCCCTCGATGATCTGCCCGCCGGGGCTCAGCCCCGCAATCATCATCCGCCAGGCCGCCAGCACCTCGGAGACGTCGTACTGGCGCAGCACGTTGAAGGCCCGCACCAACTCGGCGCGGTGGCCCGCCAGCTCGAAACCGCCCAGGGCGAACTCCACGCCATCGCGGGGCGGCAGCACCCGGGAGGGCTCGATCTCGAGCCCGAGCACGCGCACCTCAGGGTCCACCCGGCGCAGCCATCCGGCCCACTCCACCGTGGTGGTGTGAGAAGCCCCGTAGCCCACATCCACGGCAAGCGGGCGACGTCCGGACAAAGAAGCAGCATCGAAGGCAGCGCGGACCGCAGGGTGATGAGCGAGCCACCGGTCGGCCTTGCGCAGCCGGTTGAAGCCGGTCGTGCCACGGGTGGGTACGCCAACGGGCCCGTCCTGCGACCAGGAACGGGCCCGTAGATTGTGGGCGTGATCAGCCACGGAAGTTTAGGCGTTCTCCTTGAGATACTTCTCGATCAGGGAGGACTCGTGGGCGATGAATTGCTCGACCCACTCCATGATCTTCGGCTCCAGCATGGAACCCATCATGGGGATCTTAACGTCCACCGCGGACTTGGCGTTCAGGGTGGTCGCACCATCGGCGTCCTGCAGCACCAGGTCGGTATTGAACTTCACCGGCAGGCCCGAGACCTCGGCGTTAACAGTGCCGGTCGCGCGGCCGCCCTCGACCGGGCCCAGGGTGACGGTGCGGGTCAGCTCCAGGGCGGCCGGAACCATCGCGCGGAAGGACTCCGGGACGGCGTCAATCGGCAGCTTCTCGGCCAGCTCAGCCTTGACGTTCGGGCCGCCGGTGAAGCTTCGGACCTCGCCGGGCTCGTCACCGATGTTCTTCGCCTCGTACTCCCAGTACTCCTGGGAGGACAGCGCGGCGTGGACATCGGCGAGCGGGAAGCCGATGCTGTGGGTGTTCTCACTGTTAGTCGTCATGGCTACAGGCTACCGTTAGAGGGGTGACACAAAAGCAGAATCACGCCAATACTTTTCCGGACGCAACTACCGGCCCCGCTGCCGCGCCGACGCTCGACGAGGTGGCCGCCGTCGTCGCCCCCACCGGTGCCACCGTGGGCCGGCGACCACTCGCGGAACTGACCACGCTGCGCATCGGTGGGCAGCCCGCCGCCGTGGTGGAGTGCACCACGGCCGAGCAGCTGTCCGGTGCGCTGGAGGCCGTCGACGCCGCGGGCTGGCGCGTGCTGATCGTCGGTGGGGGATCGAACCTGCTGATCGGGGAGGGTCCGGAGGTCTCCGAGCTGGTTGTCGTGCACGCCGCGGACACTCCGGGCGCGGCCATCAGCATTGATCCAGAGACGGGCGTGTGCTCCGCCTTCGCGGGAGTGGAGTGGGATCGTTTCGTCGCCACGACCGTGGCCGCCGGCCTGGGTGGGCTGGAGTGCCTCAGCGGTATCCCGGGCTGCGTCGGGGCCACCCCGGTGCAAAACGTGGGCGCCTACGGGGCGGAAGTCTCCCAGGTGCTGTGCAGGGTGCGACTCTACGACCGCGCCCGCCGGGTCGCGGAGTGGGTGACGCCCGAGAGCCTGGATCTGGCCTACCGCTACTCGAACCTGAAGTTCACCGACCGCGCGGCGGTGCTGGAGGTGGAGTTCCAGCTGGACCCGTCGGGGCTCTCCCTGCCGCTGCGCTTCGGCGAGCTAGCCCGGCGCTTGGGTGTGGCCCGCCCGGCTGAGGGGGAGCCGGCCGCTGAGATCCGCCGCCCGGCCGCAGAGGTTCGCCAGGCGGTGCTGGAATTGCGCGCTGGCAAAGGCATGGTCCTTAACGCCGAGGACCACGACACCTGGTCCGCCGGTTCCTTCTTCACCAACCCGGTCGTCGCTGGGGAAGTGGCACGGGATGCGGTGGTCGCCGCCGTTCGCGAGCGCGTGGGCGGGGCGGAGGCCGAGGCCATGCCACTGTTCTCCGTCGGAACCCCAGAGAACCCGGAGTTCAAGTTCTCCGCGGCCTGGCTCATCGAGCGGGCGGGTTTCCACAAGGGCTGGCAGGTGCCGGGCCGGGAGCGCGCCGGGCTGTCCACCAAGCACACCCTGGCGCTGACCAACCGGGGTGGGGCGAGCAGCGAGGACGTGGTGGCGCTGGCCACCGCGGTACGCGACGGGGTCTTCGACGCCTTCGGCGTGGAGCTGGTGCCCGAGCCGGTGTGGATCGGGGCGAAGCTGCCACAGGTCAACAGCGCAACCGATTAGGCACTAAGAAAGAACAACGCCCTAGGCGCGAGCTCCGCGACCCCCAAAGCTGGGGTCGGGCTCGGCCTAGGGCGTTGTGCGTGGTTGGTGTCGCCGGGCGAGTGCTTCAGGCGGGCAAGTACCTGCCTCAGGCACCGGAACCGGCACCCCGGGTGGAGGCTTAACCCTCCTCAGCGACGATCTTTTCGACCAGGTCCTTGATCTCGCGGCGGCGGATCTTACCGATCAGGTCCGTCGGCAGCTCGTCGACGACGAAGAAACGACGCGGCACCTTGTAGCGGGTCATTTCGTGGCGTGCCCACTCCTTGACCTTCTCCTCCTCGAAGTCCTCCTTCTTGACGTGCTCGTCGAGCACCACGGCGGCGACGACCTCGTCGGAACCGTCCTCCTTGGCAAGCCCCACCACGCCAGCCTTCGCGATCATCGGGTGATCCGCCAGGACTTCCTCGACCTCCGCCGGGTAGACGTTGAAGCCACCGGTGATGATCATCTCCTTGATGCGGGAGACGATACGCAGGAAGCCATCTTCCTCCATGACGGCCATGTCGCCGGTCTTGAACCAGTCCTCGAAGAACGGCTGCTCGTCCTCCGGCACGTTAATGTAGCCGCTGAATACTTGCGGGCCACGGACCAGCAACTCGCCAGCCTCGCCGTCCGGCATGGTGCGGGAGAGGTCCTCCGGATCAGCGACCCGAACCTCGGTGCTCGGGAACGGGATGCCGATATAGCCTGCGCGCGCGTGTTCCGAAATTGGGTTCGCGGTGGCAATCGGGGCGGTCTCGGTCAGGCCGTAGCCCTCGATGATGGAGCCACCCGTGCGCCCCTGCCACTGGTGGGAGATGGACACGGGCAGTGGGGCAGCGCCGGAGAGCGCATTCTTCACGCCGTTGATGTCCAGGTTGTGCTCCTCCGCAGCCTCCAGGATCTTGTCGTACAGCGTCGGCACGCCCGGCATGTAGGTCGGAACCTGCTTCTTCATCTGATCCACGATCAGTGGGATCTCCGGCTTCGGCAGCAGGCAGAGCTTGCCGCCGGTCGCCACGCCGAGTGCTGCGGTCAGAGTCAGGCCGAAGATGTGGAACATCGGCAGTGCGGCCAGGTAAATTTCCTGCTCGCCCTCGCCGAGCTCACCCACCCAGGCCAGGCCCTGGGCCACGTTCGCCATGATGTTGCGGTGCGTCAGCATCGCGCCCTTTGGCTTGCCGGTGGTGCCGGAGGTGAAGAGGATGAAGGCCTCGTCGTCCAGGCTGCGCTCCGGTACCGGGCTCAGGTAGGCGCCGTCGCCGCCGATGGTGCCGTCGACCAATTTCTGGAAAGGCACCGTGCCCGGTGCCGGGGAGTGCAGCTGTTCCCGCTTTTCCTTCAGTGAGGAGACCGGCAGCTTCAGTGCGAGCTGCTTGATCTTGGGCATCGCCTCGATCATGTTGACGGTGACGACGGTATGCAGCTGCGTGCGGTTGACCAGCTCCTCGCACAGCGGGGCGATCTTGTCCCAGGCGATGATGACTTTCGCGCCGTGGTCGATGAACGGTCCCTGCAGCTCGCGGGCGGTGTACAGCGGGTTGTGTTCCACCACCGTGGCGCCCAGGTATAGCACCGCGAAGATGGAGATCAGGTGCTGCGGGCAGTTCGGCAGACAGATTGCAACGCGGTCGCCAGGGCGGACACCGAGCGCCTTCAGGCCAGCGGCGACCTTACGGACCTGCACGTGAGCCTGAGCATAGGTCGTTGTGCCGCCGAAGAAATCGAGCATCACATCCTTGCCGTACTCGTTGCTGGCCTTGATGAACATGTCCACCAAAGTGTCGCCGCTGAGTTCGATCTCCGCAGGAGTCCAGGAGTTGTAGTACTTCAGGTACGGCTTCTCCCGCCACGCGCGGCCTTCAGGCTTCTTGCCTTCCTCGTTCGCCGCGGAAGAATTGGGGGCGAGGGTTTCGGTCATGTCTTTGGCCTCCTTGGGGTCCGAAACAAGGAATGTGATGCGGGTCTCACTAACGCTAGCCGCTTCGATGACATTTGTGTGTGAAAACAAATAACTCCTTAGGAATACTAACGCCGGCGGGAAGGCGTCCTCAAAGGGGCTAGGGCGAGTGGGGGAACGTAGGATCTGAAAGCATGCGCATCGCGATGATCTCTATGCACACATCCCCGCTGGAACAGGCGGGAACCGGCGACGCCGGCGGAATGAACGTCTACATCCGAAACACCGCCGAACAGCTAGCCAAACTGGGCTTAAGTGTGGACATCTTCACTCGTGCCACCCGGCCTCTGCAGGGGGAGGTCGTAGAACTCGGAGACGGCGTGCGGGTGATCAATTGCGTGGCCGGGCCCTATGAGGGGCTGAGCAAGGAGGAGCTGCCGACTCAGCTGGCCGCGTTCACCGGCTCCGTGCTCGCCTTCACCCGGCAACACGGGCTGAGCTATGACCTCATCCACTCCCACTACTGGCTCTCCGGTCAGGTCGCGTGGCTGCTGCGAGACCTGTGGAATATCCGCTGGGTGCACACGCCGCACACGCTGGCCGCGGTGAAGAATAACTACCTCTCCGAGGGGGATCACCGGGAGCCGGAGTCCCGTCGTATCTGCGAACAACAGATCGTGGACAACGCCGACGCCCTCATCGTCAACACCGAAGCCGAAGTCGCTGACGTCGAGGAGGGCTACGACTCCCATAAGGCCCGCATCGCGGTGGTCACCCCCGGCGCTGATATTGAAAAGTTCACCCCCGGCACCGAACGTGCCACCGAGAACGCCCGCCGAGCGCTGGGAATCCCGCTCTCCGCGAAAGTGATCGGCTTCGTGGGGCGCCTCCAGCGCCTCAAGGGGCCCCACGTGCTGCTGCAGGCCGCCGCGACCCTCGTCGAGCGCTACCCGGATATGCCGATTCGTGTGCTGATCTGCGGCGGGCCGAGCGGTTCCGGGCTGGATCGCCCGAAATGCCTGGAAGAGCTCGCCGAGGAGCTGGGAATTTCTCGCGCGGTGCGCTTCCTGAAGCCCCGCCCACCCGAGGAGCTCGTCTCGATCTACCAGGCCGCGGACGTGGTGGCGATGCCGAGCGCGAATGAATCATTCGGTCTGGTCGCCCTGGAGGCGCAGGCCACCGGCACGCCCGTGGTTGCCACCCGAATCGGTGGACTGCAGGCTGCGGTCGCGGAGGGTAAGTCCGGTCTGCTGGTCGACGGCCAGGATCCGCAAGCGTGGGCCGATGCGCTGGGCCAGCTGCTTTCCGACGACGATCAGCGCATCGCGATGGCGGAGTACGCGCCCCAGCACGCCGCCTGCTACAGCTGGGAGAATACGGCCAAGCAGCTGGTGGAGCTATACCGGAGCCTCCCGATGATGCCGGAGGAAGGCCCCGCGGAGCGTCACCCTGCGGGCAGCGCGAATTAATACTCAGGCCTTCCGCGGCCCGGCTGCGGGGGTAGGTTGGGGGCATGAACCTCGAAAAGATCTCTGCGCTCTTAGATGAAGCCGACGTCGACTACGTCGAATCCGGCGGCAACCTGGTTGTCGTCCTCCCCGGGGAACGCAGGCTCAAGACCAACTGCCTCTTCATCCCGCAGGAGGGCATGTTCCGGGTTGAGGCCTTTGTGTGCCGCGCGGTGGAGGAGGCCCAGGAGGAGGTCTACCGGCTGCTGCTGCAGGCCAACCGCCGGACCTACGGGGTGCACTACACCCTCGATGGCAATAACGACATCTACCTGGTCGGGCAGTTCGGCGAATCCACCACTGCCGAGGACATCCAGCGGATCCTGGGACAGGTGCTGGAGCGCGCGGACGGGGACTTCAACCGCATCCTGGAACGCGGCTTCGAATCCTCCATCCGCCACGAATGGGCCTGGCGGCTCTCCCGCGGTGAGCCGACCTTCAACCTGGGCGCGTTCCAGCGCCTGCGTCCCACCGACGAGGAGGTCGACCGGCTGGCACCCATGCCCGGCAAGTCCCCGCGGGAGGTCGTGGCCGAGCAGGCTGCCGCCGCACCGGCTGAGGCTGAGGGGAAGACGAGCAAGGAGACCACCGACCAGGACGCTGAGTAGCCGGCCGCGTGTCGGGGCAGCGCGGGAGTGTGCCCCGCGAACGGGGCCACCTGCCGCCTGGGCCGCAACGTTTCATGGCAAAATGGAGGTATGAGCAACACTGAAGGAACACTGATCCTCCTCCGCCACGGGCAGAGCGAGTGGAACGCAACGAACCAGTTCACCGGCTGGGTGGATGTCAGCCTCACCGACCAGGGCAAGGCCGAGGCCAAGCGCGCTGGCCAGCTGATTAGGGACGCGGCCGTCGAGCCGACCGTCCTGTTCACCTCTCTGCTGCGCCGCGCGATCATGACCGCGAATATCGCGCTGAACGAGGCGGACCGCCACTGGATCCCGGTGCAGCGCGACTGGCGCCTCAACGAGCGCCACTACGGTGCGCTGCAGGGCCTGAACAAGGCAGAGACTCGCGACAAGTACGGCGAGGAGCAGTTCATGTCCTGGCGCCGCAGCTACGACACCCCGCCGCCGCAGATCGACGTGGATAGCGAGTACGCGCAGACCAACGACGTGCGCTACGCCGACCTGCCGGAGGTTCCGCGCACCGAGTGCCTGCAGGATGTCGTGAAGCGCCTCGTCCCGTACTACGAGGCCGAGATCGAGCCACGCCTGAAGGCGGGGGAGACTGTCCTCGTCGTCGCGCACGGTAACTCCCTGCGCGCGCTGGTCAAGCACCTCGACGAGATCTCCGACGAGGACATCGCCCAGCTGAACCTGCCGACCGGTATGCCGCTGGTCTACAAGTTCGACAGCAACGGTGCGGTCAAGGTCAAGGGTGGCGAGTACCTCGACCCGGAGGC
>DYZK01000101.1 GCA_020741275.1 Corynebacterium urealyticum
GCGGGGTAGTCCACCGTCGGCAGCCGGTCCGCCCCCGGTGGCCCAGAGGCCACCCGGCCACCACCGGCCACCGTCACCACATCCGGGGCGGGGCGGCGCACCACCGGCACCACGAACCACTGCGCGGGATCCGGCTGGAAGCTCCTATATCGGTCGAATAACCCAGGCGCCAGCACTCCCGACCCCGCGCCGATCTCCGTGATCACTGTTTCCGCCGAGGTGGTCTCGATCGACCCGGTGCCCCCGCCGTTGACGAACTCCAGTGGTGGTTGCCCCGTGCTGGCCAGCAGCTGCTCCACGGCCCGCACGATCTTCCCGCGCCGGGCGGCCAGTTCCCTGGTGGAGATTCCCTTCATCACCGAGATCGCCGGCGAGCTATCCGTGGTCCCGGCGATCTGCCCCTCGTAGGCCATGAGTCCCACCAGCCGGAAGCCCGGCCGGGCGACAACGACCTGAGCCAGACGCCGGACCTGCTCCACGGAGTGGACCGGGGAGCGCAACGCGCCCACGTGCACGGGCCCCATGGCCAGGCTGGCGTCCACGTCGATGCACACCCGAATCTCCCCGCGCTCAGCGCCAGGGGCATTCTGATCGGCCACCGCCTCGTCGATGAAATCCAGGTGGGCAGGGGAGTCCACCATCACGGTGATGGATTCCCGGAGTGTCGGGGACGCGGCGAGGGTGCGCAGCGCCTCGCGGTGGGTGGTGGGGTAGGCCACCAGGACGTCGTCGCTGACCCCGGTCTCCACGAGCCAGATCGCCTCGGAGAGATGGAAACCCAGCACCCCGGCGTAGCCGGGCAGCTCCAATACACGCCGCAGCATCTCGCGGATGCGCACCGACTTGCTTGCCAGCCGGATCGGGGTGCCATTCGCGCGGCGAACCATATCGCGGGCGTTGGCAAGCGCGGCGTCGAGATCCATGACCGCGAACGGGGCGTCCAAACGGGCAACAGCAGACCTGGTCAAATACTTCACGGGGCAAAAGCTTAACGCCCGAGTTTCGTGGTGTCCGGAAAACGATAGGATATCCAGTTATGAGCCGCTCGTCTTTCGTCCACCTGCATAATCACACGGAATACTCCATGCTCGACGGCATGGCGAAGGTAGACATGCTCGCCGAGGAGGTTGCCCGCCAGGGGATGCCCGCGGTGGGCATGACCGACCACGGCAACATGTTCGGCGCGGATGCCTTCTACCGCACCATGACGGCGGCCGGGATCAAGCCGATCATCGGCATCGAGGCCTACATGGCCCCCGACTCCCGCTTCAACATGAACCGCGTGCGCTGGGGTAACCCAGAGCAGAAGAAGGACGACGTCTCGGCCTCCGGCGCGTACCTGCACCAGACCATGCTCGCCGAGAACGCCACCGGCCTGCGCAACCTCTTCTACCTCTCCTCGATGGCCTCCTACGAGGGTCAGCTGGGCAAGTGGCCGCGCATGGACGCCGAGCTCATCGCCGAGCATGCCGAGGGCGTCATCGCGACCACCGGCTGCCCCTCCGGTGATGTGCAAACCCGCCTCCGCCTCGGCCAGTTCAACGAGGCCCTTGAAGCCGCGGCGATGTGGCAGGACATCTACGGCAAGGACAACTTCTTCCTCGAGTTGATGGACCACGGGCTGGAGATCGAGAAGCGCGTCCGCGACGAGCTCCTCGAGATCGGCCGCAAGCTGGACCTGCCACCGCTGGTGACCAACGACTGCCACTACGTGCTGGAAAACCAGGCCGCTGCCCACGAGGTCATGCTGTGTGTGCAGACCGGCTCCACCATGGACGAGCCCACCATCGACGAGGGTGGTAAGCGATTCGCCTTCAGCGGTTCCTCCTACTACATCCGCACCGCAGAGGACATCCGCAACCAGTGGGACCACGTCGTCCCGGATGGCTGCGATAACACCCTGTGGATCGCCGAGCGCGTCCAGGACTACGGCGAGATCTGGGAAGAGCACCCCTACGACCGCATGCCGGTCGCAGAGGTTCCGGAAGGCCACACGCCGACGTCCTGGCTGACCCACGAGGTCATGCGCGGCCTGGAGGAGCGTTTCAACGGTGGCCCGGTGCCGCAGGAGTACCTCGACCGCGCCGAGTACGAGATCAGCGTCATCGACATGAAGGGCTACCCTTCTTACTTCCTCATCGTCGCCGAGCTGATCAAGTACGCCCGCTCCGTCGGTATCCGCGTCGGCCCCGGCCGTGGCTCCGCCGCCGGCGCGCTGGTGGCCTATGCCCTGACGATCACGAACATCGACCCCATCGAGCACGGCCTGCTCTTCGAGCGCTTCCTCAACCCGGAGCGCCCGTCCGCGCCCGATATCGATATCGACTTCGACGACCGCCGCCGCGGCGAGATGATCCGCTATGCCTCCGACCGCTGGGGCGAGGACAAGATTGCCCAAGTCATCACCTTCGGCACGGTGAAGACCAAGCAGGCGATTAAGGACTCCGCCCGCGCCTGGTATGGCCAGGCCGGTTTCCAGATGGCGGACCGGATCACCAAGGCCCTGCCGCCGGCGATCATGGCCAAGGACATCGAGCTCAAAGGCATCAAGGACCCGGAGCACCCGCGCTACGCGGAGGCCGCCGAGGTTCGCCAGCTCATCGACACCGACCCGCAGGTCAACAAGATCTACGAGGACGCCCTCGGCCTGGAGGGGGTTGTGCGCCAGGCGGGAGTGCACGCCTGCGCCGTCATTATGTCCAGCGTGCCGCTGCTGGACTGCATCCCAATGTGGAAGCGCAAGCAGGACGGCGCGCTCATCACCGGCTGGCCCTACCCGGCCTGTGAGGCCATCGGCCTGCTGAAGATGGACTTCCTGGGGCTGCGCAACCTCACCGTCATCGGTGATGCGATCGATAACATCAAGAAGAACCGGGGCGAGGACTTCGACCTGGAAGGCCTGGCCACCGAGGATGCAGCCACCTATGAGTTGCTCGCCCGCGGCGACACCCTGGGCGTGTTCCAGCTGGACTCCGGCGGCATGCAGGAGCTGCTGAAGCGTATGCAGCCCACCGGCTTCAACGACATCGTCGCCGCACTCGCGCTCTACCGCCCGGGCCCGATGGGCGTGAAGGCCCACTGGGAGTACGCGGACCGCAAGAACGGGCGCAAGCCGATCACCCCGATCCACCCGGAGCTGGAGGAGCCACTCCAGGAGATCCTGGAGGAGACCTACGGCCTCATCGTGTACCAGGAGCAGATCATGAGGATCTCGCAGAAGGTCGCGAACTACACCGCCGGTCAGGCAGATGGTTTCCGTAAGGCCATGGGTAAGAAGAAGCGCGAGGTCCTGGACCAGGAGTACGAGACCTTCTCCGGCGGCATGATCGACAACGGCTACTCCAAGGACGCCATTGACACGCTGTGGAACACGATCCTCCCGTTCGCGGACTACGCGTTCAATAAGTCCCATGCCGCAGGCTACGGGCTGGTCTCCTTCTGGACGGCCTACCTCAAGGCCAACTACACCGCCGAGTACATGGCCGCCCTGCTGACCTCGGTGTCCAACCAGAAGGACAAGTCTGCGATCTACCTCGCCGACTGCCGCCACCTGGGCATCAAGGTGCTCTCCCCGGACGTCAACGAGTCCGCCTTCACCTTCCAGTCCGTCGGGGAGGACATCCGCTTTGGCCTGGGCGCGGTCCGCAACGTCGGCGAGGACGTCGTCGAATCCATCATCGCCAGCCGCGAGGAGAAGGGTGATTTCAAGGACTTCTCCGACTACTTGGACAAGATCGACGCCGTCGCCGCCTCCAAGCGTGTGACCGAGTCGCTGATCAAGGCAGGCGCCTTCGACTCCCTCGGGCACCCGCGCAAGGGCCTCGTCCTCGTCCACGAGGACGCCGTCGACGCCGTCGTCGCGACGAAGAAGGCCGCAGCGAAGGGGCAGTTCGACCTATTCGCCGGCCTCGGCGCGGAGGAGGCTGGGGACGTCTTCAAGGTCGAGGTCCCGGACCAGGAGTGGGAGCGCAAGCACGAGCTCGCCCTGGAGCGCGACATGCTGGGCCTATATGTGTCCGGCCACCCCCTCGACGGTTTCGAGGACGCCCTCGACGCCCAGATCGACACCCCGCTGCCCACCGTCCTGTCCGGCGAGCTGCCGAATAACAAGGACGTCAAGATCGGCGGCATCATCTCCAGCGTCGAGCGGCGCGTGGACCGCAATGGTGCGCCCTGGGTCATTGCCACCCTCGAGGATCAGCACGGCGCGCAGGTGGAACTGCTCGTCTTCGCGAAGACCTACCAGATGGTCGCCCCGCAGATCGTGGAGGACAACATCGTCCTGGCCAAGGCCAAGATCCGCTACCGCGACGACCGCATGAGCATCTTCTGCGAAGATCTGAAGTCAGCCGAGCTCTCCATCGGGGCGGGAACCGGCGTGCCACTGCGGCTAAACATCCGCGTTGACCAGGCCACCCCGGAGAACATGCAGCGCCTCAAGCAGGTGCTGAGCAACAACAAGGGTGACTCGGATGTCTACCTCACCCTCATCGACGGCGAGCAGGAGGTGCAGTTCCTGCTCGGACCAGAGATGCGGGTGACCAAGTCACCAGCACTCATGGGGGACCTGAAGGCCAGCACCTGGGAGGGCATCTTCGCCTAACCGCGTAGAGATCCCAGGCCCCACAACACCACGAGCAGGAAAACAACACCCAGTGAGCAAGAAGAAGCAGACCCCCGAGGCGGAGGGCGCAGAAGAGTTCACCCGCCTCGCGCCCTACCGCCGACCCACGGCGAGCGAGTGGCAGGCGGAGCTCGAGATCAAGCGCTCCACCTTCATCGGTCTGGTGCGGCAGACCCCCACGGAGGCGGAGGCGCGGGCCTTCATCGATGAGGTCCGGGACCGCTACCCGGATGCCCGGCACCACTGCAGCGCCTACCTTGTCCACCAGGACGGTGCGCAACCCATCGAGCGCTCCAGTGACGACGGTGAGCCCGCTGGCACCGCCGGACAACCCATGCTGGAGGTGCTGCGCGGAAGTGGAGCCCTCGATATCACCGCCGTTGTCGTCCGCTACTTCGGCGGCGTCCTGCTCGGCACCGGTGGCCTAGTCCGCGCCTACCACGACGCCACCAAGGCCGCGCTCGATGAGGTCACCTGGGTGACGCGCACGCAGCTGGAGCTCTACCGCGTGGAGCTCAACCACGACGAGGCTGGGCGCGTGGAATCCGAAATCCGCAATGTCGGTTACCAGATCCTGGAAACCGACTACGCCGCCCAGGTCGGATTCCTCATCGCCGGAGACGATGCGCTAGCCACCCACTTGGCCAGCTGGACCCAAGGTCGAGTGGAACCCACCCGCGCGGGTCAACGTTGGGTAGATTTACCCACCGGAAGTTAAAACTTTGCCCAGGCACCCTGGCGACCCGGCGAGCCGGCGAACCCCGGGACCTTAAGACCCCAACAACGCGATAGAGGAAGACACACCATGACCCTCAGCCCCTACGGAGACAACCCGATTGCCCAGCGCAAGGCCGCCGTGCGCAAGCACTCCAAGGCCATCCAGATTACCGCTGGCGTCGGCGGCGGACTCATCGTCTTGGGCGCCCTTACCGGCGCCGGCCTGGGTTTCATCATGACCGTCCTGGTGATCTCCCTGATCGTCGCTGGCTACAACGGCTGGCAGATCAACAAGATCATCAACCAGAAGGACAACTGGTAAAACATGGTCCGCGTGGACGCCTGGGTCTGGGCCGTCCGGCTCACCAAGACCCGAGCGCAGGCCGCGGCAGCATGCCGCGCCGGGCATGTGAAAATCAACGGCGAATCGGTGAAGCCGGCCCAGCACGTGGCCGTGGGGGACCAGGTGCGGGTGTGGGTCAATCACCGGGAACGCATCGTTGAGGTCACGGAGCTGCTGCATAAGCGGGTGGGGGCGCCGGTGGCGCAGAAAGCTTATATCGACCACTCTCCGCCACCGCCGCCCAAGGAGATCATCGCCTCCATGCCGCGGCGGGACCCCGGGGCCGGGCGGCCCACGAAGAAGGAGCGCCGCCAGCTGGATAAGTTCATGCGCAACCAGCGGCATCACTGAATTCGGTTAGCGGCGTGCGCTAGGGGAGTAGACGTGCTGGCCGAGCTGCTGCCAACGGTTTCCGAGGCGCCCTGGGCGGGTCTCGATATTCTCCCCGATGTGCACTGTGCGCCGAATATGGTCCCGGCCGTACGTAAACAGCAACAGGTCGTCGATGAGGCGCACCTGCCCGGGCTCGAAGGGATATGCCATCGCTTCGTTGAGCGCGGCAATGCGATCCGGGTCCAACAGCTCCTTGAGCTCGGCGACCGTAGTGATGCCGTGAGCAGCCAGCATCGCGATGGCCCAGCCGTAGTAATCCGCCCGCGAGGTGGGATAGGAGCTCCCCAGCAGGCGGGTGAGCAGTCCCGGCAGCGAGCGGGTGTCGAGCTCGGTGGCGTCCTGTTCCAGGGTGCGGGCGTCGACGATGCGCGCGATCTTGTCGAACTGCTCATCGGCGAGCTCGATGAGCCCTGCGGCCAACGTGAAGGCTCGGTCCACCACCGGGTTGCCGGACATCTCCGGGTTTTTATAGCGCATATCGTGCTCGAACTCGGCCCACGCGTGCTGCAGCACGGTGCGCAGTTGCACTTCCACCCGCCGGCCAAGCTGGCTGGAGTACCCGATCACGTGGTGGGAGGCGTAACCGAAGCGCCCGCTCTTGGCAGTTTCGGCGGCCTTGTCGACCACAGTGTCGATAGCGAAGATGGTGCTCACTGCCGCGAGAAGTTGCTCGATCTCGGCGGAGTGGAAGGTGGTCACCCGGATGCCGACGATGTCGTGGGCACTCGCGAAGTCCTGGTATTCCGGGTAGGCGGGGTTCTTCAGCTTCGCGACGAAGCTGGAACGGTCCTTCAGTCTCACCGAGACCTGGTCGAAGCTGATGCCGGCATCGTCCAGCGCGGCAGCGACGAGCTCTTTCGTTTCGCGCTCGGCGGCGGGGTGCTCATCGAGCCAGGTGTCGTAGTCCCTCAGCGCTTGAGTGATGGCGCTAGGGGAAGGCGAGGTGGAGTTTCCCATGCCCCAGATTCTAGGCCACCGTGTGCGGAACCTGGGGAGGGCGGTTTTATAGGAACTCGAAGGCCACGCAGAAACCGGTGCGCAGGTCGAAGGGGCCATGCCACCCTTGGCGCTCGATGGCCAACGGCAGCGGGCAGACCTGCACACGTTCGCCAGAGACGTAGAACGCCACCACCCCGTCCAAGACCTTTTCCATCCGCTCCGCGAGCGCAGTCGCCAGCCTCGGGTGGGTCAACATCGCGGTCGGCGGTGGGAAGCTTGCCGGGGCAGTGAGTTCCAGCCAGCCGTAGTCCCGGGAGTCGAGGCGCCGGATACGGTAGGCCTCGCCCGCTGGACCCACCACCTCGCTGATGCTGGCGGCGGTCTCAGCCCACAGCTGCAGGAGTGTCTGATAATCCTTCTCCGAGAACTCCGGTAGCTCCGCGGTGAAGCCGGAGCCCACCGGCACCCGAACGGGGCGACTGTAGCAGGCCTCCGGCAGGCGGGTCAGGCGAGCCATCCCGGGCAGGCTGCGCCTCGCTGACCGGGCCCCACACTGCACGTCGACCTCTTCCGCCGGCGTGATCGTGGTTCTTGTTCTACGCGTTGTCACTGTGCTCGTCATGACAGTGTTAGACAACGCGGGAGCTCATTTGGTTCCCGCGAACGGCGAAATTCCCCAAAAATTTTTGGGGGAGCCGCCCATAGCGCCGGGAAGTTAGTCTTGCACTCCCAGCTTCTGAAGCAGTTCCTCGAAGGTCCAGATCGCCAGCTCCTGGCCCTGTTCTTGCAGCTCCCGTGCGCGCTTCTCCTTGCTGGTCACCGTCGCCCATTCGCCGAGAATCAGCAGCGTGGTCTTCTTCGTCACGTTCTTCGCGACGATGGCGCCAGCATCGGCCAGCATGTCCCAGACCTCGCCCTTGGAGTAGGGTTCCACGTCCCCGGTAATGACGACCGTCTCGCCGAAGACTGGACCGTCCACGTCCGCGGCCGTGTTCTGCTCCGGCACCTTGTCCGGCGTGGCCACCCGATCCCAGGGTGCTCGCCGGTTGCCACCTTTTCCGCCGCTGTTCTTCTTCGTCTTCTTTGCCGACGACGCCGACGCGGCCGCTGGTGCTGCGGAGTTGCCCGCCGCTGGGGCGTCGGATTCGAAGGATGCCGACCATTCTGCTGCATCGATGGTCGCGACGTCGATGTCGAAACCGGCCTGTAGGCGGGCCAGCTGCTCGTCGATCTCGGTCAGCAACTCTGCCTCACCGGGGAAGAAATGCACGGTGGCGGGGTTCAGCCGCGCCTCATCGAAGCTGCGGATGAAGCCGTTGGTGCTGGCCCCGGCAAGCAGGAAGTGCAACCACCCCGGCGAGCTGGCTGTCGGTGCCGAGACACGCCACCCCAGCAGTTGCTCCGGGGCGATGGCGAGATCGGGGGAGAGGGAGCGGGCGAGCAGCGAACGGTGGACCTGAATGCCGTCGCTCGTGATGGTGATCGAGGAGTCCGTCATGGCTTCGACGCTACCCGATCGCGCTAGGCACAGGGCATGCGAGCGACTAGGCTTTTAAAGCTATGAAGATCTCAGCAATTTCTAGCTCTGGACGGCGTGCCCTCGCGGTGTGCCTGGCAGCAGGGCTCGCCCTGTCCGCTTGCTCGAAGGAAGAGGAAACGCAGAAGGACGAGAAGTCCACCTCGACTACCACCTCGCAGGCCGACGCGAAGAAGTCCGAGGACAAGGACAAGAAGAAGGCCGAAGAAAAGAAGGCTGAGGAAAAGAAGGCCGCCGAAAAGAAGAAGGCGGAGGAAAAGAAGAAGGCAGAAGCCGAGAAGAAGCAGGTAAAGGCCAAGAAGGAAGAAGCCAAGAAGGCACAGGCCGCGAAGCAGGCCCAGCAGGAGCAGGCGAAGGAGCAGCCCCAGGCACCGGGAGGCGCGCCAGCCCAGGGGAATGCGGCGAATGACGAGAAGGAGATCCGCGACCTCGTCATGGGTATGAATACCCACGTCAACAACCCGCACGCCTACATGAACTACCGCCGTGACAACGCGTGCCAGCGCGTCCGCAACGAGGTTGGCGACGGTGCCTTCGACGAGGCAGCAAACAACCTCGCCGGGACCGGCCTGAACCTGATCCCGCGCATCGACAACATCAACAGCGTGCAGGTCAATGGCAACACCGCGCGCGTCGAGACCACCGCAAGCGCACAGGGCCAGTCCCAGCCAGCGCCGATTGACCTGGTCAAGGAAGGCGGGCGCTGGAAGTTTTGCGGCTAAATAGCATCGCGCGCAAGGCGCAGCCGGTCTCGGTGGTATTCCTCTTCGCGATGCTGGCCTATGGCGTTGTCGGTGTGCTGTGGGGGCTGTGGCACCCGACCGTCGACGTCGAGGTGACCGCCAACGGTGCGCTCGACCCCGTCCCCGGTACCGAGGACGCCAGCTTCGTGGGCTTTGCGTGCTTCGTCATCGTCACCGGCCTGCTGGCCTTCGCCGTCGCCGGGTGGTCTTTCCTCACCAAACCGCGCGGACCAGCCATGATGATGTGGACCACGCTCGTTGTTTTCTCCGGCACCTGGTGGGCCTACGCGATCGGGGCGCGGGTCACCAGCTGGATGAATACCCTGCCTGAGGGGCACCCCGCCCCGGGGGATGTTTTCCACGTGGCCAGCGCCGATATCTCGTTGACCGCGCTGCTGGTGCCGATGACCATCGCTCTGGTCTTCTACTGGTGCGCCTCCGTGATGAGCGATAGCGAGACCTTCAACAATAGTGCGGCTTCGGTTAAGAACTAGCCGCCGAGCTCCTCTTTGACCTGCGCGAATACCGCATCGAGTTCCGCAGGGCGCGCGAATTCCGCAGGCATGGCCACGTTCGCTTGAGCGTAGGCCTGCCTCGCCAGGTCAGTTTCCCCCATCGCCAATTGGGCGCGAGCCTCCGCCAACAGCGCGAAGGCCTCCTTCACCGGGTGCCCCAGCTGCTCGAAGGCGATGGTCGCCCGGCGCGCGAAGTCCACGGCCGCCCCGCCCTCGGAGAACTGGGCCATCGTCAACAGCCACTCGGCGACGTGCCAGTCCTTTCCCTCCTCCTGGCTGGCCTCGATCAGCTCCCAGGAGCGGCGGAGGTACGCGGTCGCGGCGTCCTCGTCGAGATAGGCCAGAGTCTGGAAAACCTCGCCGGCATCCAGCAGCCGGCCGGCTGCCTTCAACAACTCGGCCCGGCGGTGCTGCAGATCGAAGACCTCTTCGGCCAACCCCAGGCGCAGGCCCGCGAAGGTGGCGATCGCGTAGCAGGAGGCGGTGCGCTGGTCATTGGGAGTCATCTCCGACCAGTGGATCACCGAACGCGCGGTATCCCAGGCCTCCTCGAAGAGGTTGTTTTCGAAGGCAGACTGGGCGATGACCTCCTGCAAATCCAGCAGGATGGGACCGACGGGGACACCGTCGACCCAGGTGACCATATCGTTGGAGAGCTGCCAGGCCTCTCCTGCACGGTCCTGGGAGAAGTACACCCGGGCGGTGAGCTCCGCGTGACGCATCGCGATGACCGGGGCGTCCATGATGCGGGCCAGCTCCACGCCGCGTTCCCAGTGCTCGGCCACGCCTGCCTCGTCGCCTTCCAGCAGGGCGAAGTGCCCCAGCATGTCGTGGGCGTCGAAGCGGGATACCGAGGTGGTCTCGGGGCTGCTCAGCACCTCGCTAGCCAGAGCGTATGCCTGCTGCTTGCGGCCGGAGAACCAGTGCCGCTGGGCATACCAAAGCTTGCGGTCTGCCTCAGTGGGGTAGGCGGTGCCGAAGCGGCGCACCAGCCCAGCGAAGACCTCTGCCAGCTGCTCGCTGACATTCACGGCCACCGAGTATGCGGTCGTGGCGGCGGTGGCGAGCTTCACCGCATCGGGCCGGTCGATGCTCTCACCGCGAATGGTCGGTTCCTCGCCGACGGTGGGGGAGTCCGGGGTGGGGCGCCAGGCATGGAAATCCTCGAGCAGAGCGCGTAGTCGGTCCTCGGGCTCGCCGAGCGGGTACACGGAAGGTTCGTCCTGGTTGAGTGCGTGGAAGGCCAGGTGGGCTTTGCCGACGAGCGTCAGCGCATGGTCACCGCGGCTGTCCGCCCAGGCGTTGAGCTCGCCGAGTGCGGCGATGGCCTCGTCGGTCATCCCCATGACATCTGCTGCGCCGGCGCGCAGGAAGTAGAACTCGCCGACGAGCTCGGGGCTGACGTCCTCGGCGGTGGCGAGCCAGTGGAAGCGGGCGAACTCGCTCATCTGCCGCCAGGCGGTGCGTCCCTGAGCGACATCGTGGGCGCTATCGGCCAACAATGCGTTCAAAGTCAGTGGCATGCCCCATGAACCTCCGGAAACCTGGCTTGATTAGAATAAGGATCACCCTAGCAACCCACCATTTTTCACCCCTTTAAGGGAGAGGATCTGGCATGCTCCAGCGCATTGATCTTCGAGGCACCACACCCACCACCGCGCAGCTTCGGCGGGCGCTGCCCCGCGGCGGCACGGATATTGATGCGGTGCTGCCGACCGTTTCGCCCGTCGTTGAGGACGTCAAGGCCCACGGCGTGGCGGCGGCAAATAAGTACTCCCAGAAATTCGACGGCTGCGTTCCGGTGAGCCTCCGGGTACCCGACGAGGTCATCGATCAGAGCCTTGAAACCCTGGAGCCGAAGGTGCTGGACGCGCTCAAGGAGGCGATCCGCCGGGTGCGGGCCTTCCACGAGGCGCAGCGGCCGGAGGATCAGGATGTCGAGATCGCTGAAGGTGGCGTGGTCTCCGAACGGTGGATCCCGGTGGAGCGGGTGGGCCTGTACGTCCCGGGTGGCAAGGCCGTGTACCCATCCAGCGTGATCATGAACGCAGTTCCTGCCCAGGCGGCGGGCGTAGGCAGCCTCGTGGTGGCCTCCCCACCGCAGGCGGATAATGGCGGCTGGCCGCACCCGACAATCCTCGCAGCCTGCAAGCTGCTGGGTGTGGACGAGGTCTGGGCTGTGGGAGGCGCGCAGGCCATCGCGCTACTGGCTTATGGCGACGAGGACCTGGAGCCGGTGGATATGATCACCGGTCCGGGCAATATCTTCGTCACCGCCGCCAAGCGACTGTGCCGCTCCGTCGTCGGTATCGACGCGGAGGCCGGCCCTACCGAGATCGCGGTCCTGGCCGATGAGTCTGCCGACCCCGTGCAGGTGGCTTATGACCTGATCAGCCAGGCCGAGCACGACCCGATGGCGGCTTCCGTGCTGATCACAAACTCCGAGCAGCTCGCCGACGCGGTCGACCGCGAGATCGCCGAGCGCTACCAGGTGACCCATAACTCCGAGCGCGTCGCCGAGGCCCTGCAGGGCCAGCAGAGTGGCATCGTGCTCGTCGGCGACGAGGAGGAGGCCATTCGCGTGGCCAATGCCTATGCCGCCGAGCACCTCGAGATCCACACGAAGGACGACACCGGCGCCGCCAAGAAGATCGTCAACGCTGGCGCGATCTTCATCGGGCCGTACAGCCCGGTGCCGCTGGGTGATTACGCCGCGGGCAGCAATCACGTCCTGCCGACCAGCGGCAGCGCCCGGCACTCCTCGGGTCTGTCTACCCACACCTTCCTCAAGTCCGTGCACGTCGTGAACTACAGCGAGCAGGCCCTGCAGGAGGTCTCCGAGACAGTGATCGCCCTCGCGGACGCCGAGCGTCTCCCCGCCCATGGGGAAGCAATCAAGGCCCGCACCAACCCAGATTGGACCAACCGTGGTTAATCTCCCGATCCGTGAAGAATTCCAGGGCAAGTCCGCCTACGGCGCGCCCCAGCTGACCATCAAGAACCAGCTGAATACGAATGAAAACCCCTACCCGCCGAGCGAGGCCATCGTCGAGGACCTCGTCGCCGAGGTTCGCGCGCTTGGTGCTGGCCTGAACCGCTACCCGGAGCGCGACGCTGTCGAGCTGCGTGAGGACCTGGCAGACTACATCACCGCCCAGACGGGTGTGGCGGTCACCAAGGACAATCTGTGGGCGGCCAACGGCTCCAATGAGATCCTGCAGCAGCTCCTCCAGGTGTTCGGCGGACCGGGGCGCAGCGTGCTGGGCTTCGTTCCCAGCTACTCGATGCACCCAATCCTCGCGGCGGGTACCCAGACCGAATTCATCGCCATCGACCGCGACCCGGCTCAGGGCTTCGCGATCGACGTCGACAAGGCGGTAGCGGCCATTGAGCAACATCAGCCGAATATCGTCTTCGTCACGACGCCGAATAACCCGACCGGCGGCATCACCCCGCTTGCGGACATCCGCCGGATCCTCGACACCGCCCCTGGGATCGTCATCATCGACGAGGCCTACGCCGAGTTCTCCGACGAGCCGAGCGCTTGCACTCTGCTGGCGGATTACCCGGCCAAGCTCGTGGTCTCCCGCACGATGAGCAAGGCCTTCGACTTCGCCGGTGGACGCCTGGGCTACTTCGTGGCCGACCCGGCCTTCATCGACGCGGTCATGCTGGTGCGCCTTCCGTACCACCTCTCGACGCTGAGCCAGGCCGCTGCCCGGGTGGCGCTGCGCCACCGGGAGGACACACTGGCCACCGTCGCTACCCTCAGCGAACAGCGCGACCGGGTTGCCTCCAAGCTGAAGGAACTCGGCTACGAGGTCGTCGACTCGCACTCCAACTTCATCTTCTTCGGTGGACTGGAAGACAGCCACCGCACGTGGGAGGCATTCTTGGACCAGGACGTCCTCATCCGCGACGTCGGCATCCCAGGCTGGCTGCGTGTGACGATCGGCCTGCCGGAGGAAAACGACGCCTTCCTGGCCGCAGCGGAAGCAGTGAAAGGAAAGAACTAGCTATGAGCAACACCTTCGAGGACCGGATCGGACGCGCCCAGCGTAAGACCAGCGAGTCCGATATCTCGGTGAGCATCAACCTGGATGGCAGCGGTAAGACCGACATCTCCACCGGACTGCCCTTCTTTGACCACATGCTCACCGCACTCGGGGCGCACGGCTCCTTCGACCTCGAGGTCAAGGCCGTCGGCGACGTCGAGATCGACGCCCACCACACGGTCGAAGATACCGGCATCGTTCTGGGCCAGGCCCTGGGGGAGGCGCTCGGGAACAAGGCAGGCATCCGCCGCTTCGGTGATGCGTTTATCCCGATGGATGAGTGCCTGGCCCATGCGGCCGTCGACGTCTCGGGCCGTCCGTACTACGTCGGCACCGGCGAGCCAGATGCCATGGTGCACACGGTCATCGGTGGCCACTACGCCACCGTGATCAACCAGCACTTCTTCGAAACCCTGGCCCTCAACGCCCGGATCGCCCTGCACGTGCGCTGCCTGCACGGGCGCGACCCGCACCACATCACCGAGGCGGAGTACAAGGCTGTGGCGCGCGCGCTGCGCGCAGCCGTGGAACGCGACGAGCGCGTGACCGGCATCCCGTCGACCAAGGGTGCCTTGTAGGATCTAGGCCGCACGAGCCCCCAGCCGTGCGGGCTCGGCGGGCGAGGGGCCCGTCGCCGATATAGACCAGCAGATTTTCAACCCCATGCGCACCACGTACGGAGGAAGGAAGGATGACCTTGCCTATTCGCCCGAAGGCACTCCCGGCGGCAGAGCTCGCCAAGATCGAATCCGTGTGGCAGGCCCCGGGGCTCAAAGCCACGTTGATTTCAGTGTTCTGTGCCTTCGGTGGGTGGGCGATCCTTCTGCCGGTGATCCCGCTGGCCATCATTGAGGCTGGGGGATCCGAGACGATGGCCGGTGCTAGTACCGGCATCTTCATGGGCGCCACCGTGGCGACCCAGTACTTCACCCCAAGGATCCTGCGGAAAGTAGGCTATTTCCCCGTCATGGCCGTGGCAGGGTTATTGCTCGGCCTCCCCGCACTATTGCACATAGCTTCGATGTCCAATGAGGCGGTGATCACCGTAGCCATCATCCGCGGCATCGGTTTCGGTGCCGTCACGGTGGCGGAGGCTGCGCTGATCGCGGATCTCGTTCCACTGCACCTGCTTGGCCGATCCACCGGCACCTTCGGTGTCTTCGTGGGAAGCAGTCAGCTCATCGGCTTTCCTCTGGGCATGTGGGTTTATGACAATTCCGGCTCCGCAGTTTATGTTCTGGCCGCCGTCTACGCGGTGGTCGGTGCAGCGGCTGCGCTCGGACTACCGGTGGAGCCCAGGGACGTTACCGAGGCGACCCACGAAACTACCGAGGTTGAAAAGCCCGCCACCCCGGTGGTCGCCACCTGGAAGCTGGCGACCGTCCCCGGGCTGCTCATCGGTGTCGCCGCCGTGGGCTTTGCCGCTTTCAGTAACTTCCTGGCACCTGCCGCCGCCGAGATCGACCCCGCTATCGCCGCGACGGTTGCCGGACTTACCCTTGCGGTGTTGGGCGCGGCACAAACGATCGCGCGTGCGTTCTCCGGCTGGTGGTCCGACCGGATGGGCGAGCCGGGCAGCCTGGCGGTGGCCTCGCTCATCTTCGCCGGCGCCGGCGTATTGGGCGCGGCGGTAACCATCAACATGGAGCCCACCGGCCGGCTGCTGGTGGCCTGCGCCCTGCTAACCGCCGCGATCTTCGGAGCCGGTTTCGGCCTGGCTCAGTCCGAGGCCCTGCTGCTGCTCTTCTACCGACTGCCGCGTGACCGCGCCGCCGAGGCTTCAGCCCTGTGGAACATGTCCTTCGACTCCGGCACCGGTGTCGGCTCGATCCTGCTGGGCATCGTCGCCTCCAGCTTCGCCTTCCAGGGCGCCTTCATCGGTGCGGGCATCGTCATCCTCGTCGGCCTGGGGCTGGTCGTCCTGGACCGCTTCATGGGCCAGCACCGCGTCGTGGACACCGGAAACGTCCGCACCCGTCTGCGCCGCGTGACCAACCGGGTGCGCGTTCGCCGCCGATAGTCGCCCGGGTACAATGCGGGCTATGGAAAAACAGTCCACAGAAGCGAATTCCAGCACAGCCACCCCTGTTGAAGAGGGCACCCTTCAGGCCACCGGAGGGCGGCGGCCCAGCGTCGCACTGTTGGACTACGGCAGCGGCAATATCCGTTCCGCGCAGCGCGCCATCGAGCGGGCCGGAGCTGAGGTCACCGTCACCAACGACCCGAAGACGGTGCTGAACGCCGATGGCCTCCTCGTGCCCGGGGTGGGGGCGTTCGCGAGCTGTATGACGGGCCTGCGCAAGGTCCAGGGGGCCCGACTGATCGGGGAGCGGCTCGCCGGCGGCCGTCCGGTGCTCGGCATTTGCGTGGGCATGCAGATCCTCTTCGAACACGGCGTAGAATTCGCCGACGGCGCCCACGGCAGCTCCGAGATCGAGGGCGCGGGGGAGTGGCCGGGTACCGTCCGTCGCCTCGACGCGAAGATCCTGCCGCACATGGGCTGGAACACCGTGGAAGCCGACCCCGCGGGCAGCCAAATGTTCGATGGCCTCCCAGCCGACGAGCGCTTCTACTTCGTCCACTCCTACGGGGTCCAGGAGTGGGAGCTGCACACCGACGGCCGGACCCGCGCGCCCCTGGTCCACTGGTCCCAACACGAGGACTGCCGCTTCGTCTCCGCAGTGGAAAACGGCCCGCTGTGGGCCACCCAGTTCCACCCGGAAAAGTCCGGCGACGCGGGTGCACACCTGCTGCGCAACTGGGTCACAACCCTCTAGTTGCACGGTCTCGGCACTGTATCGGCAGGCCGGGGCTACACTGATCATTTAATAGCTAAATCCCCCGTGGCGAGAAAGTGAAAAACATGTCCCACAACACCACCACCGCTTTGACTCTCCTTCCCGCCGTCGACGTCTCCGAGGGCCAGGCCGTCCGCCTCGTCCAGGGTGAGGCCGGCACGGAGACCAGCTACGGCGCGCCGATTGAGGCCGCCATGGCCTGGCAGAACGCCGGGGCCGAGTGGATTCACCTCGTCGACCTCGACGCCGCTTTCGGTCGCGGCAGCAACTTCGAGATCATCCGCGAGGTCACCCAGGCGATGGATCTGAAGGTCGAGCTCTCCGGCGGCATCCGCGACGACGCCTCCCTCGAACGCGCCCTGTCCACCGGCTGCGAGCGCGTCAACATCGGCACCGCCGCGTTGGAGAACCCGGAGTGGTGCAAGAAGATCATCCAGGAGCATGGGGACAAGGTCGCCATCGGCCTGGACACCCGCGAGGTCGATGGCGAGTGGCGCCTGCGCGGCCGTGGCTGGACCAGCGATGGCGGCAACCTGTGGGAGGTCCTGGAGCGCCTTGACGCCGAAGGCGTCTCCCGCCTCGTGGTCACCGACGTCTCCCGTGACGGCATGCTCAACGGTCCGAACGTCGAGCTGCTGCGCGAGGTCTCGGCAGCGACCTCCGCGCCGGTCGTCGCGTCGGGCGGTATCTCCAGCCTGGACGATATCCGAGCTCTCGCCGCAGTCGTCGACGAGGGCGTGGACTCCGCCATCGTTGGTAAGGCCCTGTACGCAGGCAAGTTCACGCTCGAGGAGGCGCTGCGGGTCGCCCGGGGTCAGGAGGACTGATGACGGAAACTCTCGATACCCGCGCGTTGCTGGCCATCGCCGAGGCCGCGGTCGATGAAGCGGAAGCCACCTTCACGGCGGCCGTCGGTGCGGACCCCGAGGTCATCAAGAGCCCCGGCGACTTCGCCACCGAGGCCGATCTCAAGGTGGAACGGCAGCTGCGTAACCTGCTGAGCCAGTACACTGGCTTCCCGGTGCACGGCGAGGAATACGGCACCGTCATGCCGGGCGAACTGCCGGGCGAAGCGTCCGAATACAACCCCGGTGACAAGAGCGCGGACGCCCTCGACGGCCCGCGTCGACGTCGTCGGGAACTCAGCGACGAGAAACCGGAAACCTTCTGGGTCGTCGACCCGATCGACGGCACCGCGAACTACGCGGTGGGCAACCCGTTCTGCTGCATCCTCGTGTCCCTGATTCACCAGGGCGAGACCCTGCTGTCGGTGACCGAGATGCCCTTGCTGGGCCGCCGCATCACCGCACATAAGGATCACGGGCTGTTCGTGGACGGTAATCCGTCCCGGCCGATGCCGCCCTCGGATGCAGGCGTGACACAGATCAGCTTCGGCTCGATTCTGTCCCAGCGCCGCGGCAACCTGCCGATTTCCTACCGTCAGGACATGCTCAACGAGATTGGCAAGTCCTATCCGCGCATGCGCGTCACCGGTTCGGTGGGCATCGACCTGGCATTTACCGCCGCTGGTGTCTTCGGCGGCACGGTGACCTTCAGCCCGAATCTGTGGGATAACGCTGCCGGCATCCTGGCCGTGGAGGCCAACGGTGGCGTGGCAACCGACTTCGCGGGGAATCCGTGGCGGCCGGGGGTTTCCGGCCTGGTGGCCGGTGAACCGGATGTGCACGCCACGCTGCTGGAACACATTCAAAACGTGCCGATCGGCACCGCTGCGCGCACCGCGCAGGAGATCATGGACCGAGGTGGAATCCGATGAGCGTCAGTGTGCGCGTCATTCCGTGCCTGGACGTGGCGAACGGCCGCGTCGTCAAGGGCGTGAACTTTAAGAACCTGCGTGACGCCGGCGACCCGGTGGAGCTCGCAAAGCGCTACGACGAAGAGGGTGCCGACGAGCTCACCTTCCTGGACGTCTCCGCGTCCAAGGAAGGCCGTGGCACGATGCTGGACGTCGTCCGCCGCACCGCGGACCAGATCTTCATCCCGCTCACCGTCGGCGGCGGGGTTCGTTCCGTCGAGGACGCCGACGCCCTGCTGCGTGCGGGCGCCGATAAGGTCTCCGTGAATTCCTCTGCGGTGGCGAACCCGGAGCTGCTGCGCGAGCTGTCCACCCGCTTCGGCGCCCAGTGCGTCGTGCTCTCCGTGGATGCCCGCCGCTGCGATGATCAGCCCTCCAGCTACGAGGTCACCACGCACGGCGGTACCAAGTCCGCCGGCCTGGATGCCGTGGCCTGGGCCAAGAAGGGCGAGGAGCTGGGCGTGGGGGAGATCCTGCTCAACTCCATGGACGCCGACGGCACCAAGGATGGCTTCGACACCGAGATGCTCGCCGCGGTACGCGAGGTCGTGTCCATCCCGGTCATCGCCTCCGGTGGCGCGGGTGCAGCCAGCCACTTCCCGCCGGCCGTTGCGTCTGGTGCGAACGCGGTTCTGGCAGCCAGCATCTTCCACTTCGGTGAGGTCAGCATCCGCGAAGTCAAGGACGCTCTCGCGGAGGACTACGAGGTGCGCCGTTGAGTTCTGCAGCCCTCGACCCCGCCATCGCCGGGCGCCTGAAGCGCAACGCTGACGGGCTCGTCGCCGCCGTCGTCCAGGACGCGACCACCGGGGACGTCCTGATGCAGGCGTGGATGAACGACGAGGCCCTGGCGCTGACGTTGGCCACCCGTAAGGGCACGTACTGGTCCCGCTCCCGGCAGCAGCTGTGGGTCAAGGGGGAGACCAGTGGGCACACGCAGGAGGTCGTGGAGGCCCGGCTCGACTGCGATGGCGACACGGTGCTGCTGAAGGTCAATCAGACCGGTGCGGCGTGCCACACCGGAACCACCACCTGTTTCGATTCGGATAGGTTGCTCTAGAACATGGCTACAGCGCAGGGGAATTTCCAGGAGATCACGACCCGCGAGGAGTTCCGCGCTCTGGCAGCGGAGCATCGCGTGGTCCCGGTGGTGTACAAGGTGCTAGCCGATGGGCTGTCCACCCTGAACACCTACCGTGTGCTCGCAGAAGACCGGCCGGGCACGTTCCTCTTCGAGTCTGCCCCGAGCGGCAAGTCGTGGAGCCGCTGGTCCATCATCGGCACTGGGGCGCGCGCCGCCCTGGTTGCCAAGGGCAAGGACGCCCACTGGATCGGCCAGGCTCCCGAGGATCTGCCGCCAACCGAGGACCCGTTCGCCGCGATCAGTTCCACCCTGGAAGCCCTGCACACTGCCCCAATGCCCGGCCTACCTCCGCTGACCAGCGGCCTGGTCGGCTATCTGGGCTACGACATGGTGCGCTACATCGAGCAGCTACCGGATACCTGCGAGGACGACCTCGACGTCCCCGACCTGGTGCAGATGCTCGTCGATACCCTGGCGGTTGTCGACCACCATGAGGGCAGCATTTGGTTGATCGCCAATGCCGTGAACTGGAATAATTCCCCGGAACACGTGGATGCCGCCTATGACGACGCCGTCGCCCGCATCGAGGACATGCTCGGCAAACTCTCCGGCGCGACCGCTGGCGGGGTTCATACTTACGACGCCACCGCCGAACCGCAGGTCCGCCGCCAGCAGACCTCTGAGGTGTACCGGGAGCGCGTGCTGAAGTGCCAGGAACACATCCGGGCAGGGGACGCGTTCCAAATCGTGCTGAGCCAGCGTTTCGAGATCGATACGGATGTGCCCGCCCTGGACATCTACCGGATGCTGCGGCGCACCAACCCGAGCCCGTATATGTTCCTGATGAACATCCCGAACGAGGATTTCACGCAGACCGCGTTCCGGATCGTTGGATCCTCGCCGGAGTCACTCGTCCGCGTACAAGACGGGCACATCAGCACCCACCCGATCGCCGGTTCCCGGCCCCGTGGCGCCACCCCGGAGGCGGACCTGGCCAACGAGCGAGAGCTGCTGGCCGATGAGAAGGAGAACTCCGAGCACTTGATGCTCGTAGACCTGGGCCGCAACGACGTGGGCAAGATCTCGAAGCCCGGCTCGGTGGCGGTCCACGACTTCCGTCATATCGAGCGCTATAGCGCCATCATGCACCTGGTCTCCGGTGTGACGGGTGAGCTCGCGGAGGGGAAGACGGCCGTGGACGCTGCCGCGGCGACCTTCCCGGCGGGCACGCTGTCTGGCTCCCCGAAGCCCTCCGCCATGAGCATCATCGACCGCCTCGAGGACACCCGTCGCGGTATCTACGGCGGCACGGTCGGCTATTTCGATTTTTCCGGCAACACCGACCAGGCGATTGCGATCCGCTCCGGGCTCTACAAGGATGGCACCGTGTACGTGCAGGCCGGTGCGGGTATCGTTGCGGATTCCGACCCGGCGGCAGAGGATCGGGAGTGCCAGCACAAGGCCAAAGCCGTGCTGCGCGCCGTGGCGGCAGCGGAGACGCTGCGCAAGCTCTAGGTTGCGACCGTTCAAGGACGTTGACGAGAAGGTAAGAGGGCATGACGAAGACTGAGAAGCGCATTCGTGGGCTGGCCCAACTGCTGGTGATCCTGGCTGCGGCCGGCGTGTGGGGTTTCAGCCGCATGACCTGGCTGACCGCAGAGGTCTTCGACGATAAGGCCGGCGAATCCACCCACGAGCTCGTGGGCGCGGTCTGGGACCCGGCGGGTACGCCACTGGCCTTGGCGATGATGGCTGCGTTGATCGCGACGATGGCTGTCCCCCCGGTCGTCCGTCGCATCATCGGCGTGCTCATCGCGCTGCTGTCGGCTGGCGCGAGCTTCCGGGCCGTGCAGCTCGTTGGGGCGGAACCGGACCTTTACCGCGCCCAGCAGCTGCTGCGCTCGGGTGTGGCCACGCAGAATTCCAGTAACCCCGAGCAGATCTCTGCCTGGGCCCAGGTGGTGTCCGCGGAGGTGCACAACCTACCCGTCCTGCTCACCGTCATCGTCGCCGTTCTCGGGGTGTGCGGCGGGGTGATCCTCGCGATGAAGCCTGGAGTCTCGGACACCGGCTATAGCCGCTATGAGACCCCAGAGCGTCGCCGCGAAGGGGCCAAGCAGGACCTGACGGAGAATCCCGATTCCGGCCGGGTGCTGTGGGATGCTCTCGACGCGGGAGTGGACCCCACGGACGACGAACGGAAGTAGCCTGCACCACCCGGGGTGGCAGGATTTCGTGCCAGCGCCCGGCGTGGATAGTGTTGTGACCATCGACACAGCGATCGTGAAAGGGTAGGCCGACATGGCAACAGTGTTGGATGAGATCATCGCCGGAGTTCTCGAGGACCAGGCTCGCCGTGAAGCGGAGGTGCCGCTGGCGGAGATCAAGGCCCGTGCACTGGACGCCCCGCCCGCGCTCGACGCGCTGGCTGCCCTCTCTGGTCCGGATGTGAGCGTCATCGCCGAGGTCAAGCGCTCTAGCCCGTCGAAGGGCACCCTGGCCGCCATCCCGGAGCCGGAGGTACTGGCTAAGGCCTATGCCAAGAACGGTGCGGCCGTCATTAGCTGCCTGACCGAGGAGCGCCGCTTCAACGGCTCCCTGGCCGACTTCGACGCGGTGCGTGCGAACGTGGATATCCCGCTGCTGCGCAAGGACTTCACCGTCAACCCGTACCAGATCTACGAGGCCCGGGCACATGGCGCGGACGTCATTCTCCTCATCGTCGCCGCACTTGAGCAGGAACGGTTGACCGGACTGCTGGACTGCACCGAGTCCCTGGGAATGACCGCCCTCGTCGAGGTGCACACTGAGGATGAGGTTGAGCGCGCGGTCGCCGCCGGTGCCAAGGTCATCGGTGTCAACGCCCGCAACCTGAAGACCCTCGAGGTCGACATGTCCGTCTTCGGTCGCATCGCCCCGATGATCCCGGATCACATCGTGAAGATCGCGGAATCCGGTGTGCGGGATAAGCACGACCTGATCGAGTACGCCCGCCACGGCGCGAACGCTGTCCTCGTGGGGGAGGGACTCGTGACCGCCGACGACCCGGGTGCGGCCGCCAAGGCCCTCGTGGTGGCAGGCCAGCACCCGGCGTGCCCGACCGGCTCCAAGCAAGACGCATAACCCCAGCCAGGTAAGTTGGAACTCGTGAGTAATAACAAGAAAAGCCCAGCACAAGCACTGCCCACTGCCGGTGAAGTGATCGGCTCCGCGACCCACCACGAACCCGATAACCTCGGGCAGTGGGGCGACTTCGGTGGCCGTTATATCCCAGAGGCCCTCATGGCCGTGATCGATGAGATCACCGACGCCTGGGGCAAGGCGAAGACCGATCCCGAGTACCTGGATACGCTCGACGATCTGCACCGCAACTACTCGGGCCGACCATCCCCGCTGTACTACGCAGAGCGGTTCTCCAAGCACGTGGGGGCCCAGGTGTGGCTCAAGCGCGAGGACCTCAACCACACGGGTTCCCACAAGATTAACAACGTGCTCGGCCAGGCTTTGCTGGCCAAGCGCATGGGTAAGACCCGCGTGATCGCTGAGACGGGTGCTGGCCAGCATGGCGTGGCGACCGCCACCGCGTGTGCCCTGCTCGGCCTGGAGTGCCGCATTTACATGGGCGCAGTGGACGCCCAGCGCCAGGCGATGAACGTCGCCCGGATGAAGCTGCTTGGAGCGGAGGTCGAGGAAGTCGAGATCGGCTCCGCCACGCTGAAGGACGCGATTAACGAGGCCATGCGCTACTGGGTGGCCAACGCGGACGATACTTATTACTGCTTCGGCACCGCCGCTGGCCCGCACCCCTTCCCGCAGATGGTGCGCGACCTGCAGCGCATTATCGGTACCGAGGCCCGCCAGCAGATCCTTCAGGG
Source organism: Corynebacterium urealyticum (assembly GCA_020741275.1). Lineage (GTDB taxonomy): Bacteria > Actinomycetota > Actinomycetes > Mycobacteriales > Mycobacteriaceae > Corynebacterium > Corynebacterium urealyticum_A. Next base: position 23,440 of record DYZK01000101.1, read on the forward strand.
TGCTGGTCGCCTCCCAGACGCCGTGGTGGCTTGCGTGGGCGGTGGCTCGAACGCCATCGGCCTGTTCCACCCGTTCATCGAGGACGAGTCTGTCGCGCTGGTCGGCGCCGAGGCCGCGGGCGATGGCATGGAAACCGGCCGCCACGCCGCACCCATCAACCTGGGCCGCCAGGGCGTGTTCCAGGGCTCCTATTCCGACCTGATGGAGGACGAGGACGGTCAGATCATCCCGTCGCACTCCATTTCCGCCGGGCTCGATTACCCGGGTGTGGGGCCCGAGCACTCCGCATTGCACGCCGAGGGGCGCGCGGAGTACTTCGCCATCACCGATGCCGAGGCTATGGAAGCTTTCCGCCTCCTGACCCGCTTGGAGGGCATCCTGCCGGCCATCGAGTCGGCCCACGGTGTGGCCGCTGCCATCAAGTATGCCGAGCGCGAGGATAACCCGTTGATCATCGTCAACGTCTCCGGCCGCGGCGATAAGGACGTCGCGACCGCCGCGAAGTGGTTCGCGAAGGAGGGAAACTAAATGAGCCGTCTGGAACAGATTTTTAAGGACGCCAAGGCCGAGGGGCGGGCGGCGTTTGTCGCCTACTACCCGGCCGGTTTCCCAACGGTCGAGGAGTCCGTCAAGAACATCATCGAGCTGTCCAAGCACGCGGATCTCATCGAGGTGGGCATCCCGTTCACGGATCCGATGATGGACGGCCCGACCATCCAGCACGCTGCGGACATCGCCCTGGAGAACGGCTTCAAGGTCAAGGACACCATCGAGGTTGTTCGACGGGCCACCGAGGCCGGCGCGAACTGCGTGGTCATGACCTACTGGAACCCGGTGTTGCAGTACGGCCCGGAGCGCTTCGCCGCCGAGTTCGCTGAGGCTGGTGGCCTGGGCAGCATCATCCCGGATTTGCTTCCGGAGATGGCTGGCCGCTGGAAGGTCGCTTGTGAAGAAAACGACCTGGATCCGGTCTACCTGGCGGCTCAGTCCACCACCATGGAGCGGCTGGAGATGACCACCCACGCCGGTGGCGGCTTCATCTACGCGGCCTCCCACATGGGTGTCACCGGCGCTCAGGACGAGGTTGATAAGGGTGCCCAGGAGCTCGTCGAGCGCTGCCGGACGGCCACCGACCTGCCGGTGGCCGTCGGACTCGGTGTCCGCGACGGCAAGCAGGCCGCACAGATCGCAGCCTTCGCCGACGGCGTGATCGTGGGCTCCGCCCTCATCAACGCCACCGAGCAAGGCACCCTGGCGGAGGTCGCAGCAGACCTGGCCGCCGGCGTGCGCGCCAAGGCGTAGGGGAGCAGCCGCGGATGATGGGTGCCCCGGACACCATGCTGCTCGCCGCGATTCCTTCGCCCCCGCAGGGCGTGTGGTACCTGGGCGGATTCCCGCTGCGGGCCTATGCCCTGTGCATTCTCACGGGCATCGTCGTGGCCTACTTTTGGTCGAGGAAGCGCTACGCCGCGCGTGGCGGCGACCCGGAGGTTGTGGTCGATGCGCTGCTCGTCGCCGTGCCCGCGGGCATCATCGGCGGGCGCATCTACCACGTCATCACCGACCACGATAAGTACTTCGGGCCGGGGAAGAACCCCGTCGACGCGCTGAAGATCACCAACGGTGGCCTCGGCATCTGGGGCGCGGTGATCCTGGGTGGGGTCGCCGTGGCGCTGTTGTTCAAGTTCAAACGCCTCCCGCTCATGCCTTTTGCCGACTCCATCGCGCCCACCATCTTGTTGGCACAAGCCATCGGGCGGCTGGGCAACTGGTTCAACCAGGAGCTTTACGGTGGCCCCGCAGATGGCCCGCTGGCCTTGGAGATCTACCGCCGCGTCGATGAATCCGGCTACCTGGCACCCGTCACGGGGCGGTCCACCGGGGATGTCATCGCCACCGTCCAGCCCACCTTCCTCTACGAGATGGTGTGGAACCTCCTCATCGTCTGCCTGCTGGTTTACATCGACCGCACCCGCCGGCTGGGTGGCGGTAGGTTGTTCATGCTCTACGTGGCTGGTTACACGCTGGGACGCTTCTTCATCGAGATGCTGCGCACCGATCCGGCGACCACGGTGTTCGGGGACATCCGCATCAACGTGGTGGTCTCCGCCGTGGCCTTTGTGACGGCCGCCATCTTGTTCTGGGCGACCCGGAACCGACGTCGGGAAAATCCCGAGTACGTTCGTGGCAACGCGGAACGTTCCACCGAGGCGGAGTAAAAACTGGCCCCAATTACCCCTTATGTAGCGGGGGTCGGCTGCTCCTGGCTATTCTGGGGAGCTGTGAGCAGAAGAACAAAAATCGTGTGTACGCTCGGCCCAGCTGTGGCCGATAAGGATTCGATTCGCGGACTGATCGACGCGGGCATGAATGTCGCGCGCCTGAACTTTTCCCACGGAGAACACGCTGATCATCAGCAGAATTACCAGTGGGTCCGCGACGCCTCGGCGGAAACCGGGAAGCCGGTCGGCATCCTGGCCGACCTGCAGGGCCCTAAGATCCGCCTCGGCCGCTTCGCCGAGGACAAGACCTACTGGGCGACCGGCGAGACCGTTCGCATCACCGTGGAGGACATCGAGGGCACCCACGACCGCGTCTCCACCACCTACAAGGGCCTGGCCCGGGACGCGCAGCCGGGCGACCGCCTGCTTGTCGACGACGGCAAGGTCGCGCTGATCTGCAAGGCTGTCGAGGATGACGACGTGGTCTGCGAGGTCGTCGAGGGCGGCCCGGTCTCCAATAACAAGGGCGTGTCCCTGCCAGGGATGAACATCTCTGTGCCGGCGCTCAGCGAGAAGGACCGCGAGGACCTCCGCTTCGCCCTGAAGATGGGCGTGGACTTCATCGCGCTGTCCTTCGTGCGCTCCCCGGCGGACGTCGAGCTCGTTCACGAGATCATGGACGAGGTCGGCCGCCGCGTGCCTGTCATCGCCAAGCTGGAGAAGCCAGAGGCCGTCGACGCGCTCGAGCCGATCATCCTGGCCTTCGACGCGATCATGGTCGCCCGCGGTGACCTGGGCGTTGAGGTCCCGCTGGAGGACGTCCCGCTGGTGCAGAAGCGCGCCATTCAGATCGCCCGCGAGAACGCCAAGCCGGTGATCGTGGCGACCCAGATGCTGGACTCCATGATCGAAAACTCCCGCCCGACCCGCGCGGAGGCCTCCGACGTGGCCAACGCCGTGCTGGATGGTGCGGACGCTGTCATGCTTTCTGGTGAGACCTCCGTGGGTAAGCACCCGATAGCGACGGTGGAGACGATGTCCCGCATCGTCGTGGCCGCCGAGGACGACGGCGAGGCCCCACCGCTGACGCACCGTCCGCGCACCCGCCGTGGCGTGATCTCCTATGCGGCGAAGGACATCGGCGAGCGCCTCAACGCGCGCGCCCTGGTGGCCTTCACCTCCTCCGGCGATACCGCCAAGCGCGTGGCGCGCCTGCGCAGCTACCTGCCGCTGCTGGTGTTCACGCCTTCGCAAGAGGTGCGCAACCAGCTGTCGCTGACCTGGGGTACCGAGACGCTGCTCACCAACGACGTCGACTCCACCGATGACATGATGCGCGTGGTGGATGAGTCCCTGCTCAGCAAGAAGAATTACAACTACGACGACCTCGTCGTGGTCACTGCGGGCTCCCCACCGGGGATCCCGGGCAACACCAACATGATCCAGGTGCACATGTTGGGTCAGGAGCGCCGCCGCTAGGAGAAAAGCGTGCAGGCGTGAGAAAAGGGGCCGGGGCCCTCGCTGGAAAGGCGAGGTCCGGCCCCTTTCGTGTTGGTCGTGTCGGTTACTATTGTGCCGACCCCGGCGGTCTAGACCCCCAGGTAGCCCAACACTGCTGCTGCGGCGGCCTTGATGCCGGTGTGCACGGAGCCCTTCGCCGGGGCGAAATCGCTGGCGTGGTTCCCCGGCGGCGGCGTGGCGGCGTCCCACTGCTCGGTGGGGGTGACCCCGACCGTCCAGAACAGATACGGGCAGCCGAAGTGGCGGGGGATCTCGGAGAAGTCTTCGGAGGCGGTCCACCGCTCGGAGTCTTGCGACTGGCTGCCGAAGACCTCGTCGAAATATGGGCGGACCGTGCGGAAGAGCTCCGGGTTGTTATCGGTCAGCTCGCCGCGGGCGGAGTACTCGATGGTGGGCTCGCCGGTGACCCCGGAGGCCAGGCACTCGGCGCGGATGACCCGCTCGATGGCCTCGTAGGTCCGGTCGCGCACCTCCGTGCTGTAGAAGCGGCAGTTCAGCACCAGCTTCGCCTCGCTAGGGATGGTGTTATTCGTGTGACCTGCGATCAGGGAGCCCACGGAGATCACCGCGAATTCATTTGGGTCCACTTCCCGGCCCACGATGCCCTGCAGGCGTACGACGATCATCGCCGCGACGTAGCTGGGGTCCAGACCCAGGTGAGGGGAGGACGCGTGCGCGGACAGCCCGGGAATCGTCACGGTGATGGTGTCGCAGGCCGCGAGTACGGGGCCTGCGGCGGTGTACACGGTGCCCTGCGGGCCGGCGACCACGTGCTGGCCGAAGCAGACATCCGGGCGTGGGATCACATCGGCGAGCCCGTCCTTGATCATGTTGTTCGCCCCCTGGGTGACCTCCTCGGCGGGCTGGAACAGGGCGATGAAGGTGCCCGACCACGCTTCGCGGTGGGCGTCCATGACGGCGCACAGCCCCAGCAGGGAGGAGGTGTGGACGTCGTGCCCGCAGGCGTGCATCACACCGTCCACGGTGGAGGCATAGGGCAGGCCGGTGGTTTCGCGCACCGGCAGGGCGTCGAAGTCGGCACGCATCAGCGCGGTCGGACCCTCACCGTTGCGGAAGATGGCGACGATACCGTGGCCGCCGATCCCGATGGTCACCTCGCAGTCGAAGTCGCCAAGCTTCTCCGCGATCGCGAGTGCCGTGTGCTCCTCCTGGAGGGAAAGCTCGGGGTGGGCGTGCATCCACTCGTAGAACTCCTGGGTCCACCCCAGGTCACTCCCGGGCCCGGAGCCCAGGGAGTTGATGAGCTCCGCGACCGCCTCTGGTGCGGCCTGGGCGGGGGAGGTGGACTGGGATGCAGACATGCGAAAACTTCCTTTCTTCAGCGTTCAGCCTTCAGCCGTGCGTGACTGCGGTGCGGCACCAGCGAGGTAGCGGTGCTGCCCGGTGCTAGCGGATCGCCGGGTTGTACTTCAGCTTGTTGGGGGCGTGCTCGATGTCCTCGCCGAGCTTGATGCCCGGCGCCAGGCGCCCCGCGGCCTGTGCGGCCTCCAAGCGGTGCAGCACCAGCTCGCAGAGTTCCTGCGGTGTGATGGTGTTGATGTAGATCTTCGTGCCGCCCTCGAAGCCGGCGAGGGTGGAGACGCGCCACTTAATGACGATGCGCCACGGCATCGGTACGTCCACGTCCATCG
>DYZK01000102.1 GCA_020741275.1 Corynebacterium urealyticum
TGACGAGCACGCGGTTATTTAGACGCTTGGACAGCACAGGCATGGCGTCGGTGGGCGTGTGCTTCGCAGCCCGGTAGACGGGTGCTGCGACGATGTCCTTGAGGTAATCGGCTGCGGTGGGTTGTGGTGAGGAAGACATGTTTAGAAATTATAGGCAACCGGCCTACTGCAGCGGCCAGCTGGTGTTCACGTTGGCGTCGCGGCCCTTCGATCGGAAGTACTCCGCCAAACTGGACTGCTGCTCGTAGTACCAGGTGGACTGGTTCAACATGAGCTCGTCGGCGCTCATCTGGGTCAGCTCCGGGTGCTCGCGGGCGATCTTCCATGCGACACGGGCCGCGGCAATCGCATCAGCGGTGGCCTCGTGCGCGTTGTCGAGGGCGACCTCGTAGTGCTCGCACACCGCCCCCAGGGTGCGCTTGCCCTTGCGATACTGATCGAAGTGGCGATCCAGCAGCAACGGGTCGATAACTGGGCCGTCCACGGTGAAGCCCGGGTCTTGGCTGCGCAGCACCGAAAGGTCATAGGGAGCGTTGAAGACCACGAGAGTCGCGCCCTCCTCCCATCCCTGCCGGATCGCGCGGATCGTCTCCGCCAGAACCTCGTCGTGCGGTTTACCGTGCTCCCGAGCGTATTCGGTTGTGATGCCGTGCACCGCGCTGGCCTGTTCGGGGATCTCGACTCCCGGGTCAGCGAGCAATTCGACGTCTTGCACCTGACTGCCGCGGATACGCACCATGGCGCTGGTCACGATGCGAGCGGACAGTGGATTGGTGCCGGTGGTCTCTAGGTCGAAGCTCAGCATGTGAGCCGGATTGAAATGCGCTGCGGTCATGATTCTTACTCTAACTGGAGCACCAGACAGGCCAGAGCGCATCCTCGATAGACTTGGATCCTGTGAGCACTCAATACGATTCCGATTCCTCGGCCGCCGCAAGCCATTCCGGGTCCGCCGACCCGGCCCTTGCTAAGCTGGCCCAGCAGTGGCAGTCCCTCGCGGACCAGGTCAGGCACCACCGCGAGGTGTATTACTACGGCAATCCGGAGATCTCCGACGCCGAGTTCGACGCCCTGCTCACTCGCCTTCAGGAGTTCGAGAACTCCCGCCCGGAAGCGGTGACCGGCCCCAGCCCAACCACTGAGGTTGCCCCCTCCCCTCCGGAGTCCAGCCCGTTTCGCAACGTGGACCACCAGGAGCCGATGCTCTCGCTGGATAATGTCTTCGACACCGAGCAGCTGAGCTCCTGGCTGGAGCGCACCCCGGCCAAGACCTACCTCACCGAGCTGAAGATCGACGGCGCGTCGATCAACTTGCTTTACCGCAACGGTGTCCTGGAACTCGCGCTCACCCGCGGTGACGGCACGACCGGTGAGGACATCACCCACAACGCCCGCACGCTCTCCGATATCCCGGCGCGCCTGCAGTCCTCCGAGGACTTCCCGGTGCCGGAGCTCGTGGAGATCCGCGGCGAGGTCTTCATCCGCGTGGAGGACTTCGCGAAGATGAACGCCCAGCGCCAGGCGGAGGGGCTGAAAATGTTTGCGAACCCGCGCAACGCCGCGGCCGGAGCGATGCGCCAAAAGGACCCGGCAGAGACCGCGCGCCGCCCGCTGCGCCTGATCTGTCACGGCATCGGTGCCCGGGAGGGCTTTACCCCGGCCTCCCAACACGCGGCCTACGAGGCGCTGGCGGCCTGGGGCCTACCGGTGAGCCCGTATACCAAGCAGGTGCACAGCGCCAAGGAGGTCTTAGAGCAGGTCGCCTACTGGGCGGACCACCGCCACGATGCGGACCACGAGATGGATGGCCTCGTCATCAAGGTGGACGATACGCAGTCCCAGCAGCGGCTCGGTACGACCAGCCGCGCCCCGCGCTGGGCGATCGCCTATAAGTACCCACCGGAAGAAGCTCGCACCCGGCTGCACGACATCCGCTTAGGGATCGGGCGCACCGGCCGGGCGACCCCGTATGCGGTGATGGAACCGAAATACCTTGCGGGCTCGACTGTGACCATGGCGACCCTGCACAACCCTTCCGAGGCCCACCGCAAGGGTGTGCGCCTCGGCGACGAGATCATGATCCGCAAGGCCGGAGAGGTCATCCCGGAGGTGCTCGGCCCAGTGGAGGATGCCCGGAGTGGTGCGGAGCGCGAGTTTCTCTTCAGCAGCCTGTGCCCGGAGTGCGGCACTCCCCTGGCCCCGGCTCGCGGAGACGATGCGGATTGGCGCTGCCCGAATACCCGCTACTGCCCTGGCCAGTTGCACACCCGCCTGACCTATATCGCCGGTCGCGGTGCCTTCGACATCGATGCGCTCGGAGAGAAGGCGGCCTATGACCTCATCCATTCCGGCGTGCTGCCGGACGAGACGGGGCTGTTCTCGCTGACGGAGGAGGATCTGCGCCGCACGGACGCGTATACGACGAAGTCCGGCGCGCTGAATAAGCAGGGCGAGACGTTGTTGACGACGCTCGCGGCGGCCAAGGAGGTCGACCTGTGGCGGGTCATCGTCGCCCTGTCGATCCGGCACGTCGGCCCGACCGCGGCGAAGGCCCTGGCCAATCACTACGGTTCCATTCCGGACGTCGCCGCCGCCGATGTGGAGACGATGTCCACCGTCGACGGGGTGGGGCCCATCATCGCCGAGTCCGTCCGCGACTGGTTCGCGGTCTCCTGGCACCAAGAGACCGTCGATGCCTGGGCGGCCGCTGGGGTGAGGATGGAACAGGACGTCACCGAGCGGCCTTCCGCCGACGCCGCCGGTTCTATTCAGGCTGACCTGCTGGCCGGGTTGAGCATCGTAGTCACGGGCACGCTGGAGGACTTCGACCGCAGCAGCGCGAAGGAGGCCATCGAGTCCCGCGGCGGAAAGGCCACCGGCAGCGTGTCCAAGAATACGGACTATCTGGTCGCTGGGGCCAAAGCCGGGTCGAAGCTCACGAAGGCCGAAGAGCTGGGTATTCCGGTGCTCGACGAGGCCGGTTTCCACAAGCTGCTGAGCGAGGGGCCCGGCGACGGCGACGAGGGCGGGGATTAGCCCGCAACGAGGTTGCGCGCGGCAATCCGCGCGATCGCGGACCACGTGGCCGCAACCGCGGGGCTCACAGCGACCTCGTCTAGCCCTGGGGTGATCGCGCAGAGGTCGATCTGCTGCGTCAGCTGCTCGGCGGGGAAGCTCCATTGCTGCCACAGGCGTTGGACGGCACCCGCGTACTGTGCGGCACTGTCCTCGATCGCCGCGACGCCCAGCGGCTCTGCGGGTTGGGGCACGCAGATACCGATCCCCTGCCCCGCCCCGACGCCGGCACCGATGGCGTCCTTGAGCTCCGAGGTGGACGGCTCGCCGAAGAGGTGCCCGGCGGCCACACCGACGCGGTCAAAGCCCACCTGCGGGATGTCGCGGAATAGCTCGGGTGGGCACTCATGCAGCACAGTTTTCACGCCCTCGGGCAGCTGGCCGAGCAGCCGCTGCCACACGCCCAGGATGTGCTCGGGGTCCACTGGGGCCAGCCGGTCCCAGCGCGTGGCTCCGGCCAGTCCGGCCAGTAGTTGCGGCACGGCGGGCTCGTGGAGTCCGATGAACACCTCCGAACCGGTCGCGTTGGCCAACCATTCGGCGGTCTCTGCCAACCCCGCCCCCAGCGTGAGGGCAATATCTCGGAATGCGGGCCGGTCGGCCACGATGTGGTGACCCGCCAGCTCCACGGTGGCGCCAAAGCTCCAGGGTCCGGCGGCGTTCAACATAATCCGTGGGGCGCGCCGCTCGGAGAGCACCGCGGGCACCAGGTCCCGCAGCTCCGAGAGATAAGACCGGGTCTGCCGGCCGATCAGGCTGCTGCCGTGGCTAATCTCCCAACCCCGCGGATTCGCCACGAGGTTGAGCTGCGCGAAACCGGCAGTCAGGGCCGTGATGTCCAGCGCGACGTCCTTGACACCGGGCTGACCTGCGGGCTGGATGCGGGGCAAGGAAATCCCGCCCGGTGCGCCGGTGTCCTCATCCACATCGACGCCGCGGAGAAGCGCGGCGTCCAGGGCACTGTTCTGGTCCGGGTGGGTCGTGGCGAAGGATTCCCACCAGCCGAGACGCGTCATGGCTGGGCTTCCTCGCCCTGTTCGATAGCTTCTGCATCCACCGCGGCGACGGTACCGGGTGCGGGCTTCTCCTCAATCGGGGCCCCGAGGGCGGTGGTCGCCCGGATGGTGCCGGAGCCCAACAGGATGTCCCCGCCCTCGTCGGGGCGATAGACCACGGCGGCCTGGCCGCGCGCCACGCCCTCCAGGGGCTGCAGCAACTCCAGCTCCAGGCGCCACGGCAGCTCATCGGCCTCCTTCACGCGGCCCGCCGGAGTAACCGGGGCTGGGTCGTCAACGAGCCGGGCGCGGGCGGGAACCACCCCGCCGTGGGCGCGAACCTGCACCTCGCAGTCGAACTCGCGGCCGTGTACCTCCGGGTCGAGGCGCTTGAGCCGGTCGGCGATGATCCCGCCGACCCGCAGGTCCTCCCGGGTGCCGACAGTCACGGTTCCCGTGTGCGCGTCGATATCCGTGACGTAGCGTGGGCGGCCATCGAGGGTTTCGCGCGGCAGGCCAAGCCCCTTGCGCTGGCCAACGGTGAAGCCATACACGCCGTCGTGCTCCGCCACCGTCTCCCCGCCGGCATCCCGCACCAGGCCGGGGCGCAGGCCGATCTTCGAGCCCAGGAAGGCTTGGGTCCGGCCATCCGGGATGAAGCAAATATCGTGGCTATCTGGCTTATTAGCGACCCCGAAGCCGGCGTCGGCGGCCTCCTCGCGGATCTCGGGCTTGACCGTGTCCCCGACTGGGAACATGCAGTGCGCCAGCTGTTCGTCAGTCAACACGCCGAGGACATAAGACTGATCCTTGTCTGCATCCACGCCCCGGCGCAGCACGCCATCGTGGAGCTGCGCATAGTGGCCGGTAACCACGGCGTCGAAGCCCAGCGCAATGGAGCGATCCAGCAGAGCCTCAAACTTGATCTTCTCGTTACAGCGCAGGCACGGGTTCGGGGTCTCGCCGATGGCGTAGGAGTCCACGAAGTTATCGATCACATCGGCCTTGAAGCGGCCGGAAAAGTCCCAGACATAGAAGGGGATGCCGAGCTTGTCGGCGACCCGGCGGGCGTCCGCGGAGTCCTCCAGAGAGCAGCAGCCGCGGGAACCGGCGCGCACGGCTTCCGGGGATTGGGACAGCGCCAGGTGCACGCCGATAACCTCGTGGCCTGCTTCGAGGGCTCGGGCGGCCGCGACCGCCGAATCCACACCACCGCTCATTGCTGCTACTACTCGCATGGGTGGCACCCTACTCGGGTTTGGCGTGCTTAGGCCATTCCGGTGCTAGGCCATTCCGGCGGCTCGTGCCTGCTCGGCGACCCGCGGCAGCAGTTCGGCGATGCGTTCCGCGTCCGCCTTCGTGGTCTCGGCGCCGAAGGTCAGCCGCAGGGCACCGCGGGCGACCTCCACGTCCACTCCCATGGCGGCGAGCACGTGGCTGGCGCGGTTCACCCCGGCCGCGCATGCCGAACCCGTGGAGGCATCCACCCCCGCGGCGTCAAGCAGCATGATGAGACTATCCCCCTCTGCGCCGGGGATGCTCAGATGGAGGTGACTGGGCAATGAGGGTTCGTGGGTCCACACCCGTGCCCCCTCGATGCCGCGGACGGCCCCTACTACCCGCTCGCGGATGCCATGTAGCCGCTCGTTTTCCGCAGCCATGTCCCGGTGTGCTGCCGCCAGTGCCGCCGCGGTGCCCACTGCCCCGTGGACATTGACCGTGCCGGAGCGCAGCCCGCGTTCCTGGTTCCCGCCCTTCAGCGGCGAGAGGATCTTCGCATCCCGGCGCGCGAGCAAGACCCCGGTCGAGCGCGGCCCGCCGAACTTGTGCGCGCTCGCTGCGAGGGTGGTGATCCCGAGTCCGTGGAAGTTGATCGGGACCCGCCCCACTGCCTGCACGGCATCCACGTGCATCGGCACGCCCTTGTCCGTCGCGATCGTGGCGAGTTCGCTGACCGGCTGGATGTTCCCGGTCTCGTTATTCGCCCACATGCAGGTGATCAGCGCCGACTGCTCTGAGCTTGCGTTTTTTAGGACGCCGATCTCCTCGGCCTTCGCGAGATCAACCCTGCCGTTTTCGTCCACCGGCAGCTCGACCCGGCGGTATCCCAGGGGTAGCGGGCCGGTGCACAGCCAGTCGATCGATTCCCCCACCGCCGGGTGCTCGATGCCGGGGGCGATGATGTCGCCGGCAGTCGGGTGCAGCTTCCGGGAACCGAAAGCCAGCCCCTGCACGGCAATGTTGTCGGCCTCCGTGCCTGAGGCGGTGAAGATCACCTCCACGGGGTCGGCGCCGAGGAGCTCTGCGATCTGCTCGCGAGCGTCTTCCAGCAACCGCCGGGCGTCCCGGCCGGTGCGGTACTGGCCGGCCGGGTTGAGCGCGGATTCCGCCTCCCGCATCGCCTCAGCCGCCTCCGGGCGCAACGGGCTGGAGGCGGCGTGGTCGGCGTAGATGCGGGGCTGGCTTGTCATGCTTTCTAGTGTGGCATAGCCCCTAGCAGGCTAGGCGAACATCCCCATGCCCCAGCAGATGGCGACCAGCACGATGGAGAAAGCCCACACCAGCGGCAGTGCGCGCTTGAGGTAATGGCCCATCTGCCCCTCCGCAAGTCCGAGCGCCAGCCATAGCGCCGGCGAGAACGGAGAGACGAAGGTGCCGATGACGTTCCCCACGATGAGGGCAGCGGCAGCCCCCATGCCGCTAACACCGAAGTTGGCAGCAGTCTCCTGAACGATGGGCAGCACCGAGAAGTAGTAAGCGTCAGTAGAAGTGAGAAGGTCCAGCGGGACACCGAAGAACGCGACGATGATGTGCAGGTACTGCCCCACTCCCTCAGGCATAATCGCGATGAGCTGCAGGGCGATCTCCTCGAGCATGCCGCTGCCGTTGAGTACTCCCAGGAACATTGCGGCCGCGATGATTACGCCCGCCATGGAGAGCGCGTTCGGTGCGTGGCGGTTGAGTACCCCGGTCTGTGCATCCTTGTCCTGGCAGTTGACGAGCATGGCCACGGTGGTGGCGATGAGGAATGCTGGGGCCGGCGGCAGCAGGCCTGCCAGCAACACGACCAGCACCGCGAGGATCAGCACGATGTTTGTCACCGTCACTGCCCTGCCGCTGCGGAAGGACAGGCCGATCTCCGCCTGCTGTTGGCGCTGATTCTCCGCGAACTCGGTGGCCATCTTTTCGACGTCGATGAAAGCGGGGCTTGCGGAGTCTTCGCCGGCACCGACCTGCTGCGCGCTGCGGCTGCGAGCCCGGCGCAGCTCGAGTACACCGAGGACCGCGGCCACTGCGAACACGCCGAGCAGCGCGATGCCCTGGGCCGGCAGGAGGTGGATCCAGATATCGTGCGGATCTTGCGCGATGACCGAGCCCGCGCGCCCCACCGGACCTGCCCACGGCACCATGTTCATCACCGACGCCGCCAAGGCGACGATCGTCAGCAGGGTGTAGCGGCTCATGTGCATCGCCTTATACAGCGGGAGCAGCGCGGGAATCGTCAGCAGGAAGGTCGTCGAGCCCGAGCCGTCGAGGTGGGCGACCACGCCGATGGCTGCGGTGCCCAGCGTGATGAAGACGGGATTTCCCCTGGTGGCCTTGATCAGCGCTCGAATCACGGGCGTGAACAGCCCGACGTCCTGCATAATCCCGAAGAAGATGATCGCGAAGATGAACATCACGACCACGCTCATGACGGACTTTAAACCGTCGCTGAAGAAGTCGGAGAGTTCCTCGAAGCTATAGCCCAGGATCAGTGCGCCGATCGCTGGAATGAGGGCCATGGGCACGATTGGGCTCACCTTGCCGCGAATCAGAATCGCGACGGTGAGAAAGATGATAGCGAGCCCAGCAATGGTGAGCCCGAGGGCTGACTGCATGCCCTAAGTCCTTTCCAGTGAGGGGGGCGCACCTTCAGCACGCCTATGTTGCGCGTCACATTGTGACAGAGACCTCACACTGGAGCACAATCACCCAGCTCACAAGCACTCGTGCGCTCGACATGAAAAAGCCGGTGCTCCGCCATGACGGGAAACACCGGCTTTTCTGGCTGCACTCATGGCAGCCGACTGGATTCGGGAACCTTAGCGGTTCTTGATCTCCTCGGTTGCCTGCGGGGCAACGTTGAAGAGGTCACCAACGATGCCGAAGTCCGCGATCTCGAAGATCGATGCCTCGTCGTCCTTGTTGACCGCAACGATGGTCTTGGAGGTCTGCATACCAGCCTTGTGCTGGATAGCACCGGAGATACCCAGCGCGATGTACAGGTTCGGGGACACGGTGACACCGGTCTGGCCGACCTGGAACTTGCCCGGGTAGTAGTCTGCGTCAACTGCAGCACGAGATGCACCAACGGCACCGCCGAGCGCGTCCGCCAGCGGCTCGACGACGTCGGTGAAGCCCTCGGAGCCACCCACGCCACGGCCACCGGAGACGACGATCTTCGCCTCAGCCAGGTCCGGACGGTCGCCGGCCTCGGCCGGAGCGAAGCTGGTGATCTTCACAGCGGTCGGGCCTGCACCCGGCAGCTCGACTGCCTGGATCTCACCGGCAGCGTCCTGCGGCTCCGGATCGATGGAGCCGGCCTGCCAGGTGAAGACCGGTGCCACGCCTGCGGCACCGGAGTCGACGATGTACTCGCCACCGAAGACCGGCTTCTTAGCGTTGCGCTCGGCATCGATCTCGGTGATGCCGTAGATCGCACCGGAGCCCACGCGAGCGGACACGCGACCAGCAACCTCGTTGCCGGTAGCGGAAGCAGAGACCAGGACCGGAACCTGCAGGTGGGCGGCGAGCCCGGAGAGGGCGTCGACGGACGGGGTGATGAGCAGGGAGTCAGCTTCGTCGGACTCGGCAGCGTAGATGGTCTCTGCGCCGGCAGCAGCCAGCTCAGACTTCAGGCCCTCAGCGGTGCCCGGCTTGCCAACAACGACGGCGCCGACCTGGCCGAATACGCGACCAGCGGTGATGAGCTCGCGAGTGGTGTTCTGCAGCTCACCTTCAACGTGATCAACCAGTACCAATACGTTGGTCATGGATTTTCCTCTTTCCTAATGTGGCAGGGAATGTCGGGTTTTGAAACGTGAAAAGCGGTGAGCTAGATCAGCTTTTCCTTGGTGAGGAACTCGACGAGCTTCTTGCCGCCGTCGCCCTCATCGGTGATCTTTTCACCGGCGGACTTCGGTGGCTTCGGCGTGACGCCAGCGACCGAAGAGGTTGCGTTGCCGCCGCCGACATTCGCCGGATCGACGCCGATGTCGGAGAGGCTGAGCTCCTTGATCTCCTTCTTCTTCGCGGCCATGATGCCCTTGAAGACGGCGAAGCGCGGGGTGTTGGACTTCTCCGTGACGGAGACGATGGCCGGGGTCGGCGCCTCGAGGCCGAAGATGCCCTCCTCGGTGACGCGCTTACCGGTGACGGTGCCACCCTCGACAGCCAGCTCCTCCATGTGGGTCAGAGCCGGGATCTGGCGGTACTCGGCCAGCAGGCCCGGGATAGCACCCGCAACACCGTCGGTGGATGCGTTACCAGCGATGATGAGCTCAATGTCCTCGATCTGGTTGAGCGCGTTGCTCAGCGTCCAGGCGGTGCCCAGGACGTCGGAGCCCTCGAGGCCCTCGTCGGTGACCAGGATTGCCTCGTCGCAGCCCAGGGACAGTGCCTTGCGCAGCGCCTCGGTCGCGCGGGTCGGCCCCACGGAGAGCACGATGACGTTGCGGGAGGAGTCTGCTTCCTTCAGCTGGAGCGCAGCCTCGACAGCGTTCTCGTTGATCTCATCGAGAACAGCGTCGGCGCTGTCACGGTCCAGACGGAAGTCGTCCTCACGGAGCTTGCGCTCGGAGTACGTGTCCGGCACCTGCTTAACCAGAACAACGATGTTCGACATGCGTTGGCCTTTCGTGATTGCGTGTTGGTTTCCAGTTCAGCTTAGCTTGAAAAACGTGAGCTTCGCCACAACACATTAATATTTTTCTAGAACCACCCCACCGCAGGGGCCGGGCGTGTCACCGTCCGTTCTACCCAACGGGCACTCCCCGCGCCCGAGCTTTGCGTCAACCGGCAGTGAATTCGCAGAATTAGTGCTTTTCGGGGGCTACCGCGCGGCAAATATAGGCCACCACACCGCGGTTCAACCCGTTCCCGCGCTGCGTCGCGTTCCGTTCCCCCAACCGCGCGATGACGATCGTAGCTTCCTCCTTACCCTTAAGCTTCAGCTTCGCGCGCAACTGGTCCGGATTGATATCCGCCCCACGCACGAGGATCTCCAGCTTGCCGACTCCTCGTTGCTGCAAAGCCTTGCGCAACTGCTTGACCGGCACGGTATCCAGCACCTCGAAGGCCCTCATGCTCGCCGGAATATGATCCCCCGTGACATAGGCCAGATTCGGGTCCACCAGCCACAGCCCCTCCCGGGCCGCGAAGTGGCGCACCAAGCCAGCGCGAATGATCGTGGCATCCGGCTCCATGATGTAGCGGCCAGGCTGGCCAGCGCGTGCTGCGACATCCTCCTCCGAAAGCTCGGGCTCCCAGCTCGCCACGATGTCCACACTCTCGTCCTGGCCACTGGTTCGGATCGCCACCGCCCTGCGCGCCAGTCCCTCACGATCCCGGGCTTCCGGGGACACCAGCCCGGGGGTCAAGGCACAGGCCTCCTTGGCCTGACCGTCCACGCTGATGACGTCCACCTGACCAGCCCAGTCCTCGAGCTCTGCGAAATCCACGCCCGGGGCAAGTTTCACCATCAGCTCGTGATCGGGATAGGCCACCACTATATCCCCGACCGGAGGTTGCATATCCTCGAGCCGGTGGATCCGTCCCGAGGAGTTCCGCCGTGCCGGATCCGCGAGAATCACCGGCTGCACCCCCGGCTCCCCTGCCCACGGCTCGAGAGCATCGGCCACCCGCACTTCAAGATCTGGGCAGTTCTTGCGAGCCATCGCCACCCGAACCGGATCAATGTCGGAGCCGGTGCACGTCAGCCCCGCCTCTTGCAACGCCACAAGCTCGGTCCCCACCGAACAGGTGACATCGCGAGCCACCTCCACCCCCAGGGCCGCGAGGTACCGAGCACGGAAACGCGCCACGGCCAGCGGGGTGGACTGCTGGGCGGCATCCTTATCGGTCCACCACCCGTCAGCGAGTTCGCCAGGTAATTTCGCCGCAGCAATCCGGCGGGCTTCTACCAGCTCGGCCACCGCACGGGCGGTCTCACCCCAGGCTTTGCGCAACGTTGCCGTATCGGCCACCACACTGCGCTGGCTGAGCTCAAGCTCGCTGGCCTGCGCGACGGCGGCGTCGGCGTCGGGAGAGGACTGGAGCCACTGGAGCTCCTCACAACTAAAAGACAACCGCGACCTACTGCAGATAGGAGCCCGGACGGTGCTCAAACGGGTGCTCCGGCAGATCTGCCGGGTCCACCGCGAACTTCATCCCCGGGGCGAAGACGCGCTTCGGGCGGCCGTACATCTTGGACTCCATGAGGTAGTACTCAGCCATGTACGGTTCATCGATCGGCTCATTGAGCACGGGGTCCACCGAGAGCCCCGAGGAGAAGTCCATGACCTCGTCGACGGTGCGGAAGGTGCTCAGCAGCTTCAGCTGCGCCCACGTCGGGGGCATCAGGCTGATCTTCCGGGAACGCCACCCGTCCAGCAACGTCGACGGGCGGAACCAGCCCGTGGACGTCGCCTCCCGCGTATCCCCAGTCGTGTCCTGCCCCTCCGGAAGACGGGCAACGAAAAATGCCGTGTCGTAGCGGATCGGCTGCCCCTCCGGGGTCACCCAATTCGCCCAGGGACGCAGCAGATCCGCCCGCAGGATCAGCTTGTGCCGGTCCATGAAGGTCGAGAACGGGAGCAGGTGATTCTCCAACTCCTGGCGCTCGTGTTGAAAGCGCGTGGTGTCCGCGACGATATCTCCATCCTCGTTGGAGGCCAGAAGCGTTCCTGCCTCCTCGAAGGTCTCGCGCACCGCGGCGCACACCAGGGCGCGGGCAATCGCAGGATCCTTGCGCAGACGGTGGGCCCACCAACGAACGTCCGGGCCGGACCAGCGCACATCGGGCGAGTCCACCCCGTCGCCGTCGACGTCACCGGGCATGTCGCGAGCATCCACGCCGCCGCCTGGAAAGACCGTCATCTCCGCGCAGAACGCCATGGTTGACGCGCGTTCCTGCACGTAGACCTCCGGGCCGGATAGCGTGTCACGCAGCAGAATGACTGTGGAGGCATGCCGTGGCTCTACCGGGCCCAACTGCTCTGAAAATCCCATCTCGAGCCGCACCTCGCTTTCAACCTAAATCGGTACTTTTAAGACTTTATCTAATCCCGCGCCCGGTGAGCCCCACCGCGGCGAAGACGGCGGGCGAACCAGCGGCCGTCCTCTTGCTTAACCTCAATGGGCTGGTGGTAGGCCTTGGTGAGGTTCTCGCTGGTCATGATGTCGGTCAGGAGCCCCTGAGCCACGATGCGGCCCTCGTCAAGCAGCATCCCGTGAGTGAATCCCGGCGGGATCTCCTCCACGTGGTGGGTGACCAACACGGTCGCCGGGGAGTCCGGATCCATCGCGATTTGGCTGAGCAGCTCGATCAGATCTTCGCGGCCACCGAGGTCCAACCCTGCACCCGGCTCGTCGAGCAGCAGTAGCTCCGGGTCGGTCATCAGAGCGCGCGCGATGAGGGTGCGCTTACGCTCTCCCTCAGACAGCGTGCCCCACGTGCGGTCGGCCAGATGATAAGCCCCCACGACCTCGAGTGTGTTGACGGCCTGCTCGTAATCCATCTCGTCGTAGGCCTCCCGCCACCGCCCCATGACGTCGTAGCCCGCGGAGATGACGATGTCCGACACCACCTCGTCGTCCGGAATGCGGTGAGCCAAAGCGGAGGAGGACATCCCAACTGCGGTTCGGATGTCGCGGACATCGGAGGATCCCAGCCGCTCGCCGATGATGTCCACGGTGCCGGTCGTCGGGAACAGCTGCGCGCTGGCCAGGCGCATCAGGGAGGTCTTCCCTGCACCGTTGGGTCCCATAATGACCCAGCGCTCGTCGAGCTCGACCTGCCAATCCAGCTCATGCAGGATCTCGTTGCCGCCCCGGCGCAGCGACACGCCACGCATGTCCAGGATCAGGTCCTCCGGCGCTGCCGGCTGGGTTTCCGGGGTGGAAATGACATTGCGTTGCATGGTGGTTCTCGCTAACTCAGGGGCTCGTGGGATCGGATCGGGTTACTCCAGCGGACAAACGCGGTTCTAGAACAGGGCGTTGGCCATGTTCGTGCGGGCCGCGATGACCTCCGGGTCGGCTGCGTCGTAGAGCTCGAAGAGCTGAAGCAGCTGCTGTTTTGCGCGGTCCTTCTCCTCGCCCGCGGTGTGACGCATCGCATTGACGAGAACTTCGAAGCCCTGGGCCTTCTCGCCGCGCAGGGCGAGCAGCTCAGCGGCGGCTGCCGCGGCGTCGACGTTGCCGGGGTCTGCCTCGACCTGCTCCAGTGCCCGCTCCCCTGCCGCCGGGTCCCCGGCGCGCTCGGCGAGGATGGCGTTGGCGCGTGCGGCCCGCGCCGTCGCCGCGAGCTCGGGGTCGGTGTTCGGGTCGGCCAGGATGGCGTCGTAAGCGGCGATCGCCTCCTGGGTCCGCCCCTGCTCAATGAGGGACGCAGCCTCATCGAGTCGGGAGTCCTGCTCCTCAGCAGCAGCCCCCGAATCCGCAGGCAGACCCGGCAGCTTGCCGTCGACGGCCTGGATCACCGACTCCAGCCACTGCTCCACCTGTTCCTGCGGCTGGGCTCCCTGGAAGGATGTCACTGGACGACCAGCCACCAGAGCCAACACCGTGGGCACACCGCGCACCCCGAGCGCCTGGGCCATCTCCGGCACAGCATCGGCGTCGATGTAACGGAAGACCCACTTCAGCTGCTCCTGCGGAACGTCCGGGATCTCCACCAGGCGGGCGAAGAAGTTCTTCAGCTCCGCGCTAGCCTCGGAGCGGGCGCTACCCACCAGGAGGACCACCGGGACCTGGGTGGAGCGGACTACGAGGTCCTGCTCGAAGGATTCCGGGGTGACGTCCGCTGAGCGGGCGACATAGTCCACGCTCACTCCAGCTTCCGCCGCCTGCTGCGCATGCCTCTCGCGCTGCACGGCCTGTTGCTTCACCGTTCCCAGGTCAATCGCTCCTGAGACGAAGCGCTGCGGTGCCTGCGGCTGCTGTGGGGCGGATGGCCGCGCCTGCGGGGCGCCACTCTGTGATTGAGAGGGCTGCTGGGAGGAAGGATCGTGCGGTACAGTCATGCCCCCCATACTAACGGCTTCCAGACGCGGTGTGACCGCGCCCAATCCCCCGGCCTGCTGGGATACTTCGGGCCCGCGACCACCGGGGCCTAGAACAGCCGAAACTCCGAATCATCGGTGCCACGCATCGCCGCATAGTCCAAGGTCACGCAACGAATGCCACGATCTTCGGCCAGGGTGCGGGCCTGAGGCTTGATCTCCTGGGCGGCGAAGACACCCGTCACCGGGGCGAGCAGCTCGTCGCGGTTGAGCAGCTCGACGTAACGGGTCAGTTGCTCGACTCCGTCGATGTTCCCGCGGCGCTTGATCTCCACAGCGACGGTCGCCCCCGTCGCGTCCTTGGTGAGAATGTCCACTGGCCCGATCGGGGTCGGGTATTCGCGACGTACCAGTGAGTAGCCCTCCCCCAGGATCTCGATCTGCTCGGCCAGCAGCTCCTGGAGGTGGGCCTCCACGCCGTCCTTCTGCAGCCCCGGGTCCTCTCCAAGGTCGAAGTTCTGGTCAGAGTGCACCGCGAAGAGTTGGATGCGCAGCTGCTCGCCCTTCGGACTTTCAACGACCCACAGGGCCTCGACGTCCTCGTCCTCCAGCTCAGGAAGCGTGAGGAAGGGGTCCTTGCCGTCCGAGGCCTCGGCGAGCACCTCCGCGCGGCGGTATTCCGTCGTCGTGCAGGGCGGGGTCATCCAGTTCAAGGGCTTATAGGCCCGGTCATCCGCATGAATGGAGACCGCACCATCCGACTTCACCATGATCAGGCGATCGGCGCGAGGCAGATGAGCTTCCAGTCGACCGACGTAGTCGACAGCACACGTGGCGATGATGAGACGCATTTTTCCAACGCTACCCCACGCCAGGCGGCAACGGGCTATTCGTAGGGTATCGCGGTAAGCACTCCGTGGTGGAGATCCAGGCGGCGATCGCAGAGCCGGTCGATGCCCAGGGTCAGTGCCTGGCGGATGGCCTTATCGGCGGTGACGTCGTTACCGACCACGACCTCCTTGCTATTCGTCTTACCCCTTCTCTCCAGACGGCGCGGTGGGCAGCTGGTCAGACCCTTTTTCTTGCACCAACGCAAAACCCCGCCCGGGTAGCCCCGGTGGGGGTAGAAAAACAAGAAGGCTTAAGAAAAGCGCGTTGTGCGCACCCAGCGCTCTGAAGGCGCGGACTCCAGCCAGGAGACGAAGGCGTTATCCCCCTGGTCGTCGATCGCGATCTCGTACTCTTCACCGCGATGGGAAATCTTCATCACGTGACAGTAGCCCTCGATGAAGGGGCGCTCCTTATCCACGATGTCCCGACGGGACACCACGGTGGTCCCCAACCGGGTCAGCACCAGGTCCGAACCGGGACGCAGGCTGCGCAACTTGTACAGACGGGCCGAGGTCCTCGAATACACCAAAACCCCGTGCCGCCAGTGCCTTGCCTCCTCGGCGGGAAGCGCACGCAGCAGCACGGGGTAGCCCTTACTCCGCAAGTAGAAGAAGCGCCATAGGAGGACGCCGACGAGCAGCAGAAGAAGAACAATTCCCAAAAGCACAAGAATCGTGGTCAACGTTTCCGCCTCTTCACCGTCGCATCATCCCGCCAACCCGGCGGGCAGGAAAACCAGGAGTGTCTCAAGGCTGCAATACCTTAATCAGAATCTAGCCCCATGCCTGGATATTAACAATTCCCTCCCAGTGGCGGGCCGCCTTCCGCACTCGGCGTGAGGTCAAAATTTCGCCTTAGGTGGGAAAGCACAAAGGCCACCCCGCGCGGGTCACCCCACGCGACGTGGCCTTGGCCGGTAGTTACCGAAAACTTCGGTCTACTTCTCCTTGGAACGCTTCACAGCGCGCAACTCGGACTCTGCACGAGACTTCTCCTCCTCGGAGGATGCCTCACGCACCCGAGCCTCAGCATCAGCCTGGTCGACCTCGACGGCCCACACAGCGCTATCAGCGAGAACGGTGATCTTCTCGGTGGACACGGACAGGAACCCGCCCTGCACCGCGGCCACCAGCTTCTCACCCTCAGTTGTCCGGATGATCACGACGCCATTCTCGACCAGCTGGCCGAGCAGTGGCTCGTGACCTGGAAGCACGCCGATCTCGCCCTCGGTGGTCTCCGCGATGACGGCCGTCGCGGTGCCAGACCACAACGCCTTCTCCACAGCCACCAATTCAGCGGCAATCTCAGCCATGTGTGCTCCTCTTACTTGTCCGTGAGCTTCTTGTAGGCGGCCTCGACGTCATCCAGACCACCCAGGCCGTTGAAGGCCTGCTCTGGGTAAGCGTCGAACTCACCATCACAGATGCGCTCGAAGGCGTCGATGGTCTCCTCCAGTGGGACGAAGGAGCCCGGGATGCCCGTGAACTTCTCTGCGACGAAGAAGTTCTGACCCAGGAAGCGCTCGATACGACGAGCACGCTGGACGGTGATCTTGTCCTCCTCAGACAGCTCGTCCATACCGAGGATGGCGATGATGTCCTGGAGCTCCTTGTTCTTCTGCAGGATGTTGATCACGCGCTGCGCAACCTCGTAGTGCTTCTCGCCGACGATGCCCGGCTCGAGAATACGAGAGGTGGAGGTCAGCGGGTTCACTGCCGGGTAAATACCCTTGGAAGCGATCGCACGGTCCAGCTCAGTGGTTGCGTCGAGGTGGGCGAAGGTCGTCGCCGGTGCCGGGTCGGTGTAGTCATCGGCCGGCACATAGACAGCCTGCAGGGAGGTAATGGACTTACCCTTCGTGGAGGTAATGCGCTCCTGCAGAACACCCATCTCATCAGCCAGGGTCGGCTGGTAACCCACTGCGGACGGCATGCGGCCGAGCAGCGTGGAGACCTCAGAACCTGCCTGGGTGAAACGGAAGATGTTGTCGATGAACAGCAGCACGTCCTGGCCCTGAACATCGCGGAAGTACTCCGCCATGGTCAGACCGGACAGAGCTACGCGCATACGAACTCCTGGT
>DYZK01000103.1 GCA_020741275.1 Corynebacterium urealyticum
GCGAGGGTCTCCGGAGTCTCCGGAATGAAGAAGAGCACGGCGAGCAGCGCAACCGTCGTCAGGACTGCGCCGGCGAAGAACACGATGCGCCAGCCATGATCCGGGATGAAGGTGGAGGCAATCGTGCCGCACAGGGAGGCCCCCAAGCCGTAGCCCGCGGCGTAGATCGCCATCGCCAGGCCGCGGAAGCGCAGGTTGGAGAACTCAGAGGTCAGCACGGTCACGCAGGCGAGCACGCCGCCCACACCGATACCGGTGATCACGCGGTAGACGAAAAGCTCCGGCACGCTGCTGCTGAACCCGGTGGCAATCAGCCCGGCGAGGGTGATCACCAGGGAAATCACGATCAGGCGCTTGCGGCCGAAGCGGTCGGCCAGCGGGGCCAGCGCCACCGCGCCCACCCCCACGCCGATCAGCGCGGAGGCCAGCAGCCAGCCGAGGGTGGAGCCGCTGAGGTCGAACTCCTCCGTGACTGCGTTCGCGGAAAAAGCCATCGCGACCAGGTCATAGCCGTCCAGGGCGTTGACGAAGGCGGCGACCGCGATGATGAGCCACTGATAACCGGACATCCGGGTGTTATCGATGAGTTGGCGCAGGTCCATCAATAATCCTTAAATTCTGCGTAGCCCTGCCGGTCAGGGGCGTGAAACTACGAATCCATTGAGCTGGGAATAAACCTAGCCATTGGGGCGGACAGAAAGAATTTCAGCCCTTAGGATTCGTACAATCTGTTCGATCTCTGCCTCGTTCAGGGGTGAAGGCAGAGTGAAGCGCAGGGCGGATTGCGCCAACTCGGCGCTATAGCCCATCGCCAGCAGAACCGGGGAGGGTTCGGATTGGCCCGCGCGGCAGGCCGACCCGGAGCTCACCGCGAAACCCGCGGTATCCAGCGCCACCAGGAGAGACTCGCCGCTGACGCCGTCGATCACGAAGGAGGCGTGGTTGGGCAGCCGCTCGGTGGGGTGCCCGGTCAGCGCCGCGCCCGGCACGTCCGCGAGCACGGCCTCGATTAGCGCATCACGGGATGCCATGAGCTCCACTGCCCGGGTGCCGATCGAGGCACGGGTGGCAGCGACGGCGGCGGCGAAGCCCGCGGCACCTGCGATATTGCTGGTGCCCGCGCGGCGGCCGTTTTCCTGCTCCCCGCCGTGGATGACGGGCTCCAGTGCGACATCCCTGGGCAGGAGCAGGGCGCCCATGCCCTGCGGCCCGCCGAATTTATGGGAGGCCACCGCCGCACTGGTTATCCCGGCGCCGGGCCAGCCACCGTCCACGAAGCTGACCGGCAGGCCGGCGGCGGCCTGGACGGCGTCGATGTGCAGGGAAATCCCCAGCTCGCGGGCGGTGGCGCTGAGGTTCTCGATGCTGCTCACGCTGCCGACCTCCGCGTTGGCCAGGCCCACGGCGACCAACGTGGTGTCCGCGGTGAGGAACTCCCGGGCGCCACTATCGAGGACGCGACCGGCACCGTCGACGGGCAGGTAGTCCACGGTGAAGCCGTGGATGCGGCGCAGGTAGTCCACGCTGGCGAGCACGGAGGAGTGCTCCGCCTTCGTGGTCACAACCCGCCGCCCGCGCGGATTGGCCAGCGACCGTCCGATGATGCCGAGGTTATTCGCCTCCGTCCCGCCGGCGGTGAAAATCACGCCGTCTTTAGGGACGCCGAACGCCCGCGCCACCGTGGTGCGGGCGTGGTCGAGCTCCCGGTCCGCGCGGTGCCCGGCGCTGTGGACGCTGGCGGCATTGCCCGGGCCGGCGTCCCACACCCGGTTCATGGCCTCCCGGGCGGCCGGGTGGAGCGGTGCGGTGGCGGCGGCGTCGAGGTAGCGGGACATTAGGCCTGGTCCTGCGCTGCTGGCTCCAGGGCGTCGAGGCCCAGGTCGAGGGAGCCCGCGGAGTGGGTGAGCTTGCCGACGGAGATGACGTCCACGCCGGTGGCCGCGAGCTCCGCGACCGTCTCCAGGCTGACGTTGCCGCTGGCCTCGGTCGCGGCACGGCCGTCGATCAGGGCGACGGCACGGGCGAGCTCGGCGGGGCCGAAGTTATCCAGCATGATGCTGTCCACCCCGGCGGCGAGCACGGGCTCGATCTGGTCCATGCGGTCGACCTCCACCTCGATGTGGGTGGTGTGGCCGACCCGGCTGCGGACGACGCGCAGCGCCTCGGTGATCGAGCCCTCCCCGAGGCTCGCGGTGAGTGCTGCGAGGTGATTGTCCTTGACCATCACGGCGTCCGAGAGCCCGTAGCGGTGGTTATGTCCGCCGCCGACGCGCACGGAGTGCTTTTCGAATGCCCGCAGACCAGGGGTGGTTTTCCGGGTGTCGACGATGCGGGCGTTCGTCCCAGCCACGGCGTCGACGTAGCGGGCTGTCAGGGTGGCGATCGCGCACATGCGCTGCGCGAAGTTCAGGGCGATGCGCTCGGCGGTGAGGACGCCACGGGCCGGCCCCTCGATGACCGCGAGCTGCTGGCCCGCGGTGAAGCGGGTGCCTTCGGCGGCCAGCTCGGTCACGGTGATCGCCGGGTCGGTGAGCTCGAAGGCGGCGCGGACGACCTGCCCGCCGGCGAAAACCCCGTCCTCGCGGGCGGTCAACGCGGTGCGGAGGCGGGCGTCGGCGGGGATGGTCGCCTCCGAGGTGATGTCTCCCCACGGGGCGTCCTCGGCGAGTGCGGCGCGGACGGCAGTGGTGATGGTGTCTTGGGTGAGCATGGGGCCTTTCGGGTTTTTCTGTGGGGCTTGTTATCGCTGGGCTTATTTTCTCGGGGCTTGTTGCTGCGCTGTGTTAGCTGGTCACGGCGTTTTTCTGGGCGTCACGTTCCGGCGGGGACGAGTTGCAGGAAGCGGGAGCTGGCCTGGTTCGGGTCTGTGCGGGGATAGTCGCGACGGCGGTGGGCTCCCCGGGATTCGGTCCGGGCCTCCGCCGCGGTGGCCACGAGCTGCGCCACGGTGGCGATGGCGCCGGGGGTCTCTGCCAGCTGTTGCCGGGCCTGCCGGAGGCCGTCGCCGGTTCTTTCGACGTCCAACCCCTCGCCCACGGCGTCCCGCGCGGCGGAGTCGCCCTGTGCCGAAGAACCCTCCTGCGCGGCGACGTTCGATTCCTCGACGCCTGCGGGAGACGTCACGCCCGGCGCGGTGCCTTCCAGCTGCGTCAGTTCGACGTCCAGCACGCGGCCCTCGGCGGTCGCGGTGGCCAGGCCCGTGGGTTGCTGGCCCTGGTCGCCGGAGACCTGCGCCGAGGCGTCCTTGCCAGCTGCGGCGGCGAAGACCAGCGCCTCGAGCAGGGAGTTGGATGCCAGACGGTTCGCCCCGTGCACGCCGGTTCGGGCGGCCTCGCCAGCGGCGTAGAGGCCGGGCACGCTGGTGCGTCCGTCCAGGTCAGTGGCGATTCCGCCCATGCAGTAGTGCGCGGCTGGAGCGACCGGCACGAGCTCGTGGCGCCAGTCGATTCCCTGCGAGGCGAGCATGGCGGTGATGCCTGGGAATTCCTCGGTCAGCTGCGGGATGTGGCGGGCGTCCAGCCACACGTTCTCGGTGTGTTCGTGCAGGGCGCGGCATACGCCGGTGGCGACGACGTCGCGGGGCGCGAGCTCCGCGCGGGGGTCGACGTCGGCGAGGAAGCGCTGGCCCTCGTCGTCGAGCAGCACTCCCCCGGCCCCGCGCACCGCCTCGGAGATGAGGAAGTTGGTGCCCGCCAGGACGGTGGGGTGGAACTGGACGAACTCCATATCCGCCAACACCGCCCCGGCGCGGGCCGCCGCGAGGATCCCGGCACCCGTGCACACCCCACCGCTGGTGGAGCGCGGGAAGATGCCGCTGTATCCGCCGGTCGCGACGATGGTCGCGTCCGCGCTGAGGTCTAGCGTTTCCCCCGCGCGGCGCACCCGGGCGCCGGTGACCACGCCATCCGTGAGAAGCAGTTCGGCCAGCTCGCAGCCGGGGTGCTGGGTGATCGCACCACCCTGCGAACCACCGCTGTGCCCGGCCGTCTTCTCCTCGACCTTCTCTGCGACCTTCTCCGCGAGGAAGGCGTGCAAGGCCGCGCCGGTGCGATCACCCCACGCGTGAATGATCCGCTCCGCGCTGTGCGCCGCCTCCAGCGCGAGCGCGGGCGTGCCGTCCGGGAGCAGGTCGGCGGGAAAACCGGCCGCGAGCAGGCGGCGCACCGCCACCGCGCCCTCGGTGGCCAAAAACTCGACCGCCCGGGCCTCCTCGGAATCCGGGGCAACCAGCCCCGCCCCCGCAGCCAGGGTGTCTTTCACGTGCGCGGCCACGCTATCGGCCGGGTCGATCACGGCGGCGATCCCACCCTGCGCGAGCTGCGTGGCACCCCGGCTGGCGGCGATGCTGGAACCCGGATAAATCAGGGCCACCTCGGCACCGGCAGCAGCCGCGGTGCGCGCGGCGACCAAGCCAGCCACCCCGGAGCCGAGGACGTTGACCTGCGGCATCAGTGGGGCTTCGCAGCCAGCATGCGCTCGAGGGCGACCTCGGCGTGCTCGGCGACGGACTCGTCCACGGTGATCTGGTTGACCACCTTCCCGTCCACCAGACTCTCCAGCGCATAGGCCAGGTAAGCAGGGTGGATGCGGTACATCGTGGAGCACGGGCAGACCACCGGGTCCAGGCAGAAGATGGTGCGGTCCGGGTACTGCTGGGCCAGGCGGTTGACCATGTTGATCTCGGTGCCGATGGCGATGACGTCGCCCGGCTTGGAGGCCTCCACCTCGCGGCGGATGACCTCGGTGGAACCGGAGACGTCCGAGGCGTCGACGACCGGTGCCGGGCACTCAGGGTGGACGACGACTCGCACGCCCGGGAACTCAGCTCGCGCCTTCTCGATCTGCGCGACGGTGAAGCGCTTGTGCACGGAGCAGAAGCCGTTCCACAGGATCACCTTCGCCGCGCGGATCTCCTCGGCGGTGTTGCCGCCCAGCGGGAGGTGCGGGTGCCACATGATGATCTGCTCGTCCGGGATGCCCATCGCGCGGGCGGTGTTGCGGCCCAGGTGCTGGTCCGGCAGGAAGACGACTCGCTCGCCGCGCTCAAAGACCCAGTCCAGGACGGTGCGGGCGTTCGAAGAGGTGCAGACGATCCCGCCGTTGCGGCCGCAGAAGGCCTTAATGTCCGCGGCGGAGTTCATGTAAGTCACCGGGATCAGCGGTGCCTTTGCAGCAACGTCCCCAGCGGCGACGTCGACGTCCTTGCCTTCTGTGCCAGCGGCGACGTCCCCGTCCCCGTTCGTGCCCAGCGCTTCGCTGTTTGTACCCAGCACCTCGCTGAGCTCCTCCCAGCAGGCCTCGACCTGGCTGATGTTTGCCATGTCGGCCATGGAGCAGCCCGCGGAGAGGTTCGGCAGGATGACGGCCTGGTCGTCCTGGGAGAGGATGTCCGCGGTCTCCGCCATGAAGTGCACGCCGCAGAAGACGAAGGCCTCGGCCTCCGGGTGGGCCTTCGCGGCCTGGGCGAGGTTGAAGGAGTCGCCCACGAAGTCTGCGAACTTTACGATCTCGTCGCGCTGGTAGAAGTGGCCCAGGATCTTCACCCGGTCGCCGAGGGTTTCTCGGGCGTCGATGATCATGGCGTCCAGCTCGTCCGGGGTGGCGGTGGTGTAGCGCTCCGGCAGCACGCCCTGGCGGGGCGCGGCGGTCGGGAAGTCATCGCCGTGGGAGGCGCCCGGCCCGTAGGAGGAGTTCTGGTCGACCTCCCATGGCTCGGCGGGCAGCTGGGAGTCGCAGGTGCTGGACTCGGCGTCGGCGGCCTTGAGGATGAGGTTGGTTACGGAGCTCATAGTCTTGGTGCTTTCTGTGGTGGCTGCCGGTTTAGGCAGGTGGGTTGAGTGGGGTCGTCGGGTCGGGTTTGTCGTGTCGCCGGTTTTTGGTTTCTACAGTTCCGCCCGGTCGGATTCGGGGACGAAGCGGTAGTACTTCGCGGGTCGGTGTTTGGTGCCTTCCTGGTACTCCCCGGTTTCCTCGACGTCCCCGCTGGCGAGGACCTGGCGGCGGAAGTTGGCCGGGTCGAGTTTTCTGCCGACGATGACCTCCTGGACGTGGCGCAGTTCCGCGATGGTGAAGGAGTCCTCGAGGAAACGGTGCGCGACCAGGGCCTTTTCGGTCCTTCTGCGCAGGCGGTCGATGCCCGCGTCGATGATCTCCGCGTGGTCGAAGGCCAAGGGTGGGAGGTCGTCGGTGCAGAACCAGGCGATGTT
Source organism: Corynebacterium urealyticum (assembly GCA_020741275.1). GTDB lineage: Bacteria > Actinomycetota > Actinomycetes > Mycobacteriales > Mycobacteriaceae > Corynebacterium > Corynebacterium urealyticum_A. The sequence goes on from DYZK01000103.1 coordinate 6,207, forward strand.
CTGTTGTTCTTGACGGCACTGCTGCTGGAAGTCGCTGTCCCGGAACTGTGCCCAGTAGGCGATGGTCACGGTGCGCTGCGCCTCAGCGGAGCGTTCCACTGATCCGAAGGCGTAGAGCTGTTCCAGGTAGTTCGGCTCCGCCTGGGCTGCGGCGACGAGGTTCTCCAGGGCGGTTTCGGTGAGGGTTTTATTCCATTCGGTGGGCCCGCCGGGCAGCGCCCAGGCGCCCTCGAAGGGTGGCCGGATGCGGCGCACGAGTGGCACCCACAGCGCGGGGCTCGCCCCATCGACGTGCGGTGGGTCGATGGCGAAAGCCACCGTGGACACCGCCACCGTGGGGCCGATTTGCCGCCTTTCGGCGACGTTTAGGCCGGTCCAGCGCCTCATGCCGGGCCTCCTCACTACTTAATGTCATATTGACACTAAGTAAGAATATGGTGCAGCTCACCCCCGGTCAAGGCGAATGGCCGAACGCGCCCATATGGCAGCCGAGCCGCTCCCAGCGAGCTCGGAACATGATCAGTGGCTGACGGCCACACCGCCGCCGCGCGCCAGTCCCCGGGCCGACAGAACGAGAAGCTAGAAGAACAGGGGGAGCAGGAAGGCCATGCCGGTGCTCCAGGAAAGGTGCAGCGCCGTGGCGCCGAGGATATTGCCGTACCGGCGGGCGAGCAGCGCGGTGGCAAGGCCGATGCATAGCGAGCCGACTAGCAGCAGCGGGACCCCCATTGCCACCGTGACCAGCACGTACAGCGCCACCTGCAGGCTAAGGGAAACGGCGGGGCTCGCGAGGGAATCCAGGGCGCGGCGGGCGACGTCGCGGAAGAAGAGCTCCTCCCCCACCCCGTTGAGCACCAAGGTCAGCACGGTGGCCCACAGTGCGTCCACCCGCATGTTGTCCATCAGCCCCGCGACCGGCTCCGCCAGCACCGGGATACTGCGGGTCACCAAGGCACCCAGCAGGAAGATCCCAAGCAGCACCACACCCAGGCCCACGCCAACCCCGAGCTCACGGGCGGCCGTGGAGTCGGCGCGCGGGCTAAAACAGCGGCGGTCGCCGAAGGCCAGCCACGCGGAAAGCCACACCAGGAAGGCCACAGCGGTGGCCAGGTAGAAGCTGGCCGAACCCGCGGGCGAGGAAGAGACCCAGAACAGGCTGGCGGCACCCAGCGCGGCCGGGACCAGGATGATGGCGAGGCGCAGCGCGACAGGCTTATTCTCCATGCGCCAGATGCTACCGGGCGGGCAACCACGTCCCGCACGCCGTTCAGTCGCGAACCCCGCGGGCGCACTGTTCACCCGCGACCCGGGATGTTTAAAGTGAGAGCATGCTTCCCCAGATTTCCGTCGGCGCACTCGGCGGCACCATCGCAATGAGCTCCCAGAGCGCGACCTCCCCCGTCAACCCCCAGCTCGGGGCCGAGGACCTGATCGCAGCGGTCCCCGACCTGCAGAAGTTCGCCCGGATCAGCGCGAAGACCATCAGCAACGTCGCCTCCCCGGCAATCACGATGTCGGACGTCCTCGCAGCACTCCGCTACGCGGAAGAGGCCGTGGACGCTGGCGCCGCGGGCGTCGTCCTCACCCACGGCACCGACACCCTGGAGGAAACCGCCTTCCTGCTCGACCTGATGTGGGGCCGGGAGGAGCCGATCGTGCTCACCGGCGCGATGCGCTCCCCGAACCTGCTGAGTTCCGACGGCCCGGCGAATCTCATGTCCGCGGTCCTCACCGCCGCCAGCCCGGACGCCCGCGGCCTCGGCGCACTCGTTGTTCTGGACGACACCGTCCACGCCGCCCGCACCGTGGTGAAGACGGACGCCACCGCGCTGTCTACCTTCCAGTCCCCTGGCTGGGGCCCGCTGGGCCGGATCTTCGAACGGGAGCTGCACCTGCAGTTCCGTCCCGCCCGGCGCGAGGAGGCCCTGCCCGCCCCGGCGGACGAGCCGGTGCGTATCCCGATCGTGGAGAGCGCGGTGGCTGAGGACGGCGAGTGGGTCGCTGCACTGGCGGGAATGAACCCGCGGGCGATTGTGGCCAGTGGCCCGGGCGTGGGACACCTGGCGGTGCCGGCTGCCGACGCCCTGGAGGAGCTCATCGCGGCGAGAACCCCGGTGATCGTGGCCTCGCGCACGGGGGCGGGGCGGACCCTGACCCGCACTTATGGCTACCCGGGTTCCGAGGCGGACCTGCTGGAGCGCGGCTTCATCCTGGCCGGTTCGCTCACTGCCCGGAAGGCCCGGCTGCTGGCGCACGTCCTGCTGGCCGCGGGCGCTGATGCCGAGCAGCTGCGCGAGGGCTTCGCCCGCTTCGGTCGCTAGGCAATCGGCAGGGCAGAGCCTATTCGCAGGCCACGCCGTCCTTGTCACCATCCAGGCCCGGGCGGTAACCAGGCTGAACGGCGTAGATCGGGGCGGCCCCGGCCGCCCGGGCCGCAGCACAGTTCTTGTAGTACACCGAACCACCCGACTGTGCGGGTGTCACCGGCGCTGGCGCCAGCGGTGCCGGAGCTGGCTGAGCCGGGGCCGGTCGCGGCTTCGGCGGAGCTGGTGAGGCGGACTGTGGCGGCGGAAGCTGGGCCGCGCCCGGTCGCAGCAGACCGTCGATGGCGTGCGGGCCGGTGCCGGTGCCGTCCCCGGCGAGGTTGATGGAACCCGGACCGCAGCCGTCGAGAACCCGGTTGATGGCCTCCTTCTCCGCGGCGGTGACCCACAGCTGGTAGGCGTGCTTGACGTTCACCTGGATGGCGACGTACTGGCAGCGGAAGCCCTTGTTCTTCGGCAGCCAGGTCGCGGCGTCGCCGTCCCCCTTCTGGGTATTCGCCTTCCCCTGAACGGCCAGCAGATTACGGTGGTCGTTGGCGAAGGCCTCGCGGCGCTCCGGGCTGAGCTGCTGGGCACCCTTCTGCCAGGCATCCGAGAGCGCGACGACGTGATCGATGTGCACCTCGTTGGAGGTCTGCGGGCCACGCTGGAAGTTCATGACCTGCCCGGTGTACGGCTCCTTGAGCTGACCTGCGAGCACCTTGCAGCCCTTCGGCGCGGAGACCGTCGTCATGTCTCGTGCCAGGACGTCATTGCGCTGGTCGCAGCCGTTTCGGTCGATGTCCTTCCACCGCTGGCCGAATTGGGAGCGCTCATAGCCGGTCTTGGGCGCGCGCCCCTTGACGGCCAGTTCGTCGAGTTTGTCGCGGACGATCCGCACCGCGTCCGTGTCCTCCGGTTTCTTCTCCTCCGGGGTCGGGCTCGCGTCGGCGTCCGGGGCTGCTTCCTCCTGTGGTGCTGGGGAGGATTCGGGCGTATCACTCGCCGCGTTCGGCGCAGTGGAGCTGTTGCCGGCGGGTTCTTCGGGTTCGAGCTCGCACGCAGTGGCGAAAAGTAGGCTAGCGGCACCCAAGATCGCCAGTGCTGGGCGGAGAGCCTTAGTGGGTTTCCTCCACCGCTGGTGAGGGCTTGTTTTCTTCATGGCTGGCAGCATAGCCCACGCCACCGACAGGCTTAGTCTTCCAAGCGTGGATTAATAGAACACAGAATAGAATCAGGCCGGTCCAGCCCTGGGAATTACCCAGCAGCCACAGGCCCGGTTCGAAGGCATAGGTCTCCTGGTCCGGGTAGAGGCGGTGCAGCCCCAGGTAGTTAGCCACGATCACCAGCACCGCCGCGATGCGCACCGCCTGCGAGCGGGTGCAGAACACCAGCGGGAAGACCAGCACGATGCCGATCCAGTGGTGAGTGACGGCCAGCGGACCAGCCAGGCACACGCCGAGGATCACCAGGGTCAGGGCGTGCACTCGGCGGCCGGTGCGTTCGAAGCGCCAGGCGCCCCACAAGCTGAGCGCGGCGATGATGACGAAGCCCGGCTTCATGATCGCCAGCGCGGTGTCGCCGTCGACCCCCAGGCGGGCGATCAGCCCGGTCAGCGACTGATTCGGCGGGTACGGCGGCGCACCGCCCCGCTCCTCATTCACGAACTCGGTCGTCCAAAAGTAGCGGGAGGCCTCGGGGCGCAGGATCCACCCGATGACCGCGGTGAGCAGGAAGAACCCGGCGGAGCGGGCGACGGAGGCGAAGTCCTTGCGCACCAGGAAGATCAGCGCATAGGCCGCCGGGGTGAGCTTGATGCCCGCTGCGATACCGATCCCCAGGCCCCGGATGCGTCGCGGCGTGAAACCGAAGACGTCCGCGGCGACCAGCAGGATCAGAAAGACGTTGATCTGCCCGTAGTTCAGGTGGGCCCGCACCGGCTCGAAGCAGGTGGCAAGGCCGGTCAGGCCAATGGACCAGGCCCAGAAGTAGCGGTTATCCATCGGCCCCGGCAGGCCGAGCCCGGTGCGCTGCAGCCACCGCACCGCCATAGCGATGATGCCGAAGAGGGCTGCCACGCTGGCCAGCGTCCAGAGGACCTCCATGGTCTGCTCCCCCACCCAGGTCAGCGGGGCGAAGAGCAGGGCGGCGAAGGGTGGGTAGATGAAGCGGAATCCGGAGCGGGTGTCGAAGTACACGTAGAGGTTCTCGCCGTCGATGAAGGCCTGGCCCGCGTCACGGAACACGCCCACATCCAGCAGGTACGCAGAGAGCGCGTGCTGGACACCAGCGGTGATGCCGATCGCACCGACGATCAGCCCCACGACCAGCACGACAGGTCCGAGCAGGTGTTGCACTCGGGCGAAATCTGGTTTTGACATGCGAAAAACCTTAGCAGCCGGAGGAAAAACCGCGGTGTGTTAGCACGCCCCGCCCGTGTATGGGAACATGAATTTTATGAATTCAGCAGTCAAGACGATCACGGGCGTCGCGGGCAAGCCCTTCCAAAAGCTCAAGCTGCCGCAAAAGGTGCTACGCGAAGGCTTCGAGAACCCCAGCCTAGCACGGCGACTGTTCAACCTGTGGCCCCCGCTGCTGGGCGCTGGCGTGCGCATCACGCACATCGCGGATGACTGGTCCGCCGGCCGCCTGGAGCTGAATCTGCGCTGGTGGAACCGCAATATGCACGGCGCGGGCTTCGGCGGCACGCTGTTTTCCATGACGGATGTGCTCTTCGGCACGCTGGTCATGGGCCGCCTGGGCTCGGACTACGAGGCCTGGACCCGCACTGGCACCTTCCAGTACCTCTCTCCGGGACGTCGCGGCGCCTACCTCGACGTGGAGGTCACCGACGAGCTGCTCGCCTGGATGAAGGAGGTCGTCGCCGAGGACGGTTACTGCAACGTCCCTTATACCTCGGTGATTTACAACAAGGACGGCTCCGTGGCCGGCATCGGCCAGCAGGATCTGCATGTCCGTCCGCGCCGTTCGGGCAAGCTTGCCCACCTCAAGCGCGCACCGGAGCCGAAGCACGCCACCGAGGCCCGTGGCCTGGTGCTGGAGTCCCTGGCTAACGCGGTGTTGTGGCACTGCTTCAAGCAGCAGCCGAGCGTGCTGACCTCCCTGATGAGCCGCCAGCGCCGCATCCCGCAGCCCGATGAGCAGATGCGCATGGTGGTTCGCGAGGTGCTGGACCGCGAGGCCGCGACCCGCGAGGAGCTGCTGGAGCTGGGTGTGGCGGAGAAGTTCCTGGACTAGGCCCAGCCCCGGCCCCTCCCTGAGGCACATAAAAAGCCGCCGACCACAGTAAACACCAGTGGTCGGCGGCTTTCGCGTTAGCTACGCCGTTCTGAGCGACCTCATCGCTGACGAGTCGGTTAGTAGATGGGGCCGGTTAGTAGATGGCGGCGGATTCGATGCGGCTCGGGGTGGCGTAGGCGATCGTGGCGGTGCAGACGATGCCCGCGAGCGTCACCAGGGTCGCCCAGTCCCCGTCCAGCAGTCCGCCGAGGATCACCCACAGCACCGCGGCCACCACCGCCAACGCGATCACGGCGATGCCAAACAGGTGCTCATTGCCCGTCCCGGAGACCGGGATGTACAGCAGGCCCGCGCCGATGCCGATCAGGCCGGCGACGACAGCCGCGAGCACGGCGGAGGACACACCACCGGCGCTGTAGCCCGCGATCTGGGCGACCAGCAGGTCAACGAGGAAGACGACGGCGAAGGTCACGACGGCGCCGAGCAACGCGAGCAGCACCAGGTTACTGACGACCTTCTTCGTCTGGAAACGGCCCGCGATCAGGCCCTCCTGCGAAGGCTGGGCCTCGTAGTAGCCCTGGTTGTACTGCTCCTGGCCGTAGCCCTCGCCATAACCCTGCTGGCCATAACCCTGGCCGTAGCCTTGCTGGCCATAGCCCTGGTTGTACTGGCCTTCGTTGTTATTGGGGTAGGTCATGCCATCAATCCTTTGTCCTTATATTGTGCGGTGCCCAACTTTACCGGCTGAACTCCCCTCCATCAGCCCGGAGCCGGTTTGGCAGGAAGTCCTTATTATCCTCACGGGAACTAATCCGCCTCCGCGACCGACCACTCAAATACAGCCGTGTGTGGGTCTTCCTGTACCCGTCACCACCGGCTATAGCACTCACCTAGGCCGGCGCCGAAGGGTGCCGGAAATACGTCGGAGGCGTTAATGGAGTTTTCTCTCCTTGCCGCCGGCATGGATACGGCCGGTGGCTTAGACACCGTTGCCTTGTCCCGCTGGCAATTCGGCATCACCACGGTTTATCACTTTATTTTTGTCCCGCTGACCATTGGGCTGGCACCACTCGTCGCACTCATGCAGACCTTCTGGGCCGTCACGAAGAAGCCCTACTGGTACCGCGCCACCCGCTTTTTCGGTGTGGTTCTGCTCGTGAACTTCGCCATGGGCGTGGCCACCGGCATCGTCCAGGAGTTCCAGTTCGGGATGAACTGGTCGGAATACTCGCGGATGGTCGGGGACGTCTTCGGCGGCCCACTCGCCCTCGAGGGCCTGGTCGCCTTCTTCATGGAGTCCGTCTTCTTAGGCATCTGGATCTTCGGTTGGGGGCGGATCCCCACCTGGCTGCACACGCTCGCCATCTGGGCGGTGGCACTGGCGGTCAACCTCTCGGCGTACTTCATCATCGTCGCGAACTCCTTCATGCAGCACCCGGTGGGCGCGGAGTTCAACCCCGAGACCGGGCGCGCGGAGCTCACGGACATCGTCGCGCTGTTGACCAACCCCACCGCACTGGCGGCCTTCCCCCACGCTGTGGCTGGGTCCTTCCTCACCGCGGGCACGTTCGTCCTCGGTGTCTCTGGTTGGTGGTTGATTAAGGACGCCCGGGCCAAGGCGAAGGCTGCCACCGCAACTCAAGATGACGTGGCCCTGGACAACGCCCCGGCAGCGGAGGCGTCGGCGTCGGGAACCGACACGGTAGCGATGGACACCGCACCGTCCAAGGCAGTGGCGTCGTCGCCCGAAAAGAACACCGCGACCAGCGACGACGACCGTCACAGCATGCACCGCCCGGCGATGAAGGTGGGGCTGTGGACCACGATCCTGTCCTCGATTGGGGTGTTCATCACCGGCGATATTCAGGCGAAGCTGATGTTCGTTCAGCAGCCGATGAAGATGGCCTCGGCCGAGTCCCTGTGCCACACGGAAACCGACCCGTCGTTCTCGATCCTCACGATCGGTACGCACAATAACTGCGAATCGGTCATTCACATCCTCAAGGCGCCGTTCGTGCTGCCTTTCCTCGCGGAGGGCAAGCTCTCGGGCGTGACCCTGCAGGGCGTGATGGATCTGCAGGAGAAGGCGGAGGCGCTGTACGGGCCGGGGAACTACTCCCCGAATCTCTTCGTGACCTACTGGTCCTTCCGAGCCATGATCGGACTGATGGTGGGCTCCCTCGCCCTGGCCTTCTTCGCCTGGCTATTCACCCGCAAGGGGCGCCTGCCGAAGGGCAAGTGGGCCACCATCTTCTCCTGGGGCTGCCTGGCGGCGATCCCCTTCCCCTTCCTCGCAAACTCCTCGGGCTGGATCTTCACCGAGATGGGTCGCCAGCCGTGGGTGATCCACCCGAACCCGGAATCGGTGGGTGATCCGCGAACCGAGTCGATCCGCATGCTGGTCGACCACGGGGTTTCTGGGCACGAGCCGTGGGTGGTCATCGTGACCTTGGTGGGCTTCACGCTGATCTACGGCATCCTCGCGGTGGTGTGGTTCTGGCTGATCCGCCGTGTGGTTCTCGACGGTCCGCCGGCCGAATCCGGCCCGGAGGCGGTGGCGTCCGAAACCACGGAAGATGACGAAGAGAAGCAGATGCAGCCTGCGGGAACGGTGAGCTTCGCGCGCGGCGCGGAAGGGAAGGAATCATGAGTATCGACCTGCCTACCCTGTGGTTTGGCCTCATCGTCTTCCTGTTCGCGGGCTACTTCATGCTGGAGGGCTTCGGCTTCGGGGTGGGGCTGCTCCTGCCCTTCCTGGGCCGCGACGAGGCCCGCCGTAGCGCCATGATCCGCACCATCGGGCCCGTCTGGGACGGCAACGAGGTCTGGCTCATCACCGCGGGTGGTGCGCTCTTCGCGGCGTTCCCTGCCTGGTATGCGGACATGTTTAGCGGCTTCTACCTGCCACTGTTCCTTATCCTCCTGGGGCTGATCGTGCGCATCGTGGGCCTGGAGTGGCGCACGAAGGTCAACTCCGCGAAGTGGCGCGCCTGGTGTGATGCCGGGATCATCGCCGGCTCCTGGATCTCGCCGATCGTTTGGGGTGTGGCGGTGGCCAACCTGGTGAGCGGCATCCCGGAGAACGCCGCCCACGTCTACCCGCTATTCCACCCTTATGCGCTGGTGGGCGCGGCGGCGCTGGTGTGCGTCTTCGCGCTGCACGGGCTGACTTTCATCCGGCTCAAGACCGCGGGTGTGCTGCGCGAGGAGGCGCAGCGCTTCATCGCCCCGCTGGCGGTCGGCTCGATTGGGTTCGGTGGCGTGTTCGCGCTGTGGACTCAGCTGGGATACGGCAAGGCGTGGACCTGGGTGCCGCTGGCGCTCGCGGTCGCGGGGCTGCTCGGCGCGGTGGCTGCGACGGTCGCGCAGCGGGATGGTTGGGCGTTCAGCGCCACCGCCCTGGCGATCGTGTGCGTGGTGGTGCTGGGCTTCGGGGCGATGTTCCCGATGCTGTGGACTGACCTGGATATTTGGCAGGCCGCGTCCAACCCCTACACCCTGAAGGTCATGACCTGGGCCGCGGTGATCGTGACCCCGTTCGTGCTGGCCTATCAGGGGTACACCTACTGGATTTTCCGGCGTCGGATCGTGGCGGAGCCGGTGCATCTCTAATGCAGCTCTTGCAGGTTTCGGCCCCGGCGCGGCGCTGGGTGCTGCTGAGCGCGGCGCTTTCGGTGGCCGGGGTGGGCTTGAGCATCGCCGCTGGCTTGCTGCTCGGCCACCTGGTGGCTGGGGTGCTGGGTGGCGAGGCGCCGCTGGGTCAGGTGGCGCCGGGAGCGGGAGAGGCTCAACCCGGCGGGATTGGGCAATTCGCCCAGCGCCTCGACCCGGCGCTGCTGGCCTGGCTAGTCGCGGTGGCTGTGTTGCGGGCCCTCGTGGCGTGGGCGCAGTCCCGGCTGGGCGATTCTGCGGCGGATACGGTGCTCGCGGAGCTGCGGCGCTGTGGCCTGGCTGCGTTGACTCACCGGGACCCGCGGACCGTGGACGTCGCCCAGTTCCGCAGCCTGCTGACCAGTGGCCTGGATGCCTTCCGCCCGTACCTGACAGGTTTCCTGCCCGCGGCGGTCGCCACCTTCTTATCGACGCCGATCGCGCTGGCCGCCATCTGGTTCCAGGACCGTTCCTCTGCGCTCATCGCGGCAGTCACGATTCCGCTGATCCCATTTTTCATGTGGCTGGTGGGCCTGCTCACGGCGGGCCGCACCGAGCGCAAGCTGGCGGACATGGCGCTGCTGAGCGATCAGCTCTTGGATCTGGCGGCGGGGCTGCCCACGCTCACCGCCCATGGTCAGCAGCTGGCCCCGACCTCTGAGGTGGAGCGCCTCGCGCGTTCCCACCAGCGCTCGACGATGGGGGTGCTGCGCATCGCCTTTCTTTCCGGCATGGTGCTGGAGTTCCTGGCCACCCTCTCGGTGGCGCTGGTGGCGGTGAATATCGGTTTCCGGCTGCTGGGCGGGGAGATGAGCCTGGCCGCGGGGCTGGCGGTGCTCATAATCGTGCCGGAGGTCTACGCCCCGATCCGGGAGGTTGGCTCTCGCTTCCACGATGCGCAGGACGGGGCGGCCGCCGCGAGCGCGGTGCTGGGCGCCCTCGACGGTGCAGGTGTCCCGGCAGATGAGGACGCAAGCGCAGCGCAGGCTCCCCCAGCCGCGGCGCCCCAGGGGCTGCGGGTGGTCTTCGAGAACTACTCGGCACCCGGGCGGGATGGTGCCCGACCGGCGGGGCTTAGCGGGCAGGCAGAGCCCGGCAAGATCACGGTGCTGCGGGGCGATAACGGCGCCGGGAAGTCCACCGCCCTGCTCGCGGCGTTGGGGCTCGCCGGCGGGACGGGCAGTGCCCGCGTCGAGGCGGCTGCCGCGGCCCCTGCTGCCACGGGTGCCCCACAGGATGCCCACGAGTCGAACAGTAGCGGCGAGGACCGCAGTGGCGGCCGCAACGTCGAACCAGCTGTATGGGCAGGTCAGACATTGTGGCAACGCACCGCCTACCTGCCGCAGCGCCCGGTGCTGGATGAGGCCGCGATCGGCGATACTTCGCAGCTCTCGCTGGGCCAGCGCCAGCGCCGCGCCTTCGCTGAGCAGGTGCCCGGCAAGCAGCTGCTGATTCTCGACGAGCCAACCGCCCACCTGGATTCGGCGAATGCGGACCTCATGATTGGCAAGCTTCGCGCCGCGGCGGAGGGTGGCGCCACAGTCCTGGCTGCCTCCCACGACCCGCTGCTGATCGCGGCCGCGGACCGAGTCATCGACGTGCGCGGGGCCAGCGCCGTAGCCACAGGCTCCGCAGAGCCGAACGAAGGAGGAAGCAGCCGATGACCCGGGCCATTGTCGCTGGAGTCAGCACGCTTCTGGCCGCCATCGCGCTGTCAGTGGTTTCCGCGTGGCTGATCGCGCGTGCCTGGCAGCAGCCGAGCGTGATGGACCTGACCGTGGCGATCACGGCGGTGCGCGCGCTCGGCATTTCCCGCGCTCTCTTCCGTTACCTCGACCGTCTGGCCAGCCACGATGTTGCGTTGGACCGGGCCGCCGCGGCGCGCGTGGAGGTCTACGCGCGACTTGCGAATGCTCCTTCTGCGCAGGTCATGGGCCTGGGACGCGGAGCCTTTCTCGCCCGCATCGGGGAGGACGTGGACGCCCTGACCGAGCGCATCGTCCGCGCCACGATTCCACGGTGGGTCGCGGGCATCACGGGTCTCATCGCCGTTGGGTTCCTGGCCATCCTCACCCCGCTCGCTGCCCTCGTCCTCGCCATCGGCCTGCTGGTGGCGGGGGTGCTCGTCCCCCGCTTGGCAGCACGCGCGGAGCGGGCCTCCCTCGTCGCGGAGGCCAATGAGGACTACGTCGCGGCAGTAGACCACGCGCTGTCGGCTGCCCCGACGCTGCGAGTGCGCGACCAGCTCGCGGGTGCCCTCGCCACGGCGGAGAGCGCCGAAGCCGAACTGCGGGCCCAGCGGCGCCGTGGCCTGGGTTGGGCCGCCGGAGCCTCGGGTCTGCTGACTCTCACCAGCGCGTTGACCGCGGCGGCCATCGCCGCACTCGCGGCCCTGGAGTACACGGGCTGGGCTGGTTCCGGCGCGGCGGCGCATTCCCCGCAATGGCTGGTCGTCGTGGCGCTCTTCCCGCTCGCCGCCTTCGAGGCGGTCTCCACCCTCCCGGAGGCCGCCCGCACCCGGATCCGGGCCGAGCACTCCCTGGCACGCCTGCACGCCCTCCCGGAGGCCAAGGCGGCGGAGACCAAGCCCCAGAACGAGTACGCAGCCTCAGAAAGCCTGCCACCTGCGGACATCAGTGCCACTGCCTCCACAGACGCTCTGCCCACCCCCGCGGCAGTGCGCGCCGAGCGCCTGGCGGTGGGCTGGGACCATGACTTGGGAACCTACGACCTGGACGTCCCCGCTGGTGGGCGCGGCGTCGTCGTCGCGGCGTCGGGAACTGGGAAAACGACCCTGCTGATGACGCTGGCCGGATTGCTGCCCGCCCGCGGTGGGGCGTATTCGGCTCCCGGGGCCCGCTTCATCGCCGAGGACGAGCACATCTTCGCCACCACCGTGCGGGACAACCTCGCGGTGGGGGCGCCGCACGCCAGCGAAGCGGCGATGTGGGAGGTGCTGGACCAGCTCGGTTTGGGCGCGTGGGTTCGGGGCCTGCCGCGAGGGCTGGATACGGTGCTGGCCCGGGGCGCGGAGGATCTCTCTGGGGGTCAGCGCCGCCGGGTAATTCTGGCCCGCGCGCTGCTCACGGACGCGCCGATCCTGCTGCTGGATGAGCCGACGGAGCACCTCGACGACGCGGGTGCGGCAGAGGTGCTGCGCCTGCTCGGGTTCCCGCCGAGCACGGATGCGGACGGGGCCGAAGCATTGGACGCTCCTGCCGTGGCGCTACCGGGGACGCGCGCGGAAAGAACCATCATCATGGTCACACACCCTCGCTGATACGGCAGCGCACCATGGCGAGCAGACTGCGGGGCCTAGTGAAACCTAAGCGCCGAAGCCCTGCAGCGCGTCGCCGTCCAGCCGGTAGGTGTCCCAGCCGGACATCGGGTAGGCGCCGAAGGACTTATAGAACTGAATGCTGGGCTCGTTCCACTTCAGCACGGACCATTCCATACGCTGATAGCCGCGGGCCACGCAGAGGTGCGCGAGCTGCTGGAGCAGCAACTTCCCGAGCCCATTCTTGCGGTACTCGGGGCGGACGTAGAGGTCCTCCAGGTAGATGCCGTGGGTGCACTCCCAGGTGGAGAAGTTGAGGAACCACAACGCCATGCCGGCCAGACGTGGGTGCTCGCCCGGCGCGGCGTCCCCGTCGAGCACCTCAACCACGTGGCCGAACACAGCGGGGTTCTTCCCGAAGAGGTGCGCGTGGAGGGATTCCTCCGTAGCGCGGACGGCGTCCGGCTCCTCCTCATACTCCGCGAGGTCCTTGATGAGCTGCAGGATCTGGGGGATGTCGGCCGGGCTCACCCGGCGCAGGCGGAAGCCTGCCGGGGCTTGAAGGAGCGGGTCTGTGCTCGTGCTGCGTGCTTCAGAACTCATGCACCACATCTTAGGAGCCCCCGCCCCAGCCTAGTCGTGCACAAAGAAAAACCGGCGGCCACCTATAAAAGGTGAACCACCGGTTCCTGCGACCCAAGGTCGCTATTGTGGGCGAAGGGGGACTTGAACCCCCACGTCCGTAAAGGACACTGGCACCTGAAGCCAGCGCGTCTGCCAATTCCGCCACTCGCCCGTGGCTTCATCCGCTCCAAGCCGTCAAGCTTGGTACGCATGGGTGCAAAGCGTGGGCTTAACGCCGGGTGCGTTTGCAACAGGATGAAGCGTATCACGAGCTATAGACCACAACAAAATTACCACGTGACCTGCACTAACCCGGGCCCACCTAATTATCCCCGTATAATGGCCGTTCGACATGTGTACGTCTATCCCGTTGCGGCAGCGCGTTGCACAGCGCGACCTGCCCCTCACCACGAGCGAAGCACCACGAGGCTAAAGTGATTCACCCATCGCGGCCTTTCTGGTTAGACGGCCTAGACGTCCAAGGAAGGAAAATATCGATGGATCTTTTCGGAAAATTTCGCAAACTGGATAGCGCACTGCAGCGGGGCCTGGATAACAGCTTCGCGCGGGTATTCGGTGGCGAAGTTGTCCCGACCGAGATCGACGAGATGCTGAAGCAGCAGGCCGAGGACTCCGTAATGGTGGATAGCGAGGGCAACCGGCTTGCCCCGAGCTTCTTCATCGTCTCGATTTCCCAGCGTGATTACGACTCTCTGAAGGAGAGCCACCCCACGCTGGTCCGCGACCTTTCCGCCCGCCTGAGCCGTTTCATCCGCAACGAGGGGTGGAAGACGAATAACCAGGTCACGGTCGACCTTCGGGTCGAGGAGGATCTGCACACGGGCCAGCTGAAGGCCGATTCCCGCTTCAAGATCCCCGAGAGCTACTCCCCCACCGAGGAGGAGAACGCAGGGGATGCCGCCGACGCCAGCGCCACCGAATCTTCCAGCTCTGCTGAATCACACAGCTCTGCTGCATCTTCCAGCTCCGCTAGTTCTTCCTCCCTTCCGGACGAGGACGTCGCCCCCGGTCAGCGGGAGTGGCCGGAAGACCCCAGCCAGGTGCGTGAAGTCGAGGCCCAGGCTTATGACGCTGACAGCGATTCCTTCCCCGCGCAGACGGGCGCAGCGAGCGCGGGCCTGGGTTCGGTCGTCCACCCCGGCCCGGGCACGGGCTACGGTGCCGAGCACTCCGATTCGAGCCACCCTGGCACGGCCCAGTCCCCCGCACAGTCCGTCGACGGTGGACAGAATACGAACACCGAGGACGCTAGCTACTCCGCCGCTGAGCAGGACGGACCGGCCGTCCAGGAAGACCCCGCGGCACCGGCCGGCGAGGACCAGGACGGAGCCGTCGACCCGGAGCACAGCTACCCCGGAACCACGGTGATCACCCACGCAGCGAATGAGGAGGCTCCCATCCGCGGTGGGACGGGCGAACCCCGGCCGGAAGCCGAGCAACTGACCGTCACCCTCACCCTGCGGGACGGCAGCGATCGCCGCTACGACCTGGTCGAAGGTAGCAACCTCATCGGGCGCGGGAAGACCGTCGACCTGCGCATCCCAGACACGGGCGTGTCCCGTCAGCACGCGGAGATCACCTGGGATGGTTACGACGCCGTCCTCACCGATCTGCAGTCCACGAACGGTACGTCCGTCAACGGCACTCCGATTGAGAACTGGCTGCTCGCCGACGGGGACGTCATCGCCGTGGGCCACTCCGAGATCGAGGTTCACTTCCACCACTAGGGCATTCCAGCCACTGTCGTTTTTCTGCCTCAGGGGTTTTCCGAAGTCTTCGTGGGAGCCTGGCTATTCACTCCTCCCCCTATACGCGTGTCTGCTCACTAAACTAGGGTTAAAACCCGGACAGTTCGGCCGCCCCTGCGGCCCGTCTGCTCGCGTATGCCCGATATATAAGGAGTGAAGACCGTGCACACCACGCTGTTACTAGTGGTCAAGATCGGCCTGCTCGTGCTGCTGTGGTTCTTCATTTGGATGACACTCCGCGCGCTACGCAAGGATCTGAACTACGCGGCGAGCCCCGGGGCGGCCGCTGCCGGTGGCGCGCCGATGGGCTACGCCGCCCCCCATGCTGGCCTGGCTGGTGGCACGTCGAGCAGCGGTTTCCGGGGCACGCGCCACCGCACGAATCCGCCGAGGTCCCTGATCATCACCAGTGGCCCGCTGACCGGGACCACGTTGAACTTCCAGGGCTACGACGAGATCACAATCGGCCGTTCCTCGGTGTCCACGCTGCAGCTGGAGGATGATTTCGCGTCGGGCACCCATGCCCGGCTCATCCGCCGGGGCCGCGACTGGTTCATCGAGGATCAGGATTCCCGCAACGGCACGTGGCTGAACGGCCAGCGCATTGACCAGCCGGAACGGCTCGCCGAGGGCATGGAAGTCCGGATCGGGCAGACCCAGGTGAGGATGGAGCAATGACGGATCAGCGCTTGGCTTTAGATTTCGCCGCATCCTCCGACCGCGGTTTGGTGCGCACGAATAATGAGGACTCCGCCTACGCGGGCCCACGCCTGCTGACCCTCGCCGATGGCATGGGTGGCCACGCGGCCGGCGAGGTGGCCAGCCGCTTCCTGGTGGACACTCTGCGGGCACTGGACTCCCCGCTCCTGGACGAGCCAGATGAGCGCCGCCGTCTGATCTCCGTGCTGGAGCGCGCGGTGGATGAGGGCAACGAGCGCATCGCCTCCCACGTGGACGAGAACCCACAGCTGGAGGGCATGGGCTGCACCCTCACCGCGATCCTGTTCAGCAACGGCAAGGCAGCGATGTGCCACGTCGGTGACTCCCGCGCCTACCGGCTGCGCGACGGGGAGCTCACGCAGATCACGAAGGACGATACTTTCGTCCAGACCCTCGTTGACGAGGGCAAGCTCGACGCTGCGGACGCCAGCTCCCACCCGCAGCGGTCCCTGATCCTCAAGGCTCTTACCGGGCGGCCCGTGGAGCCAACCCTCACGGAGTTTGAGGTGCTGCCGGGCGACCGCTACATGCTGTGCTCCGACGGCCTCTCCGATCCGGTGAGCATCGACACGATGCGGGAGATCCTGAACGCCTACGACCCTGCCACCGCAGCCGATCGCCTCGTCGAGATGGCGTTGCGCGGCGGTGGCCCGGATAACGTCACCGTCGTCGTCGCGGATGTCGTGGACCTCGCAGCTATCGAGGACGACGCCGCGGGCGAGGATGACGCGGCAGGTTCCGCTGGTCGCGGCCCACTGCCGGAAACCCCGGTGCTGGCTGGTGCGGCCTCCCCCACTAGGAAGGAAAGCCGCAGCTTCGACACGCCCGCGGCTCGCGCCGCGGCCAGCGGGGCCAGCGTGACGAGCTCGCGGGCACCTCGGCCCCCGAAGGATCCCGAGGAGGTTTCGAAGCCGACTGGGGCAGCCACGCGTGGCGAACCTGGTTCGGCGCCGGTCGCTGCGCCCGCAGCTGGCGCGGCGGATTCCACCAGCGCGGACGGAACCGACGTCCCTAAAAAGAAGCGGGGACGGGGCTGGATCGCCCTGGTGGTCGCACTCGTCCTCGTCGTGGGGCTCGGGATCGCCGGATTCTTCGGTTACCAGAAAATCGGCGATACCTACTTCGTCGCCGTGGAGGGCAAGCAAATCGTCGTGAAAAACGGGGTGCACGGCTCCCCACTGGGGCTCTCCCTGAGCTCCACGCACCAGCGGATCTGCCTCGATGAATCTGCCTCCGTGCGGCTCATCGGCGCAGATAATGGCTCCTCCGAGGACTGCCACCTCTTCCTGACCTCCGACCTGACCCCCTCCGCGCGAAGCACCGTCGAGAGCATGCCGGAGGACAGCTACCAGGCCGTCGTCGAGCAGGTGAACCGACTGGCAGAGGAAACCCTGCCGGTGTGCGTAACCCGCGAGAAGAAGAACGATGGGAAGCGCCCAAGCGCAGACCGAGCCACGAGCACCGCCAGGAAGGGCGCTGAGGACCTGACGACCCCCGGCGTGTCCTGCCGGGAGGTGAAGTGAATTGACCAAGGGCTTTTTTAAGAGAAAGACTGAAGCCTGGCTGCTGCTGCTCACCGCAGTGGTCACCCTGATGGCGGTCGTGTCGCTGGAGCTGGCTCAGGGCAATGAGCTCAGCTCCAGCATCTTCCTGCTGGTCGGTGGGTTCTTCCTCATTTTCCTGGTCGCGCACGTGGTGATGAACTGGGTGGCCCCCGACGCGGATCAGGTGATACTCCCCGTCGCCGCGCTGCTCAATGGGTTGGGTCTGGTGATGATTTACCGCATTGACCTGGCCACGGGCATGTCCCTGGCAAAGTCTCAGATCATGTGGATGGTTGTCGGTGTGGGACTGCTGGTGGCGGTGCTCGTGTTCCTAAAGGATCACCGCTCGCTGCAGGACTACGCCTACCTGATGGGCCTGGTGGGGCTGGTGCTGCTCGCGCTGCCAATCGTGTGGCCGACCAGCCTCAATGCGGACGCCAACGTGTGGATCTCTATCGGGCCCTTCTCCATCCAGCCGGGCGAGTTCGCGAAGATCCTGCTGCTGCTGTTCTTCGCCGCGCTGCTGGTCAGCAAGCGCCGACTGTTCTCCGTGACGGGCAAGAGCCTGCTGGGACTGCAGTTCCCCCGCATGCGTGACATGGGACCGTTGTTCCTCGTGTGGGGACTGGCGATGGTCATTTCCGCCGCGCAGAACGACTTCGGCCCGGCACTGCTTCTCTTCGCCACCGTGTTGGGGATGCTGTACATCGTGACGGAGCGCGCCTCCTGGGTGGTGCTCGGCGTGGGACTGGCCTCGGTCGGCGCGATCGCGGTGTACCAGGTGTCCGACAAAATCCAGACCCGTGTGGCGAACTTCGTGGACCCGTTCGCGGACTTCCACAATCGGGGTCTGCAGCTCGCGCAGTCCCTGTTTGGCCTCTCCTACGGCGGGATCACCGGCAAGGGGCTCGGCGAGGGCTACCCGGAGCTGATCCCGGTGGTGCAGTCGGACTTCATCCTCTCCGCCTTCGGCGAAGAGCTCGGCCTGATCGGCCTATCCGCGATCCTGCTGCTGTACGCAATCTTCGTGCTCCGCGGCTTCACGGTGAGCATGCACGCCAGCGATTCCTTCGGCAAACTCGTCGCCGCTGGCCTGTCCCTGACGGTCGCGGTGCAGGTCTTCGTTGTCGTGGCGGGTATTTCCAAGCTCATGCCGATGACCGGTCTGACGACCCCGTTCCTTGCCCACGGTGGTTCCTCGCTGTTGGCGAACTACATCCTGCTGGCGATCCTGCTGCGGATCTCCGACTCTGCCCGCGCCCGGCGCGCGGTGCAGGACGAGGGCACCAAGTCCGGCGGGAAGGATGACAAGTCCAACGAGAAGCAGGGGGCTGCGCAGAACAATGGGGAAGGTGAGCTCGCGTGAATCGACCGATTAAAGCCGTAGCCATCTTCAGCATGATCTTGACGGTCATTCTGCTGATCAACCTGACCTATATTCAGGCCTTCCAGACCAAGGAGCTGGCGGAGAACCCGCTGAATGCGCGCCAGTTCTATGACATGAAGCAGCGCCAGCGCGGGCAGATCTCCGCCGGCGGGCAGGTGCTGGCCGAGTCCGTACGGGACGATAACGGCTACTACAACCGCCGCTACGTCTACGCCCCGGAGGCCTTCGGCTCGGTGGAGGGTTACTTCTCCGACCGCTTCGGCGCCGCCGGTATCGAGGCCAGCCAGAATTCCATCCTTTCGGGTGAGGATGACAGTCTCTTCGCCCGCCGCATGTGGGACCAGATCTCCGGCAAGGAGGTGCGCGGCGCGAATGTGGAGCTCACCCTGAGCCCGCAGGTGCAGCAAGTGGCCTACGACGAGCTGGCCAGCAAGGGTTACTCCGGCTCTGTCGTGGCCCTGCGCCCCTCGACGGGCGCGGTGCTGGCGATGGCCAGCACGCCGTCTTATAACCCGAGCGCGATCACGGATCAGTCCCCGGAGGCGGCGGCCGCGAACTTTGAGGCCCTGAGCCAGGACGCAGGTTCCCCGCTGCTGAATCGCTCGACCCAGGTGACCCAGCCACCGGGTTCGACCTTCAAGGTGATCACCACGGCCGCCGCACTGCAGGCTGGCGATAATGCGGATACTCCGGTCAGCGCCGCCAGCCAGACCACGCTGCCGGACACGGTCACGACCCTGGAGAACTACGACGGCCAGCGCTGCGCGGGTGGGGAGACCACCACGCTGCGGGTGGCCTTCGAGAAGTCCTGCAATGTGCCCTTCGTCGAATTGGGCGTCAAGCACGGCGATGATCTTTTCCGCAAGACCGCGGAGGCCTTCGGCGTGGGCGATAGCTACGGGGGCCTGGGGCTGGGCATGCAGCGCTCGACACTGGGCGACCTGCCGGACAAGGCGGCCCTGGGCCAGTCCGCGATCGGCCAGCGCGATGTGTCCCTGACCCCGCTGCAGAACGCCGTGATCGCGGCGACGATCGCCAACGGTGGCGTGCGCATGGAGCCGCACCTGGTTTCCAAGATCACAGGCGCGGATCTGAAGACCCTGAAGGAGACGAAGCCGAAGCGGCTGAACCGGGCGATCCCGAAGGAGACGGCTGACCAGCTCAAGGAGCTCATGCAGGGTTCCGAACGTAGCGGCGGTGGCTCGGCCACCATTGCGTCGAAGACGGGCACGGCCGAGCACGGCGAGGTTCGCGGCGAGGCCGCCCCGCACACCTGGTACATCGCGTTTTCCACCGAGGCGGACGTGGCCGTGGCCGTGCTGGTGGAAAACGGTGGCGGCATGGGCCAGGGGGCCACGGGTAACGCTGTGGCCGGCCCGATCGGGCGTGCCGTCATCGCAGCCGCGGAGCAGGAGCAGCGCTAAAAATGACTGAACACCCAGAGCAGCACCAGCCGGACCGCACGGATATCGAGTACACCCAGCGGCTACTGGGTGAGCGCTACCAGCTGAGCTGGATCGTTGGCCGGGGCGGGATGTCCACCGTGTGGCTCGCCCGCGATACCGTCGCGCAGCGGGACGTGGCTATCAAGATCCTGAAGCCCGAGTACACCGAAAGCCCGGAGTTCCGCGAGCGCTTCCGCAATGAGGCGGAGGCCGCGGAGCACTTCGATTCCCCGAATGTGGTCGCCACCTACGACTACGGGGAGATCTCCGCAGACGGCTCGCAGCCCACGCAGGAGACCCGCGCGGTGTTCTGCTACATCGTGATGGAGTATGTCCGTGGCGAGAGTCTGGCGGATGTGCTGCGTCGCGAGCGCCAGCTGCCGGAGCCGCTGGCCTTGGACCTGATCCGGCAGACCGCGATGGGCCTTGCTGCGATCCACGCCACCGGAACGGTGCACCGGGATATCAAGCCCGCCAATCTGCTGCTCACCGCCGATGGCACGGTGAAGATCACGGACTTCGGTATCGCGAAGGCCGCGCAGGCCGTGCCGCTGACCCAGACCGGCATGGTGGTGGGCACGGCCCAGTACGTCTCCCCCGAGCAGGCGCAGGGCCGGGAGGTCACTGCCGCCTCCGATGTCTACTCCCTCGGCGTGGTGGCCTATGAGGTCCTTGCTGGTCACCGGCCGTTCCGCGGGGACTCCTCCGTCTCGGTGGCGATCAAGCATATTTCCGAGCAGCCGGAGCCGCTCCCCGAGGAGCTCAGCCCCCCGCTGCGCGAGCTGGTGAACACCTGCCTGCGCAAGAGCCCGCGGGCCCGCTACGCCGACGGGCAGGAGCTCGCGGAGGCCGCCGCCGCTGTCCTAGCCGGGGCTCCGGCCCCACGCCCGGCCGCCGTCTCCGCTACCGACGCCGCCGCCCACACGGATGTGTTCGCCGCTCACGCTGGCGCCCCGGCAACTGGGGATTCCAACGCCGAACTCAGCCAGGTGGTGACCGGGCAAGGCACGGCCGTCCCGCCACGCCAGGGTCCCGCCCGAGGGCCGCGCAAGGCCGGTACGGCGGGTGCTGCAGGGGCGGCGTCCCAACGTTCGGCAGGTCGGCGCGGTCAACAGCGCAATTCCGCCACCCCGTGGATCGTGCTTGGGGTTGTTGTGGCCCTCGGCCTGGGCGTGATCGGCTACCTCCTTTTCAGCGATTCCGATTCCTCGACCCCTGAGCAAGAGACGAAGACCGTGACCAGCGAGGTCACGACCTCCCCCACCCAGGAGGAGTACGTCCCGCCGCAGCCGGTGGAGCCCCGCCCGGAGGAAACCCAGCCGGGCGAGGACAACGGCCCAGATGACGAGACCAGCTCGACCCGTCCGGAGCGCCCCACGCAGCCGTCGACGCAGCCGGGCGGGCCGACGAGGACGCAGCCCACACCGAGCAGCCCGCGCCCGCCGTCGCAACCGTCCCAACCAACGGTCCCGACGGACGACAACCCCGCCCCGTCGGCTCCGAACTCGGGTGGCGACCAGCCCAACCCGGGGAATAACGCGGAGGGTCCCACTGGGACGGGTACCACCAACCCGGTCGATCGCGAGGTCGGCGCGTTGGGGCTGCAGGCGATCTAGCAGCCGCCCGGGATCCAGTTACGCGACCGGGCTTTCCGAGGCGAAGAAAACACTAAAGTAGTAATGGGAACTGTGGCGCGGTAAAGTTACCGGCTTTGAAGCAGAATTCGGGCGGGCAACCGCCCGGGCCGTACCGCGGCAGTACACAGTGAATTGGAAGATCAGAGGAGGTCGGTCGTGGACCGTGACGGGGCGATCCTCGGTGGCCGATACCACCTAGGTGCCAAGATTGGCACTGGTGGCATGGCGGACGTGTATGCCGCCGTCGATGAGCTCCTCGGCCGCGAGGTCGCCGTCAAAATGATGCGGCCGGACCTCGCCCGCGATGAGAACTTCCTGGAGCGCTTCCGCCGCGAGGCTCAGAACGCTGCGAAGCTGAACCACCCGGCGATCGTGGCGGTGTATGACACCGGCCAGACCCCGCCGGAGGATGGCTCCGTGCCCTATATCGTGATGGAGCGCGTGCAGGGGGAAACGCTGCGCGACATCGTCCAGGAGTACGGCAAAATGCGGCTCACGGATGCCGCCGCCATCATGTCCCAGGTCCTGGAGGCGCTGCACTTCAGCCACGAGGCGGGCATCATCCACCGGGACATCAAGCCCGCGAACATCATGATCACCAACACCGGCGCGGTGAAGGTGATGGACTTCGGTATCGCCCGTGCCCTGTCTGATTCCTCTTCCGCGATGACACAGACGGCCGCGGTCATCGGGACCGCGCAGTACCTCTCCCCGGAGCAGGCGCGCGGTAAGTCGGCGGATTCCCGCTCCGATATTTACGCCGCTGGCTGCGTGTTCTACGAGCTGGCGACGGGTCAGCCGCCGTTTTCGGGAGAGTCGCCGTTTTCGGTGGCTTTCCAGCATGTTCAGGACGCCCCCCCGGCACCGTCGACGGTCGAGGGCATGCATCTTTCCCACCGTGAGGCGGATAGTTTGGACGCCATCGTGCTGACCGCGATGGCGAAGAATCCGGACGATCGGCACGCGGATGCCAAGGAGATGGCGCTGGACCTGCGGCGGTTGAGCGAGGATCAGGTGCCGCTGGTGGCGAAGCTGCCGGGCGCCGCGGGTCCTGCGGGCGCTGCTGGCACCCCGGATTCTGGCGGGGGCCGGCACCGCGTAGAAGAGCCCTCGGGCGCGGGCACAGCCGCCGCCGCTGGCCTCGGCGCCGCCGGCGTGGGTGCCGCCGGTGCCGCGAGCGCCACGCAGCGCACGGCGGAGCACAACCTAGGCGGATCGCAGTTCGCCCAGGGTGGAGAGCACGCATCAGACCAGGCCAGCGGTGCCGGCGCTCATGGCGGCGGGGCTGCGGGCGCGTACCCGGCGGCCGCCGGCGGGGATGCTACGGGAGCAGCGCTGTCGGCGTCCTCCCCGGTCCACGGGAACTACCCCGACACACAGACCCCGCTGATTGATAAGGAACCGAAACGTCGCTGGTGGATCCCGGTCGTGGCGATCCTCGCGGTGCTCGCCCTGCTGGGCGCCGGGACCTGGGCATACGTCGCCTCGGACCGATCGGCCGCGACGGCGGAAACGGTCAACGTCCCGGACGTCAAGAACCTCACCCAGGACGAGGCCGAGCGCAAACTCCACGACCTGGGCCTGGAGCTGCGCGTGCGGGAGCGCCCGCACGCCGATATCGAGCGCGGCCGCGTGATCCGCACGGAGCCGGGGCCGAATAGCTCGGTGCCGAAGGGTACGGAGATCTCGCTGGTGGTGTCCTCCGGTAAGGAGATCACTGAGGTGCCCGACCTGACGGGTAAGAACACCTCCGAGGCAGCGCAGCTGCTGAAGGAAGCCGGCCTGAGCCTGAATAATCGGGTGAAGGAGGAGCCCAGCGATTCCGTGCCGGAGGGGCAGATCACTGAGCAGTCCCCGGCGCAGGGTTCGCAGGTCTCTAAGGGCACGAAGGTCACCATCACGGTGTCCACGGGCCCGCAAGAGGTTCGTGTCCCGGTGGTCACGGGCCAGGATGTCGAGGGTGCGCGCTCCAACCTGGAGTCCTCGGGCTTCACGGTGATCGTCAATGAGGTCGATTCCACGGAGCCGGAGGGCAAGGTCCTAAGCGTCAGCGACGAGGGATCCCACCTGCGTGAGGGCTCCGAGGTCACCCTGACGGTCTCCCGCGGGAACCAGTTCCACATGCCGAATGTCTCCGGTAAGGAGTTCGGCCAGGTCTTCAGTACCCTGCGTGCCGCGGGCTGGGAGGGCTCCCCGGATAAGCTGCGCCGCGTGGATGTTCCGACGAATGATCTGGGTCGGGTGGACCGCGTGGCCCGTCAGAAGCCGTCCGAGGGCGCCACGCTCGACAAGAACGCCCCGGTCACTGTGGACGTCTTCATCTTCCGCCTGATCCCCTAACTCCGGGGGCGACGGGGGCGTCAGGCCGGGTCGCCGACCACGTCAGGCAAGTCGCCGTGGGCGTCACTACAACGTGGACGTCCGCCCTCGTGGACCTCGCCCCTAGCTGCCACCGCTCCTAATTACTCAGCGCGCCAGTGACGGCGAGCTGTTCTTCCTCGATGCGACCGAGCAGCGCCTCGTCGATGGGGAAACCGGCCTCGATCAGCCAGTTCGCGAGCATGCGGTGGCCATATTGGGTCATCACGGACTCGGGGTGGAACTGCACGGAATGCACCGGCAGGCTGGTGTGCCGCATCGCCATGATCATCCCGGAATCCACCCGTCCGGTGACCGCCAGCTCCTCGGGCACGGAGCCCGGATCGACGGTCAGCGAGTGGTAGCGGGTGACGGTGAACGGGCTGGGGATGCCCCGCAGCACGCCGGTTCCGTCGTGGGTCACGGGCGAGGTTTTGCCATGGTAGAGCTCGTCGGCTCGCACGACCTGGCCCCCGAAGTGCAGGCCGATGGCCTGGTGGCCGAGGCACACGCCGAACAGCGGAATGCCCTTATCCGCTGCCACGCGAATGACCTGCATGAGGTGCCCCGCAGCGGTGGGCTCGCCCGGCCCCGGGGACAGCAGGATGGCGTCGAACTGAGCAAGCACATCGGCGAGGGCGGCATCGTCGAAACCTGCCTCGCCCCCGAGCTCGGGTGCGTTATTGCGCCACACCACGCAGTTCTGCTCGTAGTAGCCGAGCTGCCCGAGGTACTGGACGAGGTTATAAACGAAACTGTCGAAGTTATCGACGACCAAGATGCGCATGGGCTGATTCTATCGCTGTCGTGTTGCACCTGTGCCGCCATGCCCCGTGTGGTGCGGGATTGTCGGGTGTAGCTGCTAATATTGGCCGTTGTATTGGAAGCTGCCTTGGCAGCTGGAAGCACTGCCCTTTAATGGAAGCGAATTATGCCTAAGTCAAAGATCAATTCCCCGGAGGAGAACTTCGATTCCAGCGCTGCCGCTGGGGTGGATCGCCGTACCCCGGTGAAGCTGAACGCCTCGGGCACGCCACGGTGGTACATCGTGATCATGCTGGGCCTGATGCTGCTGGGTCTGGCGTGGCTGGTCGTGAACTACATCGCCGGCCCGTCCATCCCGCTGATGGTCACCCTCGGCCCGTGGAATTACCTGATCGGGTTCGGCCTGTTCATCGTTGGTCTGTTGATGACGATGGGCTGGAAGTAGCCCTTCTTCTTTTCTGCCCGCCCTGGCTGCCAGGGCGGGTTTTTAGTTCAGGACGCCAACCGCGCCGGCCACGATGAGCGCTGCCGTACCGATGATCAGCGCGCCGGTTTCGGCCCGGCGGAGTTGTGCCGGACCTGCTGTTGGCCCGAGCAGCCCGCGAACGGCGAAATAACTGACCCCGCCGCCGAGGAAGCCGCCAACGTGGCCCCAGAGCGACACACCGGGGGTGTAGATCGTCCACGCGAAGTAGATCAGCACCATGACGATGGCCGAGGCCATCTGTTCCCGCTCCGCGAGCTTCATGCCGAGCAGCATGGCCAGCAGGCCGTAGCCGACGGTTGAGGCTCCGCCCATGGTGGCTTCTGGTTGCAGGGTGAGGCAGGCAAGAGCCCCGCCACCTGCGGAGGCGAGGATCATGCCGGCCATGATGCGGTGGCCGAAGCGCTGCTCCACTGCCTGGCCGATGAAGTAGATGGCCAGCATGTTGAAGGCGATGTGGGCGGCGTCGAGGTGCACGATCGAGGCGGTGGCTGCGCGCCACCATTGGCCGTGCTCCGCCATTTGCTCCGCGGAGAGGAGTAGCTGCCAGCCGAAATTTTGGGAGTCGCTGAGCGGGCTTTCGAGCGCGTAGACGACCCCGCGGCCGGAGAAACCCTGCCGAAATACGTGAAAGACCGCCTGCAGCGCCATGGCTGCATAGACGGTCACGTTGATCGCGACGAAGGTCGCGCTCACAGGGGTTTTACTGAGTGATCTCGACAGACTCGATCACCACGTCGTCGTTCGGACGATCCATGCGGTCGGTGGCCACACGGGAGATCTTCGCAACGACCTTCTGGGACTCCTTGTCGGTGACCTCACCGAAGATGGTGTGGCGGTTGTTCAGGTGCGGGGTGGCCGTCACCGTGATGAAGAACTGGTAGCCGTTGGTGCCCGGGCCCGCGTTGGCCATAGCCAGCAGGAATGGGCGGTCGAACTGCAGCTCCGGGTGGAACTCGTCCTCGAACTGGTAGCCCGGGCCGCCGCGGCCGGTGCCGGTCGGGTCGCCGCCCTGGATCATGAAGCCGTCGATGATGCGGTGGAAGATCGCACCATCGTAGAACGGGCCCTCGTTGCTGCCCTGGGCGTTCGGCTGGGAGTACTCCTTGGTGCCGTTGGCCAGGCCGACGAAGTTCTCGACGGTCTTCGGCGCGTGGTTGCCGAAGAGGTCGATGGAGATGTCCCCGTAGTTGGTGTGCAGAATTGCGGTTTCAGTCTTGTTAGTCACGCGCCCCAGTGTACTGCAATCGGCGGTAGGCGGGGCGGTGTGGTCGGGCTTCCAGGGCGGGCGTAGTTGGGCTTCTAGGGCCGCGCTCCGCGGCGCCTGCTCGGCAGCCGGCAGAGCGGCAGCTGCGGGGCTAGCAGTCAGGGTTGCTGCAGCATGATTTGGGGAAACTACACGGCAGGATATGAGGGCTTTGCCTATCATGGGACTGTTGGTGAAATTTCAACGCAAGAGGAGATTCCTAGATGAATCCCAATACCCTCAAGCTGGCGCTGACTATCGCTAAGCAGCTGCGGAAGTCGCAGAAGAACCGCGCGCAACGTAGGCAGCTCGCGGAGTTCGACGCGCTTCGCGATCAACGAAATGTGACCTTGACGGACGAGCAGCAGCAGGCCGTGCTGGCTGATTCGCCTGCTCACATCCGTGCTGTTGCGGAGGAAATGCGTAAGCAGGACGGCGCAGCCGAGGCTCTTGCGAAGGCTCGTGCGCTGCACGCAGCCCACGAGGAGAGCACCGCGCTAGCGGAAGGAACCTCCCCAGCTACGCAGTTCGATAACCCATTGGCCGAGTCCGCGAAGAAGGCTCGGAAGGCCACCAAGCGCAATTCGCTGCGCAGCAGGACGCGCCAGGGTATCTCTGATCTAAATAACGAAACGAATGAATTGAAGGAGAAGGGCATGGCTAACGCGACCGACGCGTTCAACCAGCTCGGCGACCGCGCCGAGGAGCTGTTCGAGGACGGCAAGAAGAAGGAGAAGAAGCTGGCTAAGC